>JAZRJB010000061.1:0-50965 GCA_045645565.1 Akkermansia sp. | reverse complement strand
GTCTGATTACCATCTTCAGCATACTTGGCTCACAGCGGATTAAATCCGCTGTGAGCTAAAGATTTAAGGACGAGGCAGGAATAACATAAACCCCACATTCTGCAGAGTGTGAGTCCTCATCGATCCGGAATAACAAACATGTATTTTTGAAGATAAAAGGCAATGCGAAAAGATAACCATCTGATTTCAAATATACAATCTCATCATTATCCGGAGAGATATAAGCATATATTTTTTCGGAGGTAGAAGACTCCACCAAGAGCAATACGCCACGAGCTAACGCTTGGGGTGTGTGAATAGCATCTTCATAATTGGCGTATTTCTTCTTAATGTTATAAGGGAGGTTCTGTTTTTTCTCTATGGCGCCTTTGTCATTAACAAAAAAAACAGTCCAGCGATTTTGTATCAAACCTTCTTGTTTTTCACCAGAAGCTTCAGAAAGCCACAAAAAAACGCACCTGTCAGAGGACAGAATACAAGAATATCTTCGCAGCGTTTTATTTTCTACTGAGTCCAAAACAGTAATATCATTTTCATGAACAGATACCAGCTCATTTTCTTGGGCTCTGTATATTTTTCCATACATGACAACATCACATACCTCGCGTTCACTGCCACTGGGAAACTTTGTATAGCAAGGCTCATCTACATATTGATTTCCAAATGTTTTTGCTACAGGATACAATTCATCCGGGAAAGGTTCACCTTCTTTCCACTCAAAACGCCATCTTGATGCCAAACAGTGGCCGTCCACAGAATAGAAATCCCAATTTTCGTACAAATCACTGATAACCAACTCTCGCGGCAGCATGCATACTTTTCCCAAATCTATACCGGAAACTCGTTCGTGCATCCAATGCCCACAATAACTGCCACCATACACATGGCAAGCATCATCTTTCTCTAAGAGTGTTACTTTCTTCGTTTCAGGATAAACAACGTATATACTACAAGGTTCCTTTTCTCTGAACGCATACACAATATAATCAATGCCCGGAGTATAGAACATGTAAGGGCAGTACATTATTCCTGTTTCTCCAACGGGAATAAATTGAGCATTACTCAAATTGATTACAGGGGGCTTTTCATTACTTGCAAATGTATGGCCAAAGCAAAGCAGCATGATAAAGCACAAAAGATTAAGATATCTGCCTCCTCTAATCATTTTATCAAAACAAGGCATATATTTTAGCGTGTTCATCATTAAAATAGGCGTTCCGGTAGTTGCTTTTATTGAAAAAGTTTTGCGTGTGCGTATTTTTTTAACGAGGGGGAAATTAATTTCATGATCGAGAGTGTTGTTGTTCAGAGTACGAGGAAAGGGTAACAATTTCAGAATGGGGAGTCAAGCTGATTTTTTGAAAAAGGCTGTGCAAGGCAGCAACCTCCTGCACAAGCTCACCAAGCCCAACGGCATGACGCTCACGCAGAGCTATGAGGCACAGCGAGACCTGCTCACCGGCATGGCGTATCACCGTGGTAGCACTCTCGTGACGCAGCGTGAATACACTTACGATGTGCTCAGGCGACCCACCGCTCGCACGACCTCACGCCAGGGTAACGTTGTGAACGATTCCTTCGTGCACAACACCCGCTCCGAGCTCGCAAGCGCTCAGGTGAATGGTGAAACCTATGGCTATGACTACGACAACGTGGGCAACCACTCAAATCTCAGAACATACAGCAGCAGAGCCAAGAAGTACTGAAATGTACGAAGCCTCGACCGAGGGATGGAAAGCGGTGCAAGTCCGAATCCACGTAGCGGTGCGGAGGAGTTGTCAGGGTATCTGACGAGGAGAGATAACGAGTTGCGGCAGGAACAACAGTTCCGGGACCAATCACATGCCGAGAAACCGCCGTATGCCATAAAAGGCACGTACGGTGGTGTGTGAGGGGGCGAAAGCCCCCTACACGATTCAGGCAGGGCTGTTAATGTTTCTTACGCCAGAGCGGGTAGGAGATAACACCAGCGTAAATCAAATCAAAAATGCCAACGCCTGTCCAGACCATCCTTTCTGTTCCTTCCAGACCAACACCGTATCCGAACAGTATGGCGCCAAGCGCGGCAAAAAGAATGACACGGATGATGGTCACCTTGCGGGAGGAGTAGTCAGCCATAATCTGAATGTCTTGTTGTTGTTATTACTTACTTGGTAAGCCCGAGAAGCTCCATTTCGAAAATGAGCGTGCTGTTCGGGCCAATGCTGCCCGGGCCGTTAGCGCCGTAGGCAAGATTGGCAGGAATGGTTACGCGCCACTTGGCGCCAACGGGCATCAGCTTGAGGGCTTCTGTGAAACCGGGGATGACCTGGCGGATGTTGAACTTGACAGGAGCCTGGCTCTGGTCAAACACCGTGCCATCTACCAGCGTACCCTTGTACATCACTTCTGCAGTGGGGGCATCGCCATGCTTGGCGGCGTCATAGCTTTCACCGGTTCCGGGGGTGATGACTTCGTACTGAAGACCAGAGTCCGTGGTGGTCACGCCTTCACGCTTGCCGTTTTCCTCCATGTACTTCTGACCCAGCTCCAGATTCTTCTGTGCCTTTTCATCACCGCGCTTCTGGAGCATGGTGAGGAAGGTCTGCTGGTATTCGTTTACATTTTCGTCAATCAGGCTCATATCCATGTCACCGGAAAGGCCATCCTGGAACCCCTTGCCCAGCATCTCAGCCAGCACATCGTCCCCCTGAAGCCCGGGGAGCATCTGCGGCATTACCTGGCTGCCTACGCGGTAGCCGATGAGATAGGACATCACTTTAATCATCTGGTCATTATCCATGGCTTCACTTTATCATGCTTCAACTGCGCTGGCAAGTTGGTGTAAAGTCATAATAAATCCTGCGGCGTTCATTAAAGCCCCATTTTACCGGGGTTGAGAATACCGTTGGAATCGAGCGCGGCTTTCAGGGCCCGGTGGGTATCCATGGCAACGTCCCCTATGGCGCGGGAAAACCACGGAGCCTTAGCAAGACCAATGCCGTGTTCTCCAGTGATGCTTCCGCCGTGGGTGATTACCCAGTCAAAAAGCCGGTGTACCAGGGCATCTGCCGGCTCGCGGATATCTTTACCATCGGCGTCTTTCAGCACCATGATATTCGTGTGAATATTACCATCACCGCTGTGACCGAAACAGGCTACCGGTATGCCGGTTTCCTTCTGCATGCTTTCGCAGAAACTGACCAGTTCCACCAGCTGGGAACGAGGAATGACGATATCTTCGTTGAGTTTTGTGAGTCCGGTTGCCTTCAGGCTGTATGAGAATTCCCGCCGTAATTGCCAGATGGCTTCGACCTCCGGTTCCGTTCGGGCGTAGACCACCTCCGTGGCTCCCGTGTCCCGCAGAATTTGGGCAATGGATTCTAATTCCGTATTCACGGCATCACGCTGGCCATCAATTTCGATGATGATGTGCCCCATGGCACCCTCGGGCAGGGCGCTGGGTCCCAGGTGGTTGCGAGCCGCCGCCAGGGTGAAGGCATCTGTGATTTCAATGGCGCAGGGAAGGTGCCCGCCTTGCAGGGTGTTCTGAACAGCCGCCGCCGCCAGTGCAAATTGCGGGAAACTGGCATGAAGCGCTGCCCGGGCAGGAGGCGCTGGGATGATGCGCAGCGTGGCTTCGGTCACGATGCCGAGCATACCCTCGCTGCCGCAGAAGAGCCCGACCAGGTCAAAGCCCTGTTTGTTCTTGTGGGTGCGGCCGCCGCAGCGGAGAATGCGACCGTCTGCCAGAACAACGGTAAGCCCAAGCACATAAGCTCGAGTCACGCCGTACTTCAGGCAGCGGGGACCACCTGCATTTGTCGCGATATTACCGCCGATGCTGGATTCCTTACGCGATGCGGGATCGGGTGGATAGAACCAGCCTCTGGCTGCGCAGGCTGTCTGCAGATCTGCGGTGAGAACCCCGGCTTCTACAACAGCCACGCCATCAGCCGGGCTGATTTCCAGAATGCGGGTCATGGGGGCAACGGAAATAACCAGCCCACCCCGCACAGGCACGCAGCCACCAACATATCCTACTCCGGCGCCTCGGGGCGTCACGGGGATGTTCCTGCTGTTTGCAAATTTGAGTGCAGCTGAAACCTGCTCGGTTTCTGTTGCCAGCACCACGGCTTCCGGTAGTGCCTCTGCGTGCCATTTATCCCCGGCATGAGCGCGGAGCGTTGCCTCATCCGTCCGCACACAATCACCCAGCAAGACCTTGAGTTCGTCAATCCAGCTCATATTTGATCCTTGATTTAGTCTTTATTGGTGCCCCAGCGGCGGTGCAGCCATGATTCCACTGGTGAGAATAAAATCTTATCAGCCAGCAGACCTACGGCAATGATGATGAACATGATACCGATAACCTGGTACATGCGCTGCAATTCGCGCCCGTAGTGCAGGTACTGGCCAATACCGAACCCGGAGACCACGGAAACGTAGATTTCGGCAGCCATGAGGGAGCGCCATGCGAATGCCCATCCTTGTTTCATGCCGCTTACCACAAAGGGGGCAGATGCCGGCAACGTAACAAAGACCAGTGTGTGCAGCGGGCTTGAGCCCATGGTGCGGGCTGCTCTCGCGTAAATGGGCGGCACATTCTTCATGCCATTCTGGGTGGAGAGCAGCACGCTCCACAGCGTACCCATGATGACGACAAAGAGAAGAGCGGCTTCTGTCTGCCCGAACCAGATGCAGGCCAGCGGCACCCAGCAAACGCTGGGAAGTGCCTGAAAACCAAGAGCCAGCATGCCCAGTGTATCATTGACGCACCGGAACCGGGCCGACAACATACCCAGCGGAACGCCCAGTACCAGGCCAATCACATAGCCGATAATCAGGCGGCGTAAGGTGATGAGCATGGAAAGCGGAATCTTTCCGTTGACCGTGTTATCCCAGAGGTAATGTCCCACCGTGCTGGGCGGCGGCAGTACATAAGGCGACCAGAGGCTGAAATCAAGCCCCATGGCTGTGCAATCACCGGTAAGCGCTGCCCAGATGAAGATGAGCAGGGCAAAGAAGAAAAGGGTGATGATGACTCGTTTCATGGCGGGTTAGTCTGATTCTGCGGCGGTGTAGCCTTTGAGCGCCGAAGTGATGTCCTGCGAGAGGTCGGCCAGGTCGTGGTTGTTGATATTGCGTGGGCGGGCAAGATAAACGGGGAATTCCTCGCGAATGCGCCCGGGGTGCGGCGAAAACAGAATCACCCGGCTACCCAGGCAAACAGCTTCACGCACATTGTGGGTTACAAAAACAATGGTTTTGCGGCGTTTGGCCCATACGTCCTGAATGTCACCATAGAGTTGTTCACGGGTCATGGCATCCAGGGCAGAGAAGGGCTCATCCATGAGCAATATCTTGGGGTTTGGCGCCAGAGAACGCGCCAGCGCGACACGCTGGCGCATGCCGCCGCTCAATTCGTGAATGTTGGCGTGGGCAAAGCGGTCCATCTTGACCAGGTACAGGTAGTACTTGGCAACTTCCAGTCGTTCCTTGTTCGTCAGGTTCGGTTTTTGCTTCAGCCCGAACATGACGTTGCCGATGACATCGAGCCATGGGAAGAGCGCATGTTCCTGGAACATGACCATACGGTCGCGCCCCGGACCCGTGATGGGGGTGCCGTCAATGAGCGCCATGCCGCTGTCTGGTTTATCCAGACCGGCAATAATGTTGAGCAGGGTGGATTTGCCGCAGCCGCTGGGTCCCACGAAACAGACAAACTCCCCTTCGTTGATGGTGAGCGATACATTGTCCAGAGCCCGCACAGTGCCGCGCTTGGTTACAAAATCCTTGCACACATGCTCAATGCTGAGCTTGGCGGTTGGGAAATGATGAATTTCCTCATGTAGTTTTTCCTGTGTCATCAGTCTTGTCGGTAAATCATTTCTTCCACCGGGGGAACGCGGTCCAGCAACCCGGTTGCCTGGGCGTCCTGCACGAACTGAATCAGCCCTGGCGTGTCTATCTTATCTGTCAGTTTGAGCCTGGTCCATGCGCTGCGCACCAGTTCCGGCTCCATGGGTGCCTGAGTCAGCTCCGTGAGTTCTTCGATGACTCTGGCCTGGGCTTCCTCCGGGTGGTCAATAATCCACTGGGTGAGTTCCCGGTGCGCCTGGATGATGATGGCAGCTTCCTGCGGGTGGTGATTCAGCCAACCTACTCTGCCAGCCAGTACCGTGGTGACCACATCGGGCTCCTGCACCATGATGCGGGCTCCGGCCATGCTTTCCAGTCGGGAAACCCAGGGCTCAACCGTCCAGCAGGCATCAATATCTCCCTGCTGCATGAGCTGCAGCTGCATGGAATTTGGCGTCGGGGCGACGCGGCAGTCGCCTGCGCCTTCCAGTGTGCATTTCAGCCCGTTGCGTGTAAGCCATGCGCGGCAGGAAACATCCTGCGTGTTTCCCAGTTGGGGGGTCGCAATGCTTCGGCCCTTGAAATCGGATGGAGACTGAATCTTGCTCTCAGGGGCAACCATGAGCGCCGCCCCGCCATTAACGGCTCCTGCCAGAATGCGGACCTCACGTCCTGCGGAAACGGCGTAGGCATTCAGCGCCGGGCTGGGACCTACGTATGTGAGGTCAGCCGTGCGGCCGAACAGGGCTTCCATGGCCGTGGGACCGGCGTTATAGGTGTACCATTCAATGGAATAGCCTGGCAGGTAGCGCTCGAACCACCCTGAGCCGTGGCGGCTCATGTTGCGGGCAACAAGTGACTGCACATGCGTGACATTAGGAAACCCGCCTATGCGGATTACCTTGCTGTCGGGTTCTTCCTGATTGCACCCCGTTGCAATGAACAGGGCGCAGACCAGAAGCAGGCAGCTGAGCAGTTTTTTGAGCATTCGTTACAAACTACCAGAAAAGCACTCCCCGGTCAAGCTGCAATTGCGGCAACCATGAGCCAGCTCCGGAGTTCCGCCGGATATTGCAGAGACTTGCATTTTCATGGCGCCAATCCGGGCGGGAACACCCGCATCTCCGCTGTTGTGAAATCAGGAATTGGCGAGCATCTTGCCGGAATATCCCCCACGAAAAATGGTACTTATGGAGAAAATTCCGCATGCCGGGTTGCGAAATCGGGTTGATGAATAATTTTGCTCGCCAGCGCGGAAGAAAAGTGGTAGAGTTGGCGTAACCGACATGAGCGATTCTACTTATATCTATGATAACGTTGGCGAGTACCTGAAGTTGGGGAAGACCATTTTCAGCCCGACCATGTATCTTGGACCGGGGCTTCAGCCGTACTGGATGCAGGCGGGTGCGTATACCCCGGTGTCTGAAACAGCCGGGGTTCTCACGGCTGATGACACCACCAGACTGGTGGAAAGCTGCACAACCCCGGAGCAGCGCGCTACGCTGGAAGAAAAGGGCGCTGTTGATTTTATTGCAGAAGGCCCCCATGGTAAGTACCATGCGTACATCTATGCTCAGGCAGAGGGCCCGCTGCTGATTCTGGTGACACTGCATGTGGATGATTACCTGCAGCAGGGTATTGATGCCAAGTGTTCGGATATTCATCTTCCCTCTGCCAATCCGCCGTCCTGGCGTCGTTTTGGTACCTTGCAACCCATGTGGGAAGGTGCGTTGCCTTTCACAAAGGAAGATGCTCATGCCCTGGTTGATAGTTTCCTGGGAGAGAAAGAATGGGCTCGTCTTGAGGAGGTGGGTGACGTTGACTTCGCCTACCAGAATGAGCGCGGCCGTTACCGCGCCTCGGTGGTTTCCCAGCGCCTGGGGTATGATATCTGCTACCGTATCATCAACAGCCGCGTGCTGACGATGAAGGAAATCAATCTTCCTACCGAGTATGTGGAACCGCTTACCCGCTTTACGAACGGTATCATTCTTGTGACGGGCGCTGTGGGTTCTGGTAAATCCACGACTCTGGCTTCCATCATTGACTTCATCAATACCGACCGCCATGATCACATTATCACCATGGAAGACCCGATTGAAACGGTTTTCGAATGCAAAGGCTGCCATGTGAACCAGCGTGAGGTGCATAAGCATACGGAATCCTTCGGTCGTGCCCTGCGTGCGGCTCTGCGTGAAGACCCGGATGTCATCATGGTGGGTGAAATGCGTAACCTGGAGACTATTTCTCTGGCGCTTTCCGCAGCAGAAACCGGTCACCTTGTGCTGGGTACGCTGCATACGGGCTCTGCCGCCCGTACGATTGACCGAATTCTGGATGCATTCCCCGTGGAGGAACGCGACCACATCCGCGTGATGGTGTCGGAATCGCTGCGCGGTGTGTTCTCCCAGCAGCTGGTACCCCGCAAGGATGGCAAGGGCCGCGTAATGGCTCTGGAGCTGCTGGTCAACAATGCAGCCGTGGCAAACTGCATCCGCGAAGGTAAGACATTCATGATTCCCGGGCTCATCCAGACAGGCAAGAACCTTGGTATGCGCTTGATGGATGACTCCCTGCAGCAGCTTTACACAGATGGTATCATTTCTGCAGAGGAATGTCTCGGCCGCGCAACGGACCGGGTCATGATGGAGAAATTCATCAAGGAACACCCGGAGCCGGCTGCGCCTGCTCAAGCTTGATTTGATTTGAACTTTTACCCACGAATTTTCCATAAATGAAAAATAGAATTGATGAGTTTTTCCAGGCCCTGGTAGATCAGGGTGGTTCTGACCTTCACCTTTCGGAAGGTGAGCCGCCCAAGGTGCGAGTGCATGGTGATGTGACCCCCATCCGGGATTACAACCTGACCCATGAGGATATGGTGGAGCTGATGGAACCCATCTGCCCCCCGAAACTCTGGAAAGAATTCTGTGAGAAGGGCGATGCGGACTTTGCTTACGAAATGGATGAGAAGTCCCGTTTCCGTTGCAATTACATGAAGCAGCAGCGTGGTTTCTGCTGTGTGTTCCGTCTGATTCCGACCAAGATTCTGACAATGGAGCAGCTGAATGTGCCTGAGCAGATCAAGCGCTTCGGTGAGATGCGCTCCGGTCTGGTGCTGGTGACGGGGCCCACGGGTTCCGGTAAGTCCACAACGCTGGCTGCTCTGATTGACTACATCAACACCAATTTTGCCCGCCATATCATCACGGTGGAGGAACCTATCGAGTTCGTGCATCCCAGCAAGAAGAGCATTATCACCCAGCGTGAAGTGCCGAATAACTGCCCGACCTTCGCAGATGGTCTGCGCGCTTCCCTGCGTGAGGATACTGATATTGTGCTGGTGGGCGAAATGCGCGACCTTGAGACAATTTCCCTGGCTCTGACGGCTGCAGAAACTGGTCTTCTGGTGTTTGGTACCCTGCATACCAATAATGCTCGTAAGACGGTGGACCGTATCATTGACGTGTTCCCGGCAGAGCAGCAGGCTCAGGCCCGCACGATGCTGGCTGGTTCGTTGCGCGGCGTGGTGGCTCAGCTGCTCATGAAGCGCTGCGATAAGCCCGGCCGCGTGGCTGTGAATGAAATCCTCTTTGCAACCCCGGCTGTGAGCGCCATTATCCGTGAAGGTGCAACCCAGAAGCTTGCCGACGTCATTGTCGGCGGTAAGGGCATGGGCATGCAGTTCATGGACGACGCCATCTGGCAGAAGTTGCAACAGGGTATTGTTTCCCCTGAGGAGGCATACATGAAGGCTATTGATAAAGCCCGTTTCAAGAATTTCCTTCCCAAGGGAATGGAGACGATTGCCAACGCCGGCGGCGCATAATTCTGAGCCTTATCCTCGTTTTCCGCAGCGCAACACCGCAGCCGTGGTGTTGCGCTGCCTGCTTTATTTGCGCATGCCCGGCCAGCGGTGGAGCATGCCTGCTCATTCACGCGGGGAATCCCTTATGTGAACACTGGTGAATCTTTACATGCGGAACAAAATATGCTACTGTGGGGGGCGATATGATGAACCTTCCGATTCGCCCCCGCCGCAACCGTAAGTCTGCTGCTGTCCGTGGTCTCATGCGTGAGACGACGCTCTCTGCTGCCAATCTGATTTACCCCATGTTTGTGCAGGAGGGGGACGCGGATACCCCCATTGAATCTCTGCCTGGCTGCACGCGTTGGAGCGTTGCGGGTATTGCTCAGGAATGCAAGCGCCTGTACGCCCTGGGAATCCCCTGTGTGGATTTGTTTGCCGTGGTGCCTGAGGAAAAGAAGGATGCCGCCGGTAGTGAGGCCTGGAACCCGGATGGTGTGGTGCCCCGCGCCATACGCGCCATCAAGGCGGCGGTGCCGGAACTCTGCGTGATGACGGATGTGGCGTTGGACCCATTCAATACCTATGGTCAGGATGGTCTGGTGCGCGAATATGAAGATGGTTCCTACGAAATCCTGAATGATGAGACGGTGGAGGCTCTTTGCCGCCAGGCGCTCTGCCATGCCCGCGCCGGGGCTGATATCATTTCCCCCAGTGATATGATGGATGGCCGCATTGCAGCCCTGCGCGCAGCGTTGGATGCCGAGGGCTTCACTAAGGTGTCCCTCATGAGCTATACGGCCAAATATGCATCCGCCTTTTACGGCCCCTTCCGCGGGGCGCTGGGCAGCGCTCCGAAGTTTGGTGATAAGAAGACGTACCAGATGGATCCTGCCAATGTGCGCGAGGCGTTGCGCGAGGCTGCTCTGGATGCAGCCGAAGGTGCTGATTTCCTGATGGTGAAACCCGCAACGCTCTATCTTGACGTGATTGCCGAGATGCGCCGTGCCACCACGTTACCCGTTGCTGCATACCATGTGAGCGGGGAGTACCTGATGGTCAAGGCTGCGGCCGCCTCCGGCTGGCTGGATGAGAAACAGTGCATGCTGGAAGCGCTGCTTTCCATTCGCCGCGCCGGGGCTGATATGATTCTCACCTACGCCGCACCGCAAGTTGCCGAATGGCTCGACGGTGGCAGCCTGTAACCCATTGCAATCAATTCAGCCCGGTTTCTCCAATGGCTCGTAAACGTAAACTCCCGCGTAAGGATGCCCTGCTGGTGTTTCTGGTGCTGCTGGTAGCAGGGCTGCTGGTGGAACGCTTTGGCGGTGATGATACCATTCTCCGCTGGCTGGGTGCGGCTCCCACCGTGCAGCAGGAGGCTTATGTGCCCACCCTGGGCGCAGCAACGCTCTCTGCCGAGGTGGCGCATACCGCACCGCTTCAGAAACAGGTGGATATTGCCGCCATTCCCAAGCCTGGTAAGCCGGTTCGCTTCCTCATGCACAATGTGCAGAATTATTTTGTGGAGGGTGAAGCATACCGCTCCCGTTATGTCCTGAAACCCAAATCTAAGGAATCCCGCGAAGCTGTGGTGGAGGTCATTGCCTCTGCACAGCCTGCCATCGTGGGGCTCATCGAAATCGGCGGACCGGTTGCCTTGCAGGATTTGCGCCAGAGACTGGCAGCTCAGGGCATGGAATACCCCTATTTCCGGGTGCTGCCGCGGCAGGGGGAGGACCGTGCGCTGGCCCTGCTCTCCATGCACCCCATCGTGCAGGATAACTCACAGGAATCAGTGAAACTCCACCAGCAGAAACGCCGTAAAATGCTGCGTGGTATTCTGGATGTGACCGTGCGTCTGGATGATGGACGCCTGTTCCGCATCATTGGGGCTCACCTCAAATCCCGCGTATCGGACAACGCCGGCGCTGCTACCGCCCTCCGCAAGCAGGAGGCCTACACCCTGGCCCAGCATATCCAGCACATTGCCCGAACCCAGAAGGGCATGCCGCTCCTTGTTTTTGGAGATTGGAATGACGGACCTGCCGATGCTGCTCCGCAAATCCTGCTTCAAGGTCTTTCACAGGATTCCTCACTCCGCCGACTTTCCCCTGAGGATTCTCGCGGTGAGGAATGGACCCTCTACTTCAAACGCGGCAAGGAATACTGCATCTACGACCAGATTTTTGTGAATCCCACCCTCCGCGAACGCATGCGCGGCCAGGGTGGCATCATCGATATCCCTGCCGCCGCCAAAGCCTCCGACCACCGCGCCTTGTGGTGTGATTTGCGGTGATGCACGAATCGGGGCGGTATTCGTTTTCCTGTTCCGGTGTAACTCGCAGTGCGCAGGCGAAAGTCCCTCGCCGGTCATGTTTGCGGGGCTGAAGTCCTGTACTCTGAACGATGAGTGGCGGCTGGAACGGGCGCGTTATTGCTGCGGGCGGAATGCTGCGAGCAGTTTGCCGTATGCTTGCAGGAGGCGCGGGAAGGGGAGCAGAAGCCGGAAGCTTGCGTTGAGCAGGGCTGCTGCGGCGCGGGGGAGGCGGCTGAGGGAGATGAGTGGGTAGGGAATGCAGTTTTTCCAGGGAGAGTTTTTCCAGAATTGGAAAAAGTCCTGTTCGAGCCGGTTTCTGGGGCCGGTGAGGATGTTGGGCTTGGTTGCAGCAAAGTGAACGATGGCAGGTGCCGAGTAGGCGTTGCGGGCTTCCTGGCTTTCGTTTTCGAGTTGCTCGGAAAAGAGCGGAATGACGTTGTATTCCAGGGGCAGGGGGGTAATCTGACCGCGCAGGGAGGCGTTCAGGGCATCCTGGTCAAGCCAGATGAGTTTTTCTTTCGGGGTGTCGCGTACAATCTGGATGATTCTGCCCGTGGTGCCCTGGCGGCGCATGGTTTCGAGGTCCATGATGAGCAGAGAGGCGTAGAAATAGGGTGTGTCGTCATCATCCAGCCCGAAACGTGCGGCGAAGCTGCGCAGGTGTTGCCCGTATTCTTCCCGGTAGTGCCCCAGCACAACCCAGGGAACTGCGGCCATGGTGTTGCCTTGCAGGTTGGTGTGGTAGAGTGGTGTCAGGTCCTGCAGAACGATGGTGTCACAGTCAAGAAAAATGACGCGGGTGATTTCCTGAGGCAGCAGGGATGGCAGCAGGAAGCGGTGATAGGTGGCGGAGGGGAAGCGGTCTGCCGTGGGGAGGTCCCGCATTTTGTCTGCCACGTTGTACCAAGTGATATTGGAGAAGTTGCCGCGTTGCAGCAGCTGGCGGTTGATACCGCTGTCCAGAATGTGGAAGTGGTAGTTGGTGCCGGGGGTGGCATGCTGCATGATGGAATGCAGGCACAGCCCGAGCGGAACGGTGAAGTTCCCGTCTGCGCTCAGGGCTATGTGAATGGTTTCCTGCATGCTTTATTTGTTGCGACGGAGCGACGGCAGAGAGGTGATGATGACCAGGATGGCACAGAGGACGACGGCCCAGTCTCCAAGCAGGGCATACAGGGTAATCCCGGCTTCCCTGTCAACGGGGAGAATGGCGTAGCTGTGTCCGGGCAGGTGCGGGGAACCGTCCGCTTTCTGCAGAATGTTCAGGAAGGCACCATTGGGCGCAATGGCGCAGGTATAGCCCATGTTGGCGGCTCGTACCATAGGGCGGCGGAGTTCAATGCAGCGGAAGGCTGCGTTGCGCGCCTGTTGTTCGCCGCAGCATGAGTGCCCGAACCAGCCATCGTTGGAGATATTGACGATGACTTGCGGTCCCTTGCGTACATATTTGGTGAGCAGGCGTCCGACGGTGTCTTCGTAACACACGGCGGGGATGACGCCTACGCTTTCATTGGTGCCGGGAATGGCAACATTGATGGGGTTATCTCCTTTGCCGGGGTGAATGCCTTCTCCCACCTGGGTGCCGGTCAGTTCGGTGTAGAGGTTGCCGAGCCATTCGAGATGCTCCACGAAGGGGAGATACTCGCCAAATGGCATGAGATGCTGCTTGGCCGTGGTGGTGATGGAGTCGAACCCGCTGGGGATGACGGCCATGGAGTTATACATGCCGCGCGGGAGCATGGCCGTGGGTGTATCCTCCCAGAGGTATTCATCAACCCCGGTGAAGAGAACGAAGTCCTGACCTCCCATTTCCCGCACTTGCTTCCGAACCAAGGGTAGCCCGGTTTCGCCAAAGAAAAGCTTGGTGGTGAACGGGTCCGGAATCAGTTTCCCGGTTGCCTTGTTCTGGTGAATGGGGCATCCCATGGCGCTTTCCGGCCAGATGACCCAGACCGGCAGCTGCTGGGTGATGGCGAGGTCCGGGTTTTCCTGAGCCTGCTGGAAGGTCTGGCGCTGTATTTCAGTGAAGGCCTGCCGGGTGGTGCGCAGGAATTCGCCATATAATCCGGGCTGGCGGGCGCCGCCAGCTATGCGTTCATTCTGGTCCAGGTTGAGTTGCACACCCATGACCGGGAGTTGCAGAACCTGGTCCTTTTTCAGCATGACCAGCGGTGAGTATTTTTTCGAAAGGGCCAGACCACCAGCAAACATGCAGAACAGGACAACGATGGTGGCGTAGAAGTCCCATGGGCGGCAGCCGCGGCCTGTGTTGCGGTATTGCAGCCAGGTGCGGCGGGTGGCGCACCAGAGGATGACGCTGCATGCCGTGGGGAAGAATGAGAGCGCAGCCGTGCCGATGAATTCAGCCCACTGAGCCATGGAGAGGCCGTTGTAAAGCGCCATGCCCATGCTGTTCCAGCTGAAGCCCAGTGTACCGTTGGCGCGCAGCCATTCCACGCAGACCCATGCGGCACCGCAGCCTATGGCACAGCGCAGGGTGTTGAGCAAATCGGCATGCGCCCATTCGTTCCAGCGTTGCCGGGTGCGTTCGGGGTTGAGCCCCTCGGTGTTCGGTATATCCGCCATTGCCGGGCGGAGCAGGGTGTTGGCAAGCCCGCCCCATAGCCCTACCAGGCATGAATATACCGTCATGAGCGGAAGAAACGCAATGCCGACGAACACAGGCAGGGGAATTTCAAATACGTAACCTACGTTGTGAATCCACCAGAAGCTGACGCAGTACCACCCCATGCCGTAGAACCAGGCATAACAGAAGCCTCGTTTGAATCCGCGGCGTCCGCGCCAGAGAACACAGAGCAGGGGGATGAGACCGACCCAGACCAGGTTTCCGCAGTCATAAGGCGGGAACGCCATGGCCATGAACGCACCGCCCAGCAGGCAGATGATGATGCTGAGCAGCCTGCGCTGCCATTTCTTGCGTGTATCAGAGGTCATTGGGAAGAATGCTGATGTAACCAAGTTCGTGCTGTTCGCCGTTGCTCAGGCGGCAGCCGACCTGAACTTTCCAGAGCGGTTCGTCCTGGCTGAGCTGGTGCAGGGTGTAGTCGTCTTTGCTCAGGAAGCCATCTTCAAGTCGAACCGTGACCTCTGTCTCCGTTACGTGCAAACTGTTGCTCTCTCTGGGGGTGAATTTCCCATCTTTGTATGCAATATAGAGACGATCCCCCATTTGCTCACCCTTGCTGTTGATGAAGCGCACAGTCACCTGACCCTCACCCGTGGCTTCTTTCAGCTGGAACCGGCAGATTGGGAAGCAGTATGCTCTGAGTTCCATGCGCGGGTCGCCTGCGGAGCTTTTCCAGATGGCATCAATCTCATGAATGCAAATGCCTGCGGCTTCCCAGGGCTGGGGGCTGTATGCGTTTCTCCATTCGGCTTTCGGAACCTTGCTGAACATGACGCCGAATGTAACGACAGACACCGCCAGAATGAGCAGGGCAATCCCGGCCCATACCTTACTCTTCCATCCTGTTTTTGCTTTGCTTTGCTCTGTCTGGTCTTGCATGACCATATTTTGTACCGAAAAATGCCGCGTTGCAATAAAAAAGGATTGCATTCCGAGAAAAATAGGTCATAAATAGTTCTGGGTACGAAACCCCACTACACTACAATGGCTGATATCGACGATAAGACAGAAAAGAATGTTCCTGGTAAGTTCTATGTTGATTGCAACTGCATCGACTGCGATCTTTGCCGCGAAACCGCCCCTGATTTCTTTGGCCGCGATGATGACGAGGGCCTTTCCTACGTGTGCAAGCAGCCTGTGACCGATGAGGAGGTTGCTCTTTGCACGGAAGCCATGGAAGGCTGCCCGGTGCAGGCTATCGGTGATGATGGCGAGTAAATCTGCGGATGCATTTTTTCCTGGGCAGCCCGGTTATCCGGGCTGCCTGCTTTTTCCCTTCATTACGTCTGCGCTGCATGGCAGCCCCCCGCAAAAAGAAGGAAGCTCCGGCGGTTTCCCTTAACCCGTTGCCCGTAGCCCGGCCCCGGCGGCGTTTCTACATGCAGAAAATGCCGGATGGGGTGGGGGAACGCGCGGTGCGGGTGGAAAGCACCCGCCGCGGTGCGCATTCTCAGGCAATGGCTGATTTCTTTGGCTGTGGTCCGGTGCTGCATACCTCCAGCAATCAGCGCAGCATGGAATCTCTGCTGGGTGAACTGCTCAGCGAACTTGATTTGCAGGAAGATACCCTGGCGCCTGAATTGCTTGTGGAGGCGTGGACGGCTGCTGTGGGACCTGCGCTCGCTTCCGTATCATCGCTGGTCAGCGTGGCGCGGGGGCGTGCCAGAATTGAAGTGAACCACCCGGCGGTGCGTTACGAGGTAACCCGCCTCAAGCCGCATCTTGTGCGCGCCCTGAACCGGACGCTTGGGGCCGGGTGCGTGAAATCAATTCAGATTGTAACGGCGTGAGCCGGTCATTGAGCCCGAAAAAAATCCCCGCCACACCCAGGTGGGAGCAGCGGGGAATGGTGAATCAAGGTCGGGGTGTGTGATTAGCCCTGAGCCTGCGCCAACATGGCTTCGGCCATGGAGTTGCCTAATGCGGCTGCGTGTTTCAGGGCAACTAGTGCCTTATCTGTATCTTTTTCCAGCAGGCGTCCTTCTATCAGGCACATGGCCAGGACAAAAAGCGCCACATGGTCGCCGCTTTGGGCTGCTGTTTCCAGAGAAGCGAGATCCTGGCGGGATTTCAGCTGGGCGAAATAGACCCGGGCCAGTTGATTCTGAGCTTCTGCATGACCGGCAAATGCGGCACGGCGAAGGTGTTCTGCACCTTCAGTTGCGTGACCTGCCTTGAAAGCAGCGGCTCCGGCTTCGTATTCTTGCTGGGGATTCATGGAGACCTTGCGAATTATTTGAGATTCGGGTCAACAGTCGGGCCAGCCGGGGTCGTGTGCTTGACGTCGAGCATGTATACGTAGCCCTTGAAGCTGCTGCCCACAACCTCCAGCGGCAGTACGAAGGTGTTGATGAGCCCCTCCGGGTTGCGGTGGAAGCGGGTCAGGGTGCAGGTGCCAGCCGGTTTGCCGTTAATCAGCAGCTGGGTGCTGCCAGGCTTGCCGATGAGTTCCAGCTGAACTTTTTCACCAACCGGCAGTTTGCAGTTGAAGGAGAATTCCATGCTGTCGTTGCGGCGGAAACCGATGGTGCCATCGCTCAGTGCTGCGAACAGTACGCCCGATTCACCTTTCAGCAGTACCTGTTCTTCACCCGGTACAGGAGCCTCTGTCATCTTCAGCTCCATTTTCAGGTGGTAATCAGGCCCCATGCAGGGCTGGCCAATTTCGCAGGGAAGAGCAGATGGGTAGCAGGTGTACTGGGCGCCATTCTCCCAGCGGGCGTACGGGTTGAGCCCGGGAACGCGCTTGATGGTCTCGAGAATATCCTTGTGATGCTGGTAGGAGATGGGGCAGTCATCGCGTCCCCACATTTTGCCAGCCAGTACGTCTACTGAGTTGCTGAACATGTGCCAGATGTCGTATGCACCGTAACCTGCATATTTCTGGTCAATCATGTCGTTCCAGATGGCGAAGGCTGCACCGAGCAGCTGGGGATGACCGGCAGGAACCACTTCATCTGCAATGTGGTTGACCTTCCAGTGTTCATGAACCCAGCGGTGGCGGGCATCCATGCGGTAATACGGCGCAAAGGGAACAATGTAGAGCGCACCGTCATTCGTATTGATGACATCGAATCCCTGGTTGATGGAATCCCAGGTGCGGGCCCAACCTCCGTTCCAGAGGTTCATCTGCACGCCTTCTGCATGCACGGGCGTCTTGCCTTTCTTGGTGTTCAGGCTACCCCATATACGAGGCGTGTATCCCTTGCCCTGGACCATTTTAATCAATCCATCGGCATAGGCGCGGTAATGTTCAGCATTGCCGTGGAATTCATCGGCACCCACGTGCATGACATCGCAGCCGTCGAAAACGGCCTTCTGTCCATTCTGCGGCAGCAGGTATTCATCAAATACTTCCTCCACGAACTTGAGCGTTTCCGGGTTTGATGCATCGAGCATTTCGCAGGCGCGCTTGTTGTGGCTCTTGTAAATGAGGTCCGGGCGCAGGCGGGTGAAGGAAAGTGCGTGTGCCGGGGTGTCGAATTCCGGTATGATGTTCACGCCACGGGATTTTGCAAAACTGATGAACTCACGGAACTCATCCTTGGTGTATGAAAGGTCATCGGCTGTCAGCCTGGCTCCATTGGCGCCGACTTTGTCAGATTCGAGGCGGAACGCAGAGTAGGATTTCTCAAAGGGATTCTCGCCTGCATCCACATACTGCTCGTGGAAAATGTAGTTGTCGTTGAGGTGGATGTGCAGGTCATTCATCTTATACCAAGACATGTACTTGACTACGTCTTTCACATAGCTCAACGGGATGGGCAGGCGACCCACATCCAGTAGGAAGCTGCGCACCTGGTAGCGCGGAATATCCAGAGCGCTGCCACAGGGAACAATGCCGTTACCCTGCTGAATCATCTGAAGAATGGAACGGGTTGCCCAGTAAAGACCAGTTTCTGTGCTGGCGCCTGCAACAATGCCTTTGTCCTCTGCAATGTCAAGGGTGTAACCTTCCTTGCCGAGAATCAGGTTGTTACTGAAGTTCAGGGAAATGTCAGCCTGTTCAGCAGAGGAAACAAGGGTGACTTTGCGCCCTGTCATTTCACCAAGCTCTGCGGCAAAGGTTTCGCCCAGCTCCGCTGCGGCATAAACGCGGATTTCCTGACCCAGGGTGAAGAGCCCCGTGCTGCCTGCCCAGTTGAGCAGTGCCGGAATGACCTTCGGCGGCGGATTTGTTCCTGCTGCGGCAGCTGCCCTGCCAGGAACGGTAACGGCATAGTCCTTCGAAACGGCTTCCTTGCCGTCTTTGCTGACTACGAAACTCACTTTCACCTGGGTGTCTGTGAGCGGGCGGACAATCTGTCCGCCCGGGCGGATAATTTGTTCGTAATCAGCCCCCAGCAGCCGGACTTCAGCACCGGGAACTGTGGGGATGTTCAGCATGTTGCCTTCAACACGCGGCTGAACGGGAAGATTATCTGCAATCTGCTGCAAGTTCTGGGCCAGAAGCGGCGCAGCTGAGAGTGCTGCCATCATGAGGAGCGTTGAGGTCTTTCTCATACACCATCATGTTAGCAGAAATACAAGGAAATTCAAGTTAAAAATGCCCCCCGCCGGAATGCAGAACAGGGTGGGCATTTGCCCACCCTGTCGATATGGTTATTTGACGTCGAGACTGAATATTTTGCCATTAAACGAACTGCCAAGGGTATCCAGCGGCAGAACGAAGGTACTCATGCGGCCGTCCTGGCGTAACGGGAAACGGACATTTTCCGGTTCACCGGCAGAAACGCCGTCCAGCAGCAGTTCGGTTTTGCCCATGCTGCCAATCAGTTCGAGTTTAACTTTCTTGCCAACGGGGAGTTTGGCGTTGAAGGCAAACTCAATCGTATCCGAGCGGCGCAGGGTGATGCGACCATCCTTGCCGGCGGCAAGCAGCTGCCCCTGGTCAGAACCGAGCAGAATCTGTTCTTCTCCGGGAACGGGGGCTTTCGGCATGATGAGTTCCATGGTCATGTGGTAATCGCCACCCAGTGAGCCCTTTTTCAGGCGCAGCGGTGTGAGCCCGGGGGTGATGCTGAATGGAGTGTGCCCGAATTTGTGCAGCGGGTCACAGTACGGGATGCGCCCCAGGTGTTCAGCCCGTGCCTTCATGCCGTCAAAGTTTGAAGAAGGCTTGGGTTGTCCCCACATTTTTTCAGAGAGAACCTCGACCAGCCCATGGATGGCGGGCCAGATATCGTAAGCGCCGTATCCACGGTGCAAGCGGTCAATTTCATCATTCCATACAGCGAACGTAGCACCGAGCAACTGGGGATGCCCGGCGGGCAGCCATTCCTGCCCGATGTTGTTGGGAACCCAGTTTTCGTAAAGCCAGCGCAGATTCTGGTCAGCGCGGTAATACCCGGCAAAGGGAACAACGTAGAGGGCGCCATCATGAGTGTTGATGACATCGTACCCCTGATTAACGGATTCCCATGCTTTGGCCCAGTCTTTGCTCCAGAGGTTCATCTGCACCCCCTTGGAACGAACGGGGGTGTTACCCTTTTTGGCATGCAGACTGCCCCAGATTCGCGGCGTATGGTTGCGGGAGAGAATGTGCCCCAGCAGCCCATCTGCAAAACGGCGGTAATCTTCTGCTGCTCCGAAAAATTCATCGGACCCCACGTGAACAGCCTGGCAGTTTTCAAAGGTGGGCTGTTTGCCTTGCAGGTACTCATCCCACACCTTGCCGACGAACTTGAGTGTTTCCGGATTTGCGGCATCCAGCATTTCGCAGCGGCGCTTATCGTGGTGACGCATCGGTCCCTGGTAAATCAAATCCGGGCGAACGCGGGTGAAGGAAAGTGCGTGTCCGGGGGCGTCGAATTCCGGGACGATATTCACACCACGCTCGTTGGCAAATTTGACGAGGTCGCGGAATGCTTTTTTTGTGTAGAATAAGTCCTGAGCCGTAAGCGGGGTGCCATCTGCACCTTTGATTTCGCTCTCCAGACGGAAGGCTGAGTATGATTTCTTGAACGGGTCTTCCCCGGCGTTCACATAATGCTCATGGAAGATGTAATTGTCATTCAGGTGCAGCTGCAGGTCATTCATCTTGTACCAGGCCATGAGACGCACGACATCCTTGATGTAGTCCATGGGGATGGGCAGGCGACCGACGTCCAGCATGAAGCCGCGCAGTTTGTAGCGGGGGGCATCCCATGCGATGCCGCAGGGAAGGGACTTCTTCGGTTGTGAGAGAATCTGCAGCAGTGTGCGGCTGCCCCAGTAGCGCCCGATTTTACCACCAGATGAGATACGAACTCCTTTTTTCGTGATGCTCATGCGGTAGGATTCATCATTGCCGCCTTTACCTTGAGTAAAACTGATGGTTGCCTTATCCTGGGTTTTCGTCTGTTTGATATTATATTCATCCGGCAGGATGGCATGAAGTTCGCGGATGAATTCGGCCATGAAGGTATCCTCACCGTAGACCAGGATTTCCTGGGGCAGTTCTAATGTGCCTTTACCGCCCTTCCAGCTGAGCAGCTCAGGCATGACTATGGGGGCGGGATTTCCGACTTCCTTGGACTCGCCTTTGGCGGGAATGGTGATTTCATAATCGCGGCTGATGGCGGATTTGCCGTTTTTCTTCAACAGGAAACTCACACGAACCGGGGTATCGCAGGCAGGCCGTTGAATGATGCTGCCTTTCTGGTTGACTATTTGTTCGTAATCAACGCCAAGAATGCTGATATCAGCACCTTTTACTCTGGGAATGCTGATTCTCTTGCTGTTAGCGGTAGGAGACTTAACATCAAGATTATTTGCTAGTTGTTGTAAGTCATCAGCAAGGAGCATGCTTGCAGAGAAGAGAGCCAGCGAAACATAGGAACTCAGTTTCATGCTCTCCATCCTAACAGATACAGCTTGTGGGTCAAGCAAAAATACGCTGTATAACAAGGTTTCGGTCGCTCATCTGAATGGAGAACCTTGCCAACGGAACCGAAGTGTGGTAATATACAGGGCAGTGAGACCCCAGCCTCAGAGAGAACACCGCCACAGAGCTCTTGAATTGCCAGAAATTGTTTCTGGTATCCTGGTGCTTTTTGTCGTTCTCTGGGAGGCTTGTTTTGAAGGGGTTGCCAATTCTCCTGATGTGCGCAATGAGTTCATCGGTTCCTCACACCTGATTCTGTGCGGCCTGGTCTGGTTTAATACGCTCGTTGTCCTGCTGCATCTGATTATGGAGTGGGTGCGGTATTCCTTGCCCGGCCGGTTTCTGTGGGTGCAGTTGCTGGTGGGTATTGTGGCATCCGGCATTTTTTATGGCGGAGTCCGTGAAATTCTTGCGGACTGGGCATTATTTGCAAGCCTGGTATGCAGTTTCCTGCTGGGTGGGTTTTCCGTTGGTAATCTGGTAAGTGTGGTCAAGGCGAGAAGACGCAGCCCGGTAAAAGGCGGGGCTCGCTGGTCTCCTGCCGTGAGATTCTTTTCCTACATGCTGGCGCTGGTGGTGCTGAGTACACTGGTGCTGCTGACCCCGGGGGCTACATATAAGCCGATTTCGCTGGTGGATGCCTTTTTTATCTGCGCCTCAGCCACTTCCATCACCGGGCTGAGTACGGTTGATGTTGCATCGACCTTTACGCCGCTGGGTAAGTTTGTTCTGTTGCTGGATATTCAGATTGGCGCCATTGGCGTGATGACCTTCTCCTACTTTGTCCTCATGATGGTGGGCAAGCGGCTGGCCGTGCGCGAGAGTATGTCCGTCTCCGGCATGCTGGACCAGCAAGGGGTGAATATCGTGCCCTCCCTGCTGCGTGCCGTCTTTTTTGTTACACTGATTGCCGAAGCCGCCGGTGCTGTGTGTCTGTATTATCTGTGGAGGGGAGAGCCGGGGTTCCCTCAATCCCATCTCTGGGGGTATGCTGTTTTTCATGCTGTTTCGTCCTTCTGCAATGCAGGTATCACCATCTTCCCGGAGGGAATGGAGCAGATTGGCGTGGCCGGGAACCGCGGTGTGCAGGCGGTCATGATGCTCCTGGTGCTTATCGGCACCGTGGGCTTCGGTGTGTATCTGGAGGGTATTACCCGCCTGAAGGAGCGTCTTGCCGGTAAGCGCTCCGCCAAGCGCTGGAGTACGAATTCATGGCTGGTGCTGCGAGTGATGCTGATTGTGATGCTGGGTGGTTCTCTGGGGCTGACCTTGTTATCCGCCCTGGAACCATCTGCTCACCAGGCGCATGGCACATTTAATTTGTGGGAATCCCTGTGGAATGCCATCGGGCGTTCGGCAGGGTTTGCGTTGACTGATATCGGGGACTACGGACCAGTGTACCAGTTATTCCTGGCATTTCTGATGTTTGTGGGAGGCAATCCGGCAGGCACGGGCGGTGGTGTGTATGCTCCGGTGTTTGCGCTCTGCCTGCTGGAGGTATACCGCGTGCTGCGTGGCAAACAGGATCTGGAGATACACAACCGCCGCATTGCCAGAAATACGGTGGAGCGAGCCATGGCAACCGTGATGCTTTCCATTTTATGGATTGTGTTCACAACCCTGGTGCTGTTGCTGCTTGAACCTGCCGTTGCTAATGCTCCCAAGGGCGTGGTCAAGGTATTGTTCATGGAAGTGAGCGCTTATACGACCACTGGGTTTGAGCTAGGTGCGCTGCCGCTTGTTTCTGATTTGTCGAAGCTGCTCATCTCCGTCAATATGCTTTTCGGGCGCGTGGGTATGTTTACCTTCATGCTCATTTTTATACGGCAGAAAGAACCTTCCCCCATTCGTTTGCCGGAAACTCGTTTACCACTCACCTAATCACATATTATGAAATTTGTAATCATAGGCATTGGTCAGTTTGGTCGCGCTCTGGCTCTGCATCTGGCAGATCTCGGGTTCGAGGTGACCATTCTCGATGAGCGTGAATCCATCATTACCGAATTGAAGGACCGGGTCACTTACGCTTTGGTGGGCGATGCGACGGATATCCGCGTGCTGCGCCAGTTGGAGCTGGTGGGTGAAGATACATACGTCATCGTGGCAGTGGGTGAGCAATTTGAACGCAATTTGTTAATCACGGCGCAGCTGAAGGAACTGGGAACCACGAATCTGCTGACCCGCAGTGTTAATGAGCTTCATGGCAAATTGCTTAAACTCATAGGGGTGAGCGACCTTATCCGGGTGGAGGATGTGGCCGCCCGCCAGCTGGCCGCCCGCTTTACCAATGAGGGCCTTATGCGCTTGCGCCGCATGGACTCAACCCACTCACTGGCAGATGTTCATTTGCCGGAGGAATGGGTCGGTCGGAAGCTTATGGAGGTAGGATTGCGTTCGGAATATCACCTGAATCTGTTAACCGTACGCAGAGGTACGGAGAAAGAGAACCCCACATCTGACGATGTGCTTTCCGAGCCTGAGCAGCCTGTGATTGATACGCCGGATGCGAATCTGGAATTCCAGGAAGGTGATGTGCTGGTGCTTTTCGGCAAGGACGCCGATTTGCAGCGTTTTGTGGAGAAATTTGATTTGCAGGGAGAATGAAAGCGCGCGTGATTTTGCCGGAAAAGGAATATGCCGGGTATATCTTTGACCTGGATGGTACCCTGGTGGATAGCATGGGGACTCATTACCTTGCCTGGAGGTGGGCATTGCAGAAACACGGTTCTCCCTACGAGGTGTTTCAGTGGGAGGAATTTGTGGCACATGGTGGAATGGCTGCCCCGGATATTGTGGCTGATTTGAATGCAAAGTATGCGTTGAACATGAATCCGGAGGTTGTGGCTGAGGAAAAGCGCAATCGCTATGCCTGGTTGCTCCAGAATGAAACCCTGCCGGTTATTCAGGAAACCATCAATCTGGTGCGTAGTCTGCAGGTGAGGGGAATCCCCTATGCCATTGGCACCGGGAGCATGCCGGCTGGTGCCATGGAAACGCTTCAGGCTGCCGGGGTGGCAGATTTGTTTTCCATTATGGTCACTCCGGCAGATGTGCCCCCGGGTTGCGGAAAACCCAGACCGGATATTTTTCTGCTCTGCGCAGAACGCATGGGTGTGAATCCTGCTGAATGTGTCGTGTTTGAGGATGCAGAGCCGGGTATTCAGGCCGCCATTGCCGGCGGTATGGATTATGTGCGGGTGGCGGAGGCGCCGCCGGTGCGCGATTAATGCTGAATTCCGCAGCGGCGTACGCATTCTGACCAGGTTGTATCCCGGTTAGTCAGGTCGGTGAGCCAGGGTTCATCTGGCAGCTGGTGGGCGCGGTTGAATGCAGCCGGGCGCGTGATGCGCGTGAAAAGGACGCGTTTCATGGAGCTTTTGGGAATACGGCGGAGTCCGTAACCCGCTGGCTGTCCATCGCGGGCAATGTGGGAAGACCAGACACAGGCGGTATCTCCTTCATCTTTGACCAGAATGACAAGGTGACCGCGTTCCCTTCCGCCGATGTGGTCATTCCACCAGATTTTCAGAATATCAGAAGGCCGCGCCTTTGCCCAGTCTGTGAAGTTGATGCCCGCACCCAGCCGATGCACCAGTAATGCAAAGCCTGGTCCGTTGGCATTGGCATATCCCCAGGGTGTTTCTCCATCTTTTACCAGCTGGGGAAGAAGCGCCTGCCAGGCTGGTTCTGAAATGACCCGTTTCTGGTTGCTGCTTTCCCAGTGCAGTAGAGCAGATAATGTTGCAACCCAAACCGCTGACGAACAGAATGACGGGCGCGCCACCAGTGGACTGAATACCGGGCGTGCGGTGTGTTCATCCCAGCGGAATGAGTCTACAAGCGCCTGCTTTGCTATGTCTGAGGTGCTGTAATTTCCGGCGCCGTGGCGCTGAATGCCCATAATGGCAGCTTGCATGCTCTTCCACCAAGGGGTGCGTGAAACAGCCCGAACAGCATGGGGGCTGCCGTCTCGTTGACTGGTGCCCCATGCTGTGTTGCAACAGATGCTCGCCAGCAGGAAGAGGATGCAAATGAATCTCATGTTCAGCTTCAATTTTAGGCAACCTCATTGCCGTGAGCAAGGTTAAAGCCACACACATGACGCAGAATATTAACAGTGTTAATGAGAAAAACAACTTGATTTCCTGGGCTCCTCTGGTACAATCCCTGCTTATGAAGAAGACTTTGCTTCTCGTTCTTACACTGGCCTCGGCAATGGTTGCCAAGGCCGAACGCGCGGATGTCATTGCTGAGAATTGGTTTGATACGTGGCTGGATCATACGACATCCATTGCGCAGGAATTTTGTAACAACTGGCGTCATGAGCTGCCTGAAACGGGTATGCTTCCAAGCTTTGTGACGGCGGAATTCACGTCGAGCATGGGAGAACGGCATGGCGGTTCTTCCCTCAGCTGGCAGGAGTTGGGTATCAATCTCCCGCTTGCCGACCCTCGCCGCTCCGGTGGTCAGGATTGGATGTTCAATGCCTCATTCAATGCGGAGGTTACCTTCCTTGATGCAGATGGTGCGTTTCACCTGAAGCGTAACCGCGTGTACCAGCTTTCACTACCGCTTTCGGTGATTGTGCCGCGGGAGAATGGAAATATGCTGGTATTGGCTGTATCTCCTTCACTCTCATCTGATTTTGTACACAGCGCGCATAGCTTCCATTTTAATATGCTGGGGAGTTACAGAATCAAGCATAGTGAATCTTTTTCCTACTCTGTGGGGTTGGCGTATGCTCCCACTGCCGGCAATTGGAGTGTTATGCCCGTGGTTACCTTCGACTGGCAGATGTCTTCTGACTGGTCGTTGCATTTGAGCGGGTATCGTCTGGCTGCCATGCGGGATATGGGGCAGGGGCTGGAAGCTGGTCTGTTTGTGCAGACCGCCGGTGGTTCCTGGGCGGTTGATACACAAGTGGGCACCCGCCTGCTGCGTGTGCGCTCCCTGGTTGTTGGCGCTACGGCTGAGTATGATTTTTCCAAACCCGAAGAGACCAAGCGAATCGTGGCTCTGTCGCTGGGTTGCACTCTCGCGACTGCCGCAGATATCTGCCATTACGACTCTGACCGCAAGCGCCTGGAAAGCCATCACTACCACCCGGGGCTCTTTGTTTCCGCCAGCGTGGATTTCCGGTTCTGAGTTCGTCGAGCGGCTCGCCTGCTCATGGAGATTGCCAGGTGGGGCGCAGGCGCGCCGTGTCGAACCCGCGTCGTTGAGCCGCTTTCAGCAGCTGGTGCATCGTGCGTGTATCTGCCCGGCGCGCGCGGGTCAGCAGCCAGAGACACGCATCTCCCTTACCGGAAACCAGAGCTGCTGAATAATCTGGTGCCAGGTGCAGAATGTTATATTGTGCCCGGAACCAGAAGTATGGCGGAACAAATGAAACCAGGAGTGCGCCGCCTGCTCCCAACGTGGCTTTACCCCGGCTCTGCCTGAGCTGGCCGTGTTTATCGGTAGCGGAGTTGCGTATGATTATGCTGCCATCCGGTCCCGGGGTGTAATCCGCATAAACTTCGTCCATATCCTGCTCAAACCAATTCTCGTAGCGAGCTTGTTCGTACCACCTTCCCATGTACAGGGGGAGGGATACATCCTGAACCGGGGACGTGTCAACGCTGGCTGTGTCTGTGTTATTGGTGAAATGGTGAATGATGCTCCAGAGTTTCATAAAAGTTGAGAATGGCTCCAGAAACCGCCTGTTCATAAATTGATTTGATAATAAGACACACTGCACCATCATTTACACTTGCAAAGATAAGCCCTGACATGGTATTCTGACAGTGACATGAGAAAGATGCTACTCTTACGCCTTTGTGCGGCATCAGCCCTGCTGTTGCCAATGTGTGATTCATTTGATGGTCCGCCTCCTGTTGGTCAGGTGAAGGCTGTTGACCCTCAGGCTGATGCGCTGATGGCTGAAGCCAAGGAGCTGCAAAAGAATCATTACATGATAAAGTCCCGCAAGCCGCTGAAGGAGATTGTGAGTTACCATGCTCTTGCGCCGAATGCAGCAGAGGCGCGTTACATGTTGGGGCGTTCGTATGAAGTGACCCGGGATTACCGCGATGCTTTCAAGGAGTACAGCAAATTGATGGAGCGCTATCCGCAGAGTGATTTGTATGCAGATGCCCTGAACCGCCAGCTTTCCATGGCAATGGATGCCGCCTCCGGCAAGATGACAGTTCCCGTATTCTGGGGCGCATGGGAAACCAGGATGGAATCCAGCGTGGTGGTGAACTGGCTGCGTGAGATTATCAACAAGGCTCCGTACAATGATATGGCCGCCACGGCGTCTTCAATCCTGGCCAAGTACCTGGTTGAGCAGGACCGCCCGGAGGAGGCTCGTCTGGAATATGCCCGACTGGTGGAAAAATACCCGGATAGCCGCTATGCTCCTGAATCCCAGCTCATGGTTGCTCAGCTCTGGGCAAACAGCCACACCCGTGGCGATAATAACCTGGTGAACCTCAGCAATGCCCGTGAGGCGTATGAGGAGTTTACCCTGCGTTTCCCTGATCATCCGGAAGCTAAGAAGGCGCTTTCTGAGGCATCGAACATGGATCGCCTCATGGTGCAGCAGCAGCTGGAAGTAGGTCGTTACTACCTTGAGCGTTCTCGAGAGTATACCTCTGCCATTTTCTGCTTTGAGGATGTCGTTCGCCAGAGCAAAATCAACCCTGAGGCGGCAGCACAGGCAAAAACCTTGCTTGCCGAAGCAAAACAAGCTGCCGAAAAGGCTCAGTCTCAGCAATGATGAATATCCGTACCATAGCCGCGGGGCTTCTGGCTCTGTGCGTTTCGTCCTGTTCCTATCACCTGGGGGGGGTAAAGCCCGCCTCCATGGAGCATCTGAATACGTTCTGTGTGGAAATGTTTTCCAATTACACGCTGCAACCCAACGCCGGTATGCTCATGACTACGGCCATGGCTAATACGTTGCAGAGTGATGGAACCTACCGCATGGCACCCAGGAATGATGCAGACTTCATTGTCAAGGGTGAGGTTGTTTCAATTGAGCGCGAATCCCTTACCACAAATACGGAAGATACCTATGTGAGTACGCAGATTGGTATCAATGTCAATGTGGAATATCAGGTCATTGAACGCAAGACCGGACGCGTGATTATTGATTCTGAGGAAGAAGCCCAGGGCAGTTACTTCAATCAGGTGGGCAGCACCCAGTCTTCTCTGGAAACGGCTCTTTCCTATGCAACCCGCCGCATTGCTCAGGATATTACGCTTTCTCTGACCACTCGATGATTGAGTATCCTGTGAGCTTTGTCGGGTTGCCCATCGGCAACCGTGAGGATATTACCAGACGCGCGCTGAGTGTTCTGGAATCCGTTGATTGCATCTGCTGTGAGGATACCCGCAACACGGGGTTGCTGCTTTCTCATTATGGTATCCGCAAGCCCTTGCTGAGCCTGCATGAGCATAATGAAACCCAGCGAGCTCCGGAGGTCGCTACCCGCGCTTTGGCGGGTGAAAGCTTTGCCGTGGTGACTGATGCCGGCATGCCTGGTGTCAGCGACCCGGGGTACAGGCTCATTCAGGAGTTGAAAGCCAGGGCGGTGCCGTTTACCGTGCTGCCTGGTCCTTCCGCCGTGGTTACGGCTCTGGTGGGGTCCGGGTTGCCTAGTGATGCTTTCTTCTTTGGTGGCTTCCTGCCCGTGAAGTCCGGCAGGAAGGCTAATGTGCTGCAGGCGGCCGTGCAGGCGGATTACACGAGTATTTTCTACGAATCTCCGTTCCGCATTGTCAAGACTATGCAGGCATTGGTGGAAATAGATCCATTGACGCCGGTATGCGTTGCGCGTGAGCTGACCAAAGTGTTTGAAACGTACCACAGAGGCTCTGCGCAGGCTGTGTTGGATGAATTCAAAGCCAAGCCCCCGAAGGGTGAGATGGTGCTGCTTGTCGGCGGTCAGAATGCGCCGCGCAGCTAGTTGTGATTTCTCTGTATGAAGTCATAGAAAACCCCGCACATAATCATGTGCGGGGTTTCTTTAGAATTATTTGTTGAGGTGACTATTAGTGAGGTACCGGAATGGTCTGCTCACGGTCAGGACCCACACCAACGGAGCCTACCGGGCAGCCGACAACCTCACCAAAACGCTTGACGTATGCCTTGCAGTTTTCAGGAAGTTCTTCCCAGGTAGTGCACTTGGAGATATCCTGCTTCCAGCCGGGCAGCGTTTCGTAAATCGGTTCGCACTTGTCCCAGTCTTCAATGCGGGCAGGGGGGTATTCGAGAATTTCATCACCCATCTTGTATGCGGTGCAAATCTTGATGGAATCACGCTCGTCAAGACCGTCGAGATTGGTCATTGCCATTTCATCGAAACCGTTGAACATGGCGGAGAAACGCAGCACAACACCGTCTGTCCAGCCACAACGGCGGGGACGCCCCGTGGTGGCGCCGAACTCGCGACCAAGCCCGTGCAGGTAATCTGCGATTTCGTCATCCTCCGTTACGAAGGGTCCTGCACCCACGCGGGTGGTGTAGGCCTTGCAAACGCCGATAATCTTGTCAATCTTGGTGGGAGCCACGCCGGAACCGGTGCAGCAGCCGCCTGCGCTTGTGTTGGAGCTGGTGACAAAGGGATAGGTGCCGAAATCGATATCCAGCATAGCGCCCTGAGCGCCCTCGAACAGCACCGTCTTGCCTTCCTTGATGGCTTTGTTCACCACAGGAATGGTGTTCGTGATGTGGGGACGGAGAACATCTGCTGCAGCCATGACAGCCTTGAGCGTGACTTCGGGGTCAGCCTTCGGCCAGCCCAGACGGGCCAGTTCGTCATTGGCGGTCTTGATACGGGCCTCCAGTACGCTCTGCAGGCGGGATTCGTCTGCCAGATCAATCATGCGGATGCCGATGCGGCGTGCCTTATCAGCATAGGTCGGACCAATGCCCTGTTTCGTGGTGCCAATCTTCTGGTCGCCCAGAGCTTCTTCCTGAGCGGCGTCAATTTCCTTGTGAATGGGCAGAACAACGTGAGCGCGGTCAGAAATCAGCAGCTTTTCCGGAGTGATGCTGACCCCTTTCTCAAGGAGGTAGTTGATTTCATCAACCAAGGCGGTGGGGTTGATAACAACACCGTTGCCGATGATGTTAACCTTGTTCTCCCACAGAATGCCAGAAGGCACCAGGTGGAGAACATACTTCTTGCCATTTGCGATAACGGTGTGACCGGCGTTGCTGCCACCCTGGCTGCGCACCACAAGGTCTGCCGTCTCGGTAAGGAAGTCGATGACTTTCCCCTTGCCTTCATCTCCCCACTGGGAGCCAATGACTAATGTGTTCATGTCTGAAAATGGAGTTACTTGGCGTTCTTAATCATGCCCATGAATGTTGCAAACGTGCAGCCATTGGTGGGCTCGGGTGTGTACTCAAGACCTGCGGCTGCCTTGTCTGCGCAGATGATGCCTGCTACGCTGTCATCATTCAGATTGAGGTGGGAAACAACGACGGAGCTGGGCAGGGAGTCTGCTGCGATGACGAAATTGTGATTCGGTGAGGTGATTTCCACTTTGCCGGTAGCAAGGTCTTTGGCCGGCTGGTTGGCACCGCGGTGACCGAACTTCAGGCGCACAGTCTTGCCGCCAAGGGCAATGCCAAGAACCTGGTGACCCAGACCCAGACCAAAAATCGGCAGCTTGCCAAGCAATTCACGAACCGTGTTGATGACGGATTCCAGCGCGGCGGGATCACCAGGACCGCTGGTTACGAAAAGCCCATCGGGCTGCTGGGCCAGGATTTCCTCAGCAGTGGAGCTAGCCGGCATGACGACCACCTCGCATCCATCCTGACGGAGAGCGCGCAGTGTGCTGGTCTTCACGCCCAGGTCGAGAGCCACAACCTTGCATCTCACCGGGGCCAGCGTTCCGTAGTTGCTCATGTCACCAGCTGTCTTGTTCGGCAATTTCCAGGGACGGGAGTCGCCGCTCCAGGTGTATGTGGAAGTTGTGCTGACGTTGCATGCCAGGGGGGCGCCATCCAGATTGGCTGCTGCCTTGGCGCGGCTTACTGCATCTTCTGCGCTCAGTTCCGTAGAAACACAGGCACGCATGCTGCCATTCTCACGCAGGTGGCGGGCCAGCCGGCGGGTATCAATGCCTTCGATGCCAGGGGTGTTGTTTTTCTTGAGCCAATCGCCCATGGGGCTGTCTGCGCGCCAGTTGGAGTGCAGGTTGGAAAGCTCGCCGATGACAATGGCTGCAGCCTTGGGAGCATCACTTTCGTTATCCTCATCCACAATGCCGTAGTTGCCGATGAGCGGGTAGGTCATGGCAAGAATCTGCCCACAGTATGCAGGGTCTGTCAGGATTTCCTGGTAGCCCATGACTGCTGTGTTGAAGCAGGCTTCACCCGTTACCGTACCAGTGGCACCAATGGAGGTGCCTTCGAAAATGGTTCCGTCTTCTAATGCCAGAATTGCTTTCATGTGATAATTTAAGCCGTGGCATTTTACCAATTTAATCAGGAATTGGCAAGGTAATAATAATGGGTATGGCAAAAATACAGAAAATACATAGATTCAGCAGTCGGTTATGCCTTGCGCATACACGCCGGAAGAATGTGGAGCTGTTCCCTGTATTTTGCGATGGTGCGGCGTGCTACGCAGATTCCTTCCCGGGCCAGCAGCTGCTCCAGTCTGGCGTCCGATAGCGGCTTTTGCGGGTTTTCTCCAGCAATCAGCTCTCGCATTCTGGCTTGTACGGTCTCAGGGGAGATGTGGGTGCCGTTGTCTGTTGTGAGCGCAGTTGTGAAAAAGTGCCTCAGTTCGAAACATCCCCATGCGCACTTGAGGTATTTGCCGTTCACAGCGCGTGAAATGGTGGAGACATGGAGTCCTGTGGCTTGCGCGATGTCTTCCATGCGCAGGGGGCAGAGCGCGGCTTCTCCGTGCATGAAGAAATCATGCTGCTGCATTACAATCGCTTTTGCAACCTGGAGTATGGTATCCTGGCGGTCTGCAATAGCCTTGATGAGTTCTCTGCCTTCCCGGAAACACCGGGAAAGGTATTGACGTACCTCTGGCTTGTCTGCTTGTTCTGCCATCATTTCCCGGTAGTCGGCGGATAGTGCCAGTCGGGGAATGTTGGCGTGCGTCAGGCTGACTTCAACCCCATCTTCTTTTGGAATAACCAGAATATCTGCCTCAATAATGCCGTTGACCTCGCGGGCAAAGGCACTGCCGGGATTCGGATTCAACCGGGCAATGCGGCTTGCTGCACCAGCTACGGCTAGTTCACTTTCATTCAGGATGCGCGCTGCTTCTGCATACCGGTGCTGCACTAATTGCTGCCAGCAATCGCGCAGCAGGTTCATGGCGAGGGTGCCTTCCTCTCCTTCCCTCCGGAGCTGCAGAATGAGGCTATCCCGCAAATCCAGGGCACCCACGCCAGCCGGGTCAAGGTCTTGCACTGCCTGCAAGGCTTTTTTCAATAAGCTGCTGCTCCATTTCTGCTGGGCTGCGATGTTGGTTGGATGCTCTGTAAAATATCCTCTCGAATCCAGATTCTGCACCAGTAGTAACGCTGCCTGTTCTTCTTTTGCCGGCAGGGCACTGCGGTGAATCTGCTCCTCCAGATGGACGGTCAGGCTGGGTGCTTCTGTCAGAGTGTCCAGTATATAGTCATGTCGCGCTGTTGCAGCAAAATCCACCGGGGCTGGGTCAATGTCTTCTTCTGCAGGGGGGAGTTCTTCCAAGGCTGGATTTGCTGCTATGGCCTGCGTGGTCAGAGTGCGCAGTTCCATATTGGTTGCCTGCAAGGTGCGCATGAATTGCTGCATGGCAGCTGTTGCCACCATGCTTTGCTTCATGCCTTGCTGCATTCCTGCACTGCTCATGTTGCTGCGTTTGTAGCAGATTGCCGTTGCGCATGCAAGCTCTGTTCGTGCCATAGGTTTCTTTGTTCAGCAATTTCCTGACTTTGAGACCAGTGAGCCTTATTTGAATAAAAAGTTGAAAAAGTAAAATAAAAATATAGAGCAGAGGCGCTTTACTTATTGTACAGGCACAACCTCCTGTTACCTGAAACATGAATAAGAAATTTTCCAGAATGCTTGTAGTATCCGCCTTTGCCGGGGTGGGTTTATGCAGTTGTGATCATTTGAGTGTGTATCTGGATCAATACTGCAACCATTCCGCATACAATCCAGTGGTATATCATCCTGCACCGCAGCCCGTGGTAGTTCACCATAAACCGGCGCCCAAGCCGCAGCCCGTGGTTGTTCAGCATAAGCCGGCGCCCAAGCCGCAGCCGGTAGTAGCCCAACAGAAGCCCGCGCAGAAGCCGCAGCCGGTAGTAGCCCAACAGAAGCCCGCGCAGAAGCCGCAGCCGGTAGCAGCCCAACAGAAGCCCGCGCAGAAGCCGCAGTCGGTAGCCGCCCAACAGAAGCCCGCGCAGAAGCCGCAGCTGGTAGCAGCCCAACAGAAGCCTGCGCAGAAGTCGCAGCCTGTGGCATTCAATAAACGCGGAGAAATGAAACGGAGCTGATTAAGTCTTAATCCGCAGCATTAATGAGTTTTTGCAGCTCGTTCATTTCTTCCATGAGGGGTGCTGCGTCCTGCCAGGAAATGCCGGGGGTATTGATCTGGGAGCGCAGCTGGTCCACGTGAGCCTTAATGGCGGACAGGGCAGCATTTGAGCAGGTGGACTCCACCGTAGCGCTGATGTTGGGAATATCCACAGGGGTGGGGTCCATGGATTTGATGGCGGCAGCTTGTTCTGGGGGAAGCTGTTCAATAAATTTCTGCCACGACTCCATGTTTCCGGGCGTTGGCAGAAGTTCCATGAATCGTTGTAATACAACGCCTCCGGACAGCCAGCGGATAGGTTCCTGTAATTCCTCGATGCGCTCAAGGAGCAAGGCTTGCGCTTCTGCGCTCACGGTTGCCAGGTAAATTGTGTCGCGGATAGCATTGTGCAGGGAGATAGGAATGATCCGGCGGGTTTCCCCCTGCATAGGTACAGAGCTGGAGTAGCTTTCCTCCTCATCATCCGGAGTCCAGCGTGGCTCTTCGGGCGCTGCCTGAGGGGCGTCTTTGCGGGTGCGGATGATGTTTTCCACTGTTTCGCGCAGCCCTTCCAGACCGGTATTCAGGCGGGTGGCAAGGTCTGCCACAGCAACATCCCGGCGGTTGCGGTCTGTGATTTCAGCTGCTAAATCAGCCATGCGGGGAATGAGTGCCGCGCGGGCATTGGCATCTCCCTGAATCATGGAAAGTTCCTGGCTGACCCTCACTTCCAGATATGGGCGGGCGGTGTCGATGGCGTTTTTCAGAGCATCGGGGCCGCTGTTGCCGATAAGAGAATCCGGGTCTTCACCGGCGGGAAGACTGGCGTGGTATACTTCCAGACCGGCAGCTGCCAGTTTGCGGAAGGTTTTTTCACTGGCTTTGATGCCGGCGTTGTCGCCGTCATAGCAGAGAATCGCCTTCTTGGCGTATTTCCGCAGAATTCTGGCATGTTCATCCGTAAATGCAGTTCCCAGACCCGCTACGGCGTTGCGAATGTCCGCTTTTTCATGGCAGGCAATTACATCCAGCTGACCTTCGCAGACAACAACTGTCATGCCTGCTTTGCCGATGGGACCAGTGGCTTTATAAAGACCAAAGAGGAGTTCGCCTTTGTGGAATGCCGCCGTGTCGGCCGTGTTGACGTATTTTCGCGGGTCCTGGTCTGCGCGGATGATGCGCCCGGAGAAACCAACGACTTCGCCGCGCACATTGTGAATCGGGAACATGAGGCGGTCCCGGAACACTGGGTAAAGCCCGCGCTGCCCGCGCCCCAGCAGGTATGCCTCCGCCAGCAGGCGGTCATCCATGTTGCGGCTTCGGGCCAGTTGGGCCAGTTCCTGGAAGTCATGCGGTGCCCAGCCTAATTGCCATGCGCGGGCAATTTCAATACCGAAACCGCGCTGCTTCAGGTACTCGCGCACATGAGCGGCGCCTGCATCGCGGCACAGTTTGCGGTGGTAGTAATCAGTTGCCAGGGTGTTGGCCTCCACGACGCGGGCGCGAATGCGCCGTAATCTTGCCATTTCCGGGTTTTCCTCTTCCTCAATCACCGGAATGCCGTTCATGTCCGCCAGGCGGCGCAGGGCAGTGGGGTAATCGAGGTTTTCAAACATCATGATGAACTTGAGCGCGTCACCCCCCACTCCGCAGCCAAAACAATGGAAGGTCTGGCGTGCCGGGTTCACATGGAATGATGGTGTCTTTTCACTGTGGAAGGGACAGCAGGCCTTCCATGAATTACCCGCGCGGCGCAATTGCAGATACTTGCCAAGAAGCTCTACGATATCCGCAGAGTCCTTGATGCGCGCCACGCATTCCTGGGTAATTCGTGCCATTTTTTGGGGGGATTATGCTTGGGTGAGGCTTAAAAGATGAGTCTCGAATCCCGGATATGATGTATTGATGCTGTGGCAATTGAGGAGGGTCGTCTCGCCGTCGGCGTTGAGACCGGCCATGAGGAAGCTCATGGCGATACGGTGGTCACCGTAGCAATCCATGGTGGCACCGTGAAGCGGTGTGCCGCCGTTGATTTCCATGCCATCCGGGAATTCTTCCACAATGGCTCCCATTGCCCGCAGATTACCCGCTGTTGTGGCAATGCGGTCGCTTTCCTTGACTCGCAGCTCAGCCGCGTTGCGGATGCGGGTGGTTCCCATTGCAAAGGCTGCGGCTACGGATAGAACGGGAATCTCATCAATCAGATTCGGGATTTCGTGTTTCAGTACATCCGTTGCTACCAGTTTCTGAGGTGAGCGCACTGTGATATCTCCGTATGGTTCTCCGCTTTCGGTCCGGTTGGTGATGCTGATATCTGCACCCATGCGGCGCAGTACGGTGATGATGGCATCTCTCGTGGGATTCAGCCCGACATTCAGCAGCGTGATTTCGCTGCCCGGAACGATGGATGCCGCGACCAGCCAGAAAGCGGCGCTGGAAATATCTCCCGGTACTGTGATATCCCGGTTCTGGGGAAGCACGGGGCCTTGCAGGGAAATGTCGAGTCCATCATCCGATGTGGAGCAGGGGATGCTGAAATGCTCAAACAGACGCTCCGTGTGGTCGCGGGTGATGGCGGGTTGGTGAACAGAAGTCAGCCCTTCCGCCAGCATGCCTGCCAGCAGAATTGCGCTTTTTACCTGGGCGCTGGCCATGGGCAGGTCATAGTGAATCGGGTGCAGTGTGCAGCCTTCAATTTCCAGCGGAGCGCAGCCGGGCTTTTCACCGCAGGCCGTGATTCTGGCACCCATGGCTGCCAGAGGGTCGATAATCCGCTTCATGGGTCTGGAACTCAGGGAAGCATCCCCGAACATGCGGCTGCGGAAGGGAAGTGATGCCAGCACCCCCGCCATCAGGCGCATACCTGTTCCGCTATTGCCGCAGTCAATATCCTGAGCCGGGGCGGTTGGCTGCATGGCCGTTCCTGTGAGGGTGAAATCCTGCTCACAATCACCTGGGGTCACCTCTGCTCCCAGTTGCTGCATGGCTTTCAGGGTGTTGATGCAATCTTCACTGCAGAGATAGTTGCGGACTTTCATGGTGCCGTTACCCAGGGCGCCCAGAATGGCTACCCGGTGGGAGATGCTTTTATCTCCTGGTACGGTGATGGAGCCGCGCAATCCCTGCGAGACTCTGGAAACGGTGATGCTGTTACTTGACATGAATTTGAATGTGTTGCTTTCTGTGTGCTTCCTTGATGAGCGTATCGAAGAAAGTGCTGACTCCCAGCTCACGCTGGGCGCTGATAATGGCCGTGCGCAGTGTTTCCCGGCACTCTTCCAACGTGGGTGTGTGCGGTTGGTTGATGGGACCTGCCAGGATGATGTGCCAGCCCCATTTACTTTTTGCTAATGTGAGGGTATCTGCGGGAATGGCGGCATCTCCGAAAAGATTTAACTCAGGCAGCGGGAGCTGGGGGGCATCATAAATCGTGCCCAGGTCGCCGCCCTTTGCCGCCGAGCGGCTGTCATCACTTTCGCTGGCTGCAAGTTTTGCAAATTCTTCGCCTGAGTTCAGTCTGCTGATAATCTGTTCCGCCACGCTGCGGGCGGCATCATCGCCGCGGTTGAGTGAGGTGATGAAAATATGCTTTACCTGGCGATTTGCGGGGATGGTCAGTTCATCCTTAATCTGATTGTAGTGGTTCTGGATGGCGGTATCATCCACCTGGGTATGCGGTGCCAGGTTGCGGTCCAGCAGAGCAAGCTGCATTAGTCTGGCTTCTACTTTATCAGTGAATTGCTGGCGCGTGTAACCCTGAGATGCAAGCTGTTGCTCGAATCGTTCCTTGCTTCCGGCGCGGGATTCCAGGGCTTGTACTTCTCGTTCTGCGGCTGCCCGGTCATGAGCCAGCTGGTTGTCATTGTACCGGGTGCGCATGCGGAGCAGGGAGCTGCGCACCATGTCCATGGCCATGGCGGTGTCAGTCTTTTTTCTGCCGGAAATAAGTTCCTGTTCCGCTTTGTGGCGATTCAGCTGCGAATGTGAGATACGCTCACCATACACGACAACGGCGGCTTCCGCGTCTGCGACTTTATCCTTATGGAGAAAACCGTACATAGGACCATGTAGCAGCCAGAGGTCCAGGCACATGTATGCCAGTGTCGAGCCGATGATGGCTGCTTTCAGAACATTGATTTTTGCGGAAGTCCACCTCACGCGCTTATTTTACTCCTTCTGGTCTCCTTTGGCAAACAAAAAGCATGTCCGCACAGGGGCCTTTAAATGAAGGATGAAAACACTTGCATTGCTCGTGTGAGAGGGGGACCACCGAATAAGTTACCGAATAGGTTGAAGCGTAGGCGAATCCGTGGGGAAATTCTCCATCAATCTTCATAGGTCACCATGATGCGGGCGACGGAGGGGAGGCGTTCGGCGAGTTTTTTGTTGAGTTTGGTGAGCCTGGTGTGGCTTTCTTCAACGGTGAGTCCGGTTTCCTTGGGGATGGATATGATGCAGAGCCGTTCGTTGCCTTTGGTGTAGCACTTGATGGCGGTGGGCAGGGGGGCGCCGCGGTGTATCATGGCGTTGCGCACCTGGTCTTCCCAATCGGTTGGGAGGGGGGCAGCGTATGCCGGGACTCGGCGCAAATCGGGTTCGACGTGAAGGGCTACGACGTCTGCGTTGAGGTTGCGCTGCACTTCCTTGCGGAATGCTTCAATGGCGATTTGCCAGGATTCGAGGGTGGCTTCAGGCGGGAGTTCCAGGTCAACGGCAATGATGAACTGCCCATCGTCGGTATGTTGGAGAACGAGGCCGTGTACACCGAACCGGTGGGTGAGGGCGAGGCGTCGGATGATGAACTCCGGGGTTTCTGGCAGAGATTGCGCCGGGGTCATGTGGACCATGGTTTCAGCGTTTTCGAGCGTGGATGCAACGAGGGTTTCAACGGCGTCTGCAATTTCATGGGCGGTATCTACGTGCAGGTTGTGGGGGACCTGGACCTCCATGTCGACATAGTACCGGGCACCTGCTTCGCGGACTCGGAGTCTGGCGAGCGGGTAGGTGGGCATGCGTTCTTCCATGGCTTTGCGGATTTTGCTGACGGCTTCGCCATCCGCCTTATCCATGAGGTTGTTGATGGCTTGCATGCCGAGTTCCTTGCAGACATGGAGGATGAGAGCAGCCACAACGAGGGAGGCAAAGACGTCTGCGCGGATGAGCAGCCAGTGCAGCCAGCTGCCTTGCACGGTCATGTCTGCGAGCGCGGCGCCGGTGATACCAAGGAGAACGGCGGCGCTGCTCCAGATGTCGGTGGTGAAGTGGGCTGCATCTGCCTCCAGCGCAGCGCTGCGGGTTTCCCTGGCTACGCGTTTGAGCATGGCGGCGCGGTTGACATCAACCACGATGGAGAGGATGATGACCCCGAATGCCCAGTAGGAGAATTTGACGTCCAGGGCGGATGGGTCATTGCTCAGCAGGCGCTCTGCTGCTTCGATGATGACCCAGATGGCGGTGGCCAGGAGCAGCAGGGTTTCTCCCAGAGCCATGAGGTTTTCTACTTTGCCGTGGCCGTATGGGTGTTCCTCATCTGCGGGTTGGGCTGCCATCTTGACGGCGAAGACGGTGCCGCCTGCTGCAACCAGGTCTAGTGCGCTGTGCAGTGCTTCGGAGAGAATACCCAGGGAGCCGGTGATGACGCCGACAATCAGCTTGGTGGCTGCCAGTGCTGCGCTCCACACGACTGAGGACCACGCGGCTATGCTTTTACGGGTATCTGCATCCATGCCAGCATGGTAGCGTGAAGCTACTTATTAGTCAAGCCAAAGAGCTGCCGCGTGGTGACATGCCATGCGCGTTGCGCTCTTGCAGCCGGGGCAGCGCTGCAATGGGGGGCTTCTGGTATGTGATAGACCTTTATCCTTGAATTAAGAAATGGCTTATGGTAGCATGCAGGAATAATCCCAGTTCATGAGACCAGTCATCTACCAGCTTTTTGTGCGCCATTTTGCAAATTATTCCACAACAGGCAGAGCCTGGGGGAGCAAGGAACAGAATGGATGCGGTACGTTCAATGCCATTACTGATGCCGCATTAGAGCAGATTGCCCGCATGGGGGTGACTCACCTCTGGTTCACCGGCGTCTTGAGGCATGCTACTCAGACTGCGTATGAGGGGCTGCCGGCAGACCCTGCCTGCATTGTGAAAGGACTGGCGGGTAGTCCGTATGCCGTGACGGATTATTTCGATGTAGATCCCGACCTGGCGGAGAATGTAGACCGCCGGCGCGATGAATTTGCGGCATTATTGCAGCGTTGTCGGCGTTGGGGAATGGTTCCGGTAATAGATTTTGTGCCGAATCATGTTTCCCGGCATTATGCATCAACCGTTCGCCCGGGGAGCAGTTTTGGCTGTGCTGATAACAGCGGTGTGTTCTTTGCCCGTGATAATGCGTTCTATTATCTGGAGCCTACTCATTCTGACAAGCTGGTGCATTTGCCCGGTGGAGAATATGAGCCGGAGCGTGGCAGGGGGCGGGTCACGGGAAATAATGTTGCTTCCTGGGCTCCAGGTGATTATGACTGGTATGAAACGGTTAAGTTGAATTATGGTACGGATTACCGGCATGGGGCTCATGCTGCTGCGGCTCTGCCTGGTCTGCTGGCGCCGGAATACGCATTGCCACGTACCTGGCAACTGATGAATGAGATTCTGGCATATTGGCAGAGCATGGGAGTGGGCGGGTTCCGTTGTGATATGGCGCACATGGTGCCTGTGCCTTTCTGGCGTTGGATTATTGCGCACGCGCGCCTTCGCGATAGTTCGACCTTCTTCATGGCAGAGGGGTATGATGACCACTTGAAGCTTATTGATGGAAATGTGCATCAGGCTTTGCTGGAAGCCGGGTTTGACGGCGTGTATGATGGTGTGGCGTATGAGGCATTGAGAAAGATATACGAAGGCGGCGCCTGGGCAAATGACCTGGACCGGTTTCACCGGCCGGAGCTTCCCATGTTCTGGAAGGGCGTGAGGTACATTGAGAATCATGATGAGCCCCGGTTGGCTTCACCTTTGTACTGGGGTGGGGCTGGTGCCGCTGTCTGCAAGGCTGTGATGGTGGCGCAGTATTGCTCATCGTGTGGTCCTGTGCTGGTGTACAATGGGCAGGAAGCTGGCGAGCGGGCAGACGGCCCCACGGGATACGGCGGGGATAATGGTCGAACCAGTATCTTTGATTACACGTGCTTGCCCCGTCTCCAGAAATGGACGAACGGCGGGCGTTTTGATGGCGGGCAGATGGATTCTTATCAAAATGACTTACGCCGGTTCACGGTGAGCCTGCTTTCCCTGCTTCAGCACCCGGCGTTGGCAAAAGGTGAATTTTATGGGCTGAACTGGGCAAATCACGATACGCCGGATTACGGGCGCTTGCCGGGGGATTCTGTCTCAGGGCATCAGCTGTACGCATTCCTGCGCTGTAACCGTAAAGCTAAGTCTGTGTTGTTAGTCATTTGCAATTTCAGCCCGACCTGCTTTGCGAAAACCTGGCTGCATATTCCCGAACATGCCCGGACCTGGGCAGGGAAGAAGCCGGGAAACTATGTATTCGTGCCGATGCTGGATACGGAATCTCCCATGATTGAGATAGATGATATCCAGCTGGGCACAACGGGCCTGCCGTTGAACCTGGCGCCAGGGGGAACTCTTGTTATGGAGTGGTGCTAAAGTGGCTTTTGTGCTTGCTACGTAAGGAAAATTATGGCATGATACATGAACGATGTATGAGCATGTCATAATAACAGGAGCTTCTTCCGGATTCGGAATGGCGTTTGCGCGCCGCCTCGTGGGTGATTGCGCGCACATGATGCTGGTAGCACGCCGCAAGGAGATTCTCATGGAATTGGCGGATGAGTTGAAGGCTGCCAATTCGAGCCTGAATGTTTCTGTCTGGGCATGTGATCTGGCATCACCGGCAGAGCGAGGTCTTCTTGTTGAAGAAATTGATAAACTTCCCCCGGGAAAGTTACTGCTGATCAATAATGCCGGACTGGGGGATTATGGCGAGTACATGTCCAGTTCTCCGGAGCGGAATAATCAGATGCTGCAGGTGAATGTGCTGGCGGTTGCAGAGCTGACCCGCGCCGTGCTTCCGCGCATGGTAAGTCTTGGGGGCGGGATTATCAATATTGCATCGCTTGCAGCAGATTTATTTATTCCGGATTTTGCCGTGTATGCAGCTTCAAAGGCATTTGTAGCCTCGTTTTCTGAAGCTGTGCGGCTTGAAGTGCGCAAGGCAGGGGTGCCGGTTGTGGCCGTGTGCCCCGGACCCGTCCATACGGGTTTTGGGGAGGTTGCACGCCGCCATGGTTATTCGAACGGATATTCACCCTTCAAGAAATGGGTGTATACCTCTGTGCGCGAGGTCGTGAATGGCGCTATGGAAGCGTTGTTGAAAAACCAGCCACGTTATTATCCCTCGCGCCGCATCCGGCTGGCAGGGTGGCTGCTGCGGAATACTCCGCTCTGGCTGTTGCGCTTAGTGATGGGGAGTCGTCCGCGCAAGGTGAGTGTCTTAGAGAAATAGTCAAATTGAATGCCTCATGAAACTTTTGTTTCACCGAAAGACCAAGATAAAGTTCTTCACCTGGTTCAGACTGGGCTTGCTGGGTGTTTTACTCATTGCTGCAGGTTCGTTGTATACTCCGTATCCTGAAGCTCTGGTTAAAGCATTGACAGAAAGCGAAAAGCCAGCCAAGAAGAAGAAAAAACGCAAGGTGGTCAAGCCGGAGGTCAAGACTCCGGAGAAGAAGGAAGCCCCGGCTGTTACCCCTGTTTCTCCGGTTGTGGATGAAGAAGACATAGAGGTGGAACCCTGGACGCCTGAAGACGCCTTCACCATGCCTTCCATCACCTTGCCGCCGTTCCCTCCTGCATTGCCGGAGAAGGTTGAACCCGGCAGGTATGAGCACATCAGCTCCATGACTCCCGGGCTGAATGTGCTGAGTACTGTTGAGTTTGAGCAAGGCGCGACCGCATCCCAGGACCGGAAGGCTGCTGCGGCCTACCAGTTGCGCGTGGCTCTTAGCCTGCGTTTGCCGCAGGCTGCGGATGGTGAGACGCTTAAATTGGCGAATCCGCTGCTGCCTGAGCTGTTCACGCGCTACGCTGATTTCATGGGCAAGGCCCGTGTTTCCCAGTGGTATCAGGCTCTTTACCTCCACAAGCAGAACCGCATGAGAAAGGAGGCTGCCACGCTTTCCCGCCTGCTGGACCGCCATAATTACTACGACACGGATACGATTCTGGAGATTGATGCCCCGGATACCGGCAGAAAGGTGTTGTGGGTTCAGGCTGATATGGACGTTGTCTCCGACGGGTCGGATGGCGACCGCCTGCCGGATATGCCTGCCAAGGTGAAGAACAGCGACCATTACCAGCCCATGACCTCATACCGCTGGCGTAAGCTGGGGACCACGCCGAACCCCTTGTTGCCGCATTGGGAGGAGCGCGTTCGTAAGCTTTCCAAGGATAAGAGCGCCAGTGCGGATTCTCTGCAGTATGCCAAGAATGTGGTGCATGACCTCAAGAAGTACAGTTTCCTGCTGGCTGAATATGATTCATTCATCGTGGTGCCTCTGACCTTCAAGAGCGGAGATAATGATGCATACCGTCCCCAGCTGGGGGATTATGCAGCCGTGGTGGTGGAAGACCGCATTTTCCCGGCAATCGTGGGTGACTTCGGCCCCCGTTTCAAATCCGGTGAAGGGTCACTGAGACTTGCCCGCCTCATTAACCCGAAGGCCACGCCCTTTGCCCGCCCTGTTTCTCATCTCGGGGTTAGCTACATCATTTTCCCCGGCTCCAAGGAGCCGGAAAATGGTCCCATTAACTATGAGCGCCTGAATAGTCGCGTGCAGGAACTCCTGGCCGAAATGGGTGGAATTACTGAGCAGGCCAAGTTCCAGCAAGTGGAAGATTTGCTGGCTCCTAAACCCGCACCCGCACCTGAGCAGCCATGATAGCATTTCTTCGAGGAACTGTGGCAGATGCTCTGCCTCAGTGTATTGTGTTGGATGTCAATGGGGTGGGGTACGAGGTCATTGTCCCGTTGTCGACCTATGATATGCTGAACCCTCTTGTCGGGCAGGGGCTTATGCTCAAGATTCACATGCACATTCGCGAGAACGCGCAGGTGCTGTATGGTTTTGCTACGGACGCAGAGCGTGATATTTTCCGCTTGCTGATTGACCGGGTGAGCGGTATTGGTCCTGCAACGGCCATTGCTATTCTCAGCAGCCTGAATGTGAATACGTTCAAGCAGGCTGTGGTGCAGGGGGATGTGCAGGCAATTGCTCGCGCCAAGGGGGTGGGTAAACGCACTGCGGAACGCATCATTCTTGAACTGAAGGACAAGATAGGCGTTGCCTCAACCTGGGAGGCTCAGCAGCAAGGTGCTACTACACAAGCTGCGTCAGATGCGGAATTGGCCATGGTGGCACTCGGATTCAAGCAGGCAGAGGCTCGCAAGTCCATCGCCAGGCTGTTGAAGGAAAACCCGCAGGCCGGAACGGATGAATTGATACGTGGTGCGTTGCGGTTGCTGAGCTGATGAATATGGACTTTGCATTGCTCAAGGCGGTATCCCGCTCATTTTATCTGAGCATGGTGTGGCTGCCGCCTGCCATGCGGCGGGGAATTGCTTTGGGCTATATGCTGGCAAGAGCCACCGACAGTGTTGCGGATACGTCGAACGCTGCTCCTGGGAAACGCGAGGAAATTCTGCGTCAGATGCGGCGTGCTGTGCTGGGAACCTTACCCCCGGATGAGCTGGCCCTCCTTTTGCGGGATCTGCGTGGGGAAATGGCCGATGCTCAGACGAAACCCAGTGAAGCGACCTTGCTTCGCCGTTTTGGTGAATGCCTGGAGCAGCTGGAGCAGGTTTCTGAGGAAGAATTGCTGTTGTTGCGGCGCGTGCTGTCGCTCATCGTGAAGGGGCAGCTGTGGGATTTAACCTACTTTAATGACCACAAGGTGGTGGAAAGTGTTGCTGAAACCACGCGTTACACTTACCTGGTGGCTGGCTGCGTGGGCGAGTTCTGGACTGACCTGGGGCTTGCTACCCTCGGGGCCGGCTTCTGTTCTCCCGAGCGCCGGGATATTATGGCTCAGGCGGCAGTGCGCTATGGGCAGGGCTTGCAGCTTGTCAACATTCTGCGTGATATTGAGGAAGATGCGGTCCGCGGCAGAGCCTATCTGGCTTCATTCCGCGAGAAAGCTGAAACGTACCCGTGCAAGGATTCGCTGGAAATATGGCGTAATCGCGCTTTCTGGTTCTTGCGCGATGGGCTGGATTATGCCCGCCGGTTAGGAGGTTTCCGCCTGCGTTTTACTGCCATGCTGCCAGCGCTGCTGGGACTCAAAACCCTGCGGCTGATTGCTCAGCGCACAGGGGCGGAAAGGGTTAAAATCACCCGCAGGGCAGTGTATGCCACACTGCTGGAAGCCGTATGGCTCAGCGCATGGAAGCGAGCTTCTTAAGCTTTTTAGTGAGCGTGATCTTTGCTGCAGAGGATACCCGGTCCACGAAGAGGAAACCATCGAGGTGGTCGCACTCATGCTGCAGGCAACGGGCGAGCAGACCGCCGCAATCCAGTTCCAGAACGGAACCGTCCAGCTGGGGCAGGCGTGCCTTCACGAACTCAGGGCGGGCAACATTAGCGCGGATATTGCGCACGCTCAGGCAACCTTCAACGCAAAGGTTCTGTTTACCGTAGGGTTCAAGTTCCGGATTAATGAAAACCAGGGGCATGATGCTGCGCATGGGAACTTGTTCTCCGTTTACAGTAATCATTTCCGGTTCTTCTCCTTCTTCTTCGTCTTCAGGAATATCAATGACCACCAGGCGGATATTGAGCCCGACCTGCGGAGCTGCCAGCCCAATACCTTCAGCGGCGTACATGGTTTCCAGCATATTCTCTACGAGGGTTTTAAGCTCGTCATTGATGTGTTCGACAGGGGCGCTGACTGCGCGGAGTACAGAATCGCCGTATTGATTTACGTTCAGCAACATGGTCAGGATGAGTGCGGGGATGTACCGCAGGTGCCCTATTCTGCTGGTAGATGCGCTGAATGTCAAGCTCAAACTGACACCGAAAGCGCTTGCCTGGAGGCGCTGGTCTGCGTTATATTGGCGGAGAATGGAGTCGCGGATAACACGGAGAGAGTCATGGCTTGTGTATCTTCTGGGTACACTCGTTGCCTTTGTCATCCTGCGTTTCGGCTTCAGTCCATCAAGTGTGAGCATTCATCTGCGGCCGGAATACGACCTGAATATCTACCATCTGATAGGTCGTGAATGGATGCAGGGCAGTGTTCCTTACCTGACGCATGCAGATTTGAAAGGTCCGCTTGTGTTTTTGTTGCACGGGCTTGGCGCAGTACTGAGCCCCGGCAGCTTTCTTGGCGCCTGCCTGCTGGAGTCTCCTCTGGTCGGCATCGGGGTGTTGTACGCCTACTGGAGCGCACGTCTTTTTCTTCCGCGGGGGCAGGCGGTTGGTGTGTTGGGTGTGTACAGCTTGTCCATTCTTTATTTTTCGCTGCATCCGGCGGAACTCGTCTGGGTGTTGCAGCAAGTGGCTGTATACTATCTGCTGCGCTGGCTGGTGTCCGGTAAGTCTCCAGGGGTGTGTCAGAACATCATTCTGGGGGTATCATCGGGGCTGGTGCTGCTGGTCAAATTCAACCTTGTTGCATTCTGGCTGCCATTCTGTGTGTGGGGAATTCTTGTGTCCCGGCGGCGCTGGTGGCAGGCTGGCCTGCTGCAGCTGGGAGCATGCTTGAGCGTGCTGGCCCCTGTTTTGCTTTATTTTCACGGGCAGGGGGCGCTGGCTTCATTGTGGAATGAGTATGTTCTGGCAGCCATGGAATATGGCGGGGCTCCGTGGGCTTCCTCTGCGCTCTGTACTCGCGGAATCCTGCTGGCTTCAGAGTTGCTGCCTCTGCATTTGCACCAGTTCCTTCCTGAGTTTCTTGCCGCGCTGATGGGGTGGGTGGTGCTTGTTCTTTCGTTCCTGTTTCCGATGCGTTTCCGGGGGCGGCAGCGCTGGTGTTGTTATGCCGTGCTGCTGGGGGCGTTTGTTCTGTTGCTGATTGCAAATTATGGCGGCGCGCGCTGCTATATTCATTATTCATTTAATTTTACCTGTTTCGGACTGCTGGCCCTGCTGGCTCTGCCCTCTGGTCGCTGGCTGAACTGGCTGGGGGCTTGTACCCTGTCCGGCGTGTTGATATTTGCGCTTGGGTTGCCGCTTGCGGTCCGTTACATGAAGCCGGAAAACGGGAATACCCAGATGCGCAGTGCTTCCCGGAAACTGGCGCAGCTGGTATCCCAGGATGCCGTTTCGGATGCGATTGTGCTGGATGTCAATAACGCTTTGCACATACTGAGGCTCAGCGAGAAACGCTTAATGCTCCGCCATTTTGTCCCGACCATGGTTCCTGGTGGGTATGAGCAACACCGCGAGGAACTTGCCTGTGCCATCCGGACTCACAGGCCGCGCTTTGTCATAGGCAGTGCTGCAACCCGGGGAGAAGATGAACGGCTCCTGCAGGGGCTGTACTCGGCTTATACGCATCAGGATTTGCAATTACCGGAATTCCCGCCGCATGCCCGGCGCCCGGAGTTCATTCTCTACATTCGAGAACAATAAAAAACTCAGCCGGTGAGGAACCGGCTGAGTTTTTCTGAGAAAAGAACAGGCTTTAATCAGGCCTTGGGCTGCTCATCCTTTTTAGGCGCGGCCTTCTTGGCTTTTCTGTTACCACCCTTGCGGGGCTGGGGCTTGGTGGTGGGCTTCGGAGCGGCTTCACCCTTGGGGAACCACACGGCGTTGTCACTTGTCACAACAATGTAGCCCTGTTCCAGCAGCCAGATCATGTCTGCGACATAGGGGGCATGTGCATCAGTGGCAGCCTGGCGGCTTGCCTCATCCTCACCAGCTGCAACACCACTCAGCTCTGCAAACATGGCATCTGCCTTCTTGCCGGAGTTTTCCTTGGCCCAGTTCATGATAGCCATCATGCGGTCTGCCAGCACGGTGCCTTCAGGCAGGGTGCGAACACGGCTCGGACCGGTGAAGTGGTTGCCGTGCCACTTGTAGATAGGCAGGTGGTGACGCGCCATGCCGTGGCAGAGGTTCGGGATGAGCATCTGCGGGAAACGGCGTGTCTTGTCAGAAAGGATGGCGACATGAGCTGCAATGCCGGGGGAGAGTACGGCTCTCGGGGTTGCGCCGTTAATGAATACTTTATCAACGGTCTCATATACGCTGCTGAAGTGGTTGGCTGTAAAGTCTGCCTCAACGGCCCGGGTATCCTCCAGTACGGTATCGGCTGCACCTTCGCGGGTGGGCTTCCAGACGGTTTTATGACTGGCTGCCTGAACCCATGCAGCAACGGTTTCTTCGCTCTTATCCACAGAAATGCGATTCTTGAACGCATCCAGAGGCATGGTGGAGTATTTGCTGCGGTACAGGTTCATGAGTGCAGCCTGGTAACCGTGCCAGGTGACAGGCCCGATGACTTCACCGCCGATGCCACATACGGCAACTGCCGTGAAATTGCCATTCGGAGCCTCGATGTCAATTTCTTCCTTGGTGTAAAGCTCAGAGAACCACGGTGCCTTCCAGAGATAGGCAACGGCTTCTGCCTCGGTGAGCCAGCAGGCGTGGTCACCCTTTTTGGAGTGAATCAGCATGGAACCGTTTTCCAGCTTCATGAAAACCAGGTCGTAGCGAGCTTTGTCGCCCATGACGATGTTAGCCAGGTCAATGAGGGGAAGTGCGCGCTTCTGCTTCTGAATGTTTGCTGCGAAAAGTTCCAGAATGCTGTTAGCCGGGCGCAGTTCAACGCGGAAACCCTCTGCGGGTGCGGGAAGCTCGCGCTGGGGCTTTGTTTCGCGGTGAGCATCGCGCTTCTGAGGGCGTTCACCCTTGGCGCGGGGGGTGCGCGGTGCCTCATCTGCTGCATTGCTGCGGCGCTCCCGGGAGAAACTGCGGCGCTCGCCACCATCTTTGCGGCGGGGGGCCCGGGGTTCACGCGGGGCACTGGTGTATGCGGGGCTGGCGGCTGCACCTGGGCGTGCCCAGGCCGGCCCGAACTGGAAATCTGCCAGGTCTGACAGATTGAGGGAATTGCTATTCCCCTGGCTCTTTTCTTCACTCATGATTACAAAATCGGTTACTGCTGACTAGACTACCCTGAAATGCGTCTCAATGCAATCATTTTTTGCGCTGGTTTGCTGAAAAAGACGCGTTTTTTTCCAATATACATAGACGAGCATAAATGAATGCCCATCCGGATTAGGCATCAGTGCGGGAGTCCTGATGAAATGCGGCTCCGGGCATGCCGATAAATGACTTGCAGGCGAAGAGCGGAAGTTCTATAATGACCGCCATGAGCGAACGTCTGGCAATTGCAGTGGATTTTGGTGGAACGAGCATCAAGATAGGTGTAACCCGTGGTGCGGAATTGTTGGATAAGGCTGAACCACTGCCAACTCAGGCATTTGACAGCCCTGCTGCCATTATGTCTGCCATGTGCTGTACAATGAAGGAGTTGCAGCGTAAGTACCCGGCGGTGGCCGCAGTGGGGCTGGGGATGCCCGGGTGGGTGGATTTCTACAAGGGTGTCCTGTACCAGCTGACCAATGTGCCGGTGTGGAACCACCAGGTGCCGGTGCGTGAGTTGATGGAGCGGGAACTGGGGCTCCCGGTTGTTCTGGATAATGATGCGAACTGCATGGGGTATGCCGAGTGGAAACTGGGGGCTGGCCGCGGGTTGGAAAGCCTGCTCTGCCTGACTCTGGGTACTGGTATAGGTGGCTGTATTGTCGTTCATGACCGTATGCTGCGTGGCCGCAATATCTCCTGTGCCGAACTGGGGCAGACCAGCGTGGATTTCAAGGGCCGTGTTGGTCCGTTCGGTAATCGCGGAGCTGTGGAGGAATACATTGGTCACAATGAATTCACGGCTGATGCCATTGCCCGGTATGCTTCAGCCGGCATTCATAAGACCCCGGCGGATTGTTCTCCATATCATTTGGAACTGGCAGCCAGGGCGGGGGAGCCGATTGCCCAGGAGATGTACCGTTCCTTTGCTGAGAAGTTAGCCTGTCTCATCATGAATATGATGTATGCACTGGTGCCGGAGGCATTCATCATCGGTGGCGGTGTTGCTAAAGCCGGAGATTTGCTTTTTGAGCCGCTGCGGGAGTGTTTGAAGGAGCAGCTTTTCCCGGTCCATTATGAAAATCTGCGCCTGCTGCCAGCTCAGTTCGGGGCAGATGCCGGCATCATCGGCGCTGGTCTTATGGCTGCCGATTATGCGGATGGTCGTTTGCGCTGAATCGTCAGGTGCCTCAGAATTGCGTTCTCGTGATGTCGTGGAAATCCCCCATGCGTGTTCATACAGTCGGGTGCTGGTGCCAAGGGTAACGTGTTGCGGTAGACCTCACAGATGTTTCTTGGTTAGCCTCTGCAGCAGGTGGTAACATGCTTGTCGGTGCGCTTGCTTGGGGCTGTGCTGATGGTTTTCGTGCCGGTTCTGTTAATGGGACAACGATTTCTACGGTGACTCATAGCTGTCCAAAATAGGAGAACTCAAAAAATAGACTGCACCTATATCAAAGGCTAACAGATGTAATCAGCTGTTTTTGGAAAATAGATCCCCCTGGTGCAAATCAGGGGGCTTTGCATGTATGCTTTTATACGGATTGTAAAGCCAATACCATAGATTTGTTTTATTGAGGAGATTGAGGCGTAAAAATACGACAAGATTCGACGTGTTCCACTTAATTTCTCTTTGTTTCGCAAGTGTCTGGAGATATCTGACCAGAAGAAAAGCTATCATTGCCGTCCAGACTTGTATCAGCACTGCATTAGCGCTTGTTCCCATAAAGCTTTTAATCCGCAATAGTTGCTTGATTTCCTTGAAAAAGCTTTCTATGAGCCAGCGG
>JAZRJB010000060.1:0-9719 GCA_045645565.1 Akkermansia sp. | reverse complement strand
CGGAACGCTCATGCGAATCTGCCACCCCGCCAGCTGGCGGGGTTCCGGTCTTATTACTACACCATACCCAGGGCTCACGCCCTGGGCTATTATTGTGTCGCCCTCTCCGAGGGCTCAAAATTCCTCGGGCTTTCAGCCCGCCAAATTTCAATTTATCGAGCTCCGTACTCAAACTTTGGGACACGTGTGAGATATTTGCGGTTTTTAGCTTGATTCTGCATAGGAAGTGCTGTATCGTCGAATTGTTAGGTTAAGGCAATCTTGCATCTGTCTCATTGCACATGGGATTGAAGTGGGTGAGGTAATCTGATCTTATAATAATCAATTCTTAATAGTATGAATAAAACAATCATGGCCATTATGGCGCTGGCTGGTGTGGCGATGGGTGATACCGTCACCTATGACTTCGCCGCTCTCGATGCGCCTGACACGATTATCGGTGGCGCTGGCAATAATGCTTCTGTTACGTCAACTGCGTTTGACAATACAACGAGTTTTGCAACGCTCACAGGTCTGTTGACGCAAAGCAACACGTGGTATGCAAGTTATGGTTATAACAACAACATCAATACATCTGTCCAGAATGGTGTCCCCGGCAGCTCTACTGGTGTAGTTTTAGTTGCAGGTGGTCCTGGCGCTTCTGGTCGTTCAACAATTGGTGGTATTGAGTTTAGCCTTTCTGCTGCCGAACTTGCGCAGGTTGCTGGTCCCCTTACATTCTCTTTCAATGCCGCGCATCAGTATGGTAATGATAATAAAAATCATGAGATTACCTTTATTCTGATGAGTGAGAGAGCAACACTGACTTCCTCTGTATACAACAGCAAAGAAGGCAGCAATCTTTTAGAGGAGGGCGCAGTTGTTCCTCAGACGGTTGAACTTACCTTTTCTGCGGATCAGGTAGATGCAATGAAGGCAACTAATGCTGACCAGACTTTCGTATTTGTCGTATACACCAACGCTGTAAATGGTAGCAATACTGGTGTTCTGATGAATAACTTCACAATGAGCGGACTTCTTATCCCTGAACCGGCTACGGCTACACTCTCCCTGCTGGCTCTTTGTGGTCTGGCTGTCCGTCGTCGTCGTAAGTAATTCAGCTTTTATATTCGATTATAACAAGAGCCGCAGCCCCTCTACGAGGCAGCGGCTCTTTGTTGGGTACGTCAGGCATGACACGTAACTGGGGCGAAAGCCCCCTACACGATTTCTTCCCTCAGATACTCAATAAATACTTGTCTGAGGACTGAACCGTTACGTCCGATGCATGACCAATGCTACCGTGGAATGGGTGACAGAAGGTCTTGCTGCTCATTCGCTCATGGAATATACCAGAAACCATGGATGAATGAGTGCTTATTCGTGTTACGGGCTTTTAATTAGCAGCGCCGGCAATGAGCTGCAGCGCCTTTGCTGTGACTCGCTGGCGGAACTGCCGTCGGTTCATGCCGGGCAGGTACAGCGTTTCTGAATGAAGCGGTCTTGCGGCGCCGCGGCGGGCAATGGCAAGGCAGACCGTGCCCACGGGAGGTTCTCCTTCCGAGGCGGTGGGTCCGGCATTTCCGGAAACCGCAATGGCGATATCGGCACCGCTCTGGCGCATGGCGACCTGCGCCATGGCTGCAACCACGGGTTCGCTCACTACGGTGTGTTCTTCAATGAGTTCCGCAGGAACGCCCAACAGGCGCTCCTTCGCTTCGTTGCAGTAGGTGACCCAGCCATACCGGAACACCTGGGAGGCTCCCGGTACTTCGGTGATGGCGGTGGCAATCATGCCGCCTGTGCAGCTCTCTGCCGTGGTAACGGTGAGTCCGCCGGCTTTCAGATTCTCTACGGCGGCAAAGGCTAGTAAGTCAATTTCGGGATTCATGGCGGTAAATCAGGCTTCATCGGGTACCTGGACGGCAACGGTAGCAAAGGCAGCCATGCCTTCGCGGCGCCCCAGCGCCCCCAGCTTTTCATTGGTGGTGGCCTTCACGCCCACGCGGCGGGGTGCCACGCCCAGAATGGGTGCGAGGGTTTCCTTCATCTGCTGCACAAAGGGCATGATTTTCGGCGCTTCAGCAATGAGGGCGCAGTCCACATTCACCACGCGGCCACCCTGTGCCTGCAGTAGTTCGACTGCCTTCTCCACGATGCGGAGGGAGCAGATGTTCTTGCAGCTCTCATCGCCCGGGGGGAACCAGTAGCCGATGTCCGGCTCGCCGATGGCGCCCAGAATGGCATCTGCCAGTGCGTGGCAGAGTACATCGGCATCGCTGTGGCCGGCAAGCCCCCTGGTGGGGTGTACCTGTACACCGCCCAGCCAGAGCGGACGCTCTGGCTCAGAGAAGCGGTGAATATCGTAACCTAAACCTACGAGTGTAATCATGAATGATTAATGATTAGTGATTAATGATTAATTTGATTGGAGGATTTCGACGAGGCCGGGGGAATTCTGCCAGCGGGCTTCGGCTTCCGGTCTTCCGTCATTGTTGATGCCTCGGGCGGGGAGTCCGCAATCCAGCACGGCACGGAGGAATTCGGCATCGCGGGTGCGTACGGCAATAAGAACGGAGTCCTGAGTGTCAGGATTCTGGCAGAGTAAGGCACACTCATCGGCTATATCTGGCCAGGTGGTGCGGGCTCCCTGTTGCAGCAGGGAAACAACAATGGGTTTGAGCTGCTCTGCGGTATCGCCGTATCGCTCATCATTCAGGATGTCGAGAATCTCTGTCAGTAATCTTGAAGCCTCCAGGCGGCTGTCCTGTTTCGACTGGGCGGAGAAATCATACACGCCGCTTTGAATGTGCGCAGTCAGGCAACTGAAATCTCTTTTTGCATGGTGTACCATGAAGATGAACTCATACTCTGGCTCAATTTTCGGCGCGCCGTGCTTCTGGACGAGTTCCTGCATGCGAGGTACCATGCTCTTGGCATGTTCCAGGGTGTCCGGGTGGGCATTGTCGCGGGCTTTGGCGTACATCGCTGCAGCTCTGCCCCAGTATCTCAGTTCCTTTTTCGGGTCCTTCTCGTCATGTGCCATTCGCTCATAGCCCATGGCCATGGTGTAGTCCTCCTGGATTCCAACCCTGTCGTGCTGGTCCAGAAATGAGCAGTCGAATGCGCGGATGATAGCAATCACTATCGCGGCAGCAAGGATGATACCCATGCCCCACATGAGTCCCTTCACGAGTTTCATCATCCTTGTTTCCATGGCGTTATTCATTATCTGTGGATTCAATCAGCAGCTTCCGCATCTCCTCCATATCAGGAAGCGAGTTGCGGAGTTTTGTATCCATGTCTGCCGCAGTTTTGTAGGTAGCGACACCCATGGGGCTGTTATAGTCACGTATCACATATTCCACAAATGCTTTGTTGGCACTTTTGCAAAGCAATATGCCTATGGTGGGGTTTTCGTGGGGCTTGCGTACCTTGTCATCCAGCACTCGCATGTAGGTTTGCAACTGCCCGATGTATCCAGGTTTGAAGGCACCTTTTTTCAGCTCGACCACAACCATGCAGTTCAATTCGCGGTTGAAGAAAAGCAAATCCGGGAAAAGTTCCTCCCCGTATACCTCCAGATGGTACTGGTTGCCAATGAAAGCAAAATCCCGCCCGAAGGTCATGATGAACTTCTTGATGTTACGGACAATAGCCTGTTCTACAACTCTTTCGTCCACATCGTCAGCCTTGTCTACTTCAATTTCTTCCACGTTGATGAAGTCCAGCAGGTATTCGTCCTTGAACATGCCCACCGCCTTTCTCGCCTGGCTTGTGGAAAGTGTCTGCAGAAAATTATTGGCTGCGTCACCCTGGGTCTGATACAGATTGGCTTTTAATCTGTCTCTCAGCTCATATTTATCCCATTTGTGCCGGAATGTCTCCCGGATGTAGAAGAGCGCTTCCTGCAGTGTGCTGGTCTTGCGGAGAATTTCGATGTGATGCGAGAAACTGAGACTGAGAAACGCGTCTAAGTGTATTAGTTCAGATGCCGGAGCCAGTCGTTGAAGTGACAGGCGGTTGTTATCGATTGCTCCGGGAACGTTCAAATCGTCAGCCGTGGGCTGACGATTTATGAAGGGGGCCCAGAATTCGAAAAAGGAGCGCATGTTTTTGAGACTAGTGGTAGAGAAGCCACGTAGCCCTGGTAGTTCTTTGCTAAGCTGGGTGCTGATGCGTTCGAGTGCTCCCGTTCCCCAGAAGTCTTTACGGGAATGGTGCGAAATATAGCCGCCAATCCCGAAGTAGAGCGAAAGCAGCTCACCGGTTATCAGTTTGGCTGCGCGGTACTGGCTGTGCAGAATCGCTTGTTTGATAGAGCTGACTGCTTCGCGGTATGGTTGTATGTTGCTCATGCGTAGAGTTCTGGGTTAATGCGCTTCCAGCCAGTTGGGAGCGGTGTTGGCTTCTACCTCCAGCGGCACGCCGTGCGGCAGGGGCAGGGCGCTGCGCATGGCATCGGTTATCCGGGGGATGAGGTCGTGTTCATCCTCGTGCAGGTCGATAAGCAGTTCGTCGTGAATCTGCATGATGAGGCGGCTGCGCTTGCCTTGCAGCAGCTCGGCCACGCGCACCATGGCGATTTTAATCATGTCTGCCGCCGTGCCCTGAATGGGGGTGTTGATGGCGGTGCGTTCGGCAGCAGCGCGCAGGTTGAAGTTGGCGCTGTTCAGATCCGGCAGCTTGCGGCGGCGGCCGCAGAGTGTTTCCGCATAGCCGCGCGCGCGGGCTTCGGTCACCAGCTTATCCATGCATTCCTTCACGCCGGGGAACTGGGTGAAATAGCTCTCGATGAGGGCGGCGGCTTCACCACGCGGGCAATCCAGACGCTGAGACAGCCCGAAGGCCGAGATGCCGTAGATGATACCGAAGTTCACCGTCTTGGCCTTGCGGCGCATGTCGGCGGTCACTTCCTCGTGCGGCACACCGTAGATGCGGGAGGCGGTTTCGGCATGGATATCTCGGCCGGAGGTGAAGGCAGCAATCATGCCCGGGTCGCCGGAGAGGGCGGCCATGAGCCGGAGCTCCACCTGCGAATAGTCGGCAGAGAGGATGCTGTGCTGCGCATCGCGGGCCACGAAGGCGCGGCGGATGAGCTTGCCGGCCTCCGACCTCACGGGGATGTTCTGCAGGTTCGGGTTCTGGGAAGCCAGGCGCCCGGTGGCGGTCACCATCTGCAGCAGGGTGGAGTGAATGCGGCCATCCTTCGGGGAAATGTAGCGGGGCAGGGCATCCAGATAGGTGCCTTTCAGCTTGCTCATTTCGCGGTATTCCAGAATATCTGCCACCAGCGGGGAAACGGGTACCAGCTTGCGGAGGGTTTCCTCATCCGTCACGTACTGGCCCGTCTTGGTCTTCTTCGGCTTGGCGAGCAGCTTCATTTCATCGAAGAGCAATTCGCCGAGTTGCTTGGGGGAGTTCAGGTTGATGGGGCGCCCCACCTGCTCATCAATGCGGGCGCGGATGGCCTCTATCTGCTCGCCGAGCGCATCGGAACTCTTCTGCAGCAGGTCGGGCTCCACGCGCATGCCTTCCTCTTCGATTCCTGCCAGCACGGGTACGAGCGGGAACTCGATGCTGCGCATCAGTTCATCCTGCCCGGCTTCCACCAGCAGAGGCTGCAGCACGTGGTACAGGCGCAGGGTTACATCAGCATCTTCTGCGGCATATTCGGCCATGGTTTCCACGGGCACGGCGGCGGTGTTCATGTCCTTGTCTTTGCCGGCAATGTCCTCAAGATGAATCGTCTTGTACTGCAGCAGCGCTTCGGCCATCTCATCCATGCCATGTCGCAGCTCGGGGTACAGCGCACTGTGCGCCAGCATGCAGTCAAAGAAGGGACCATTCACCACCAGGCCAGCCTGGTGCAGCACCTGGATGTCGAATTTGGCATTCAGCCCCACTTTCTCTGCGCTGCCGGAAAAGGCGCTGCGGAAGCAATCCAGCCAGCCATCCTCAGCTGCGGGAATGTAGTAGGCCTCGTACTCGGTGAGGGCAACGGAGAAGCCCAGCAGCTTATCAGTGAGCGGGTCGAGCCCGGTGGTTTCGGTGTCGAATGCCCAGCGGTCAGCCTGTTCCATGCGGGTGGCCAGGGCAGCGCGGGCCTCGGGGGTGTTCACCAGGTGGTACTGGTGCGGGGTGGAGTTGATATCCGTGAGCTGGGGCAGGCCAAAGAGGTCGAGCTGCATTTCGCCTTCCTCGGCCGGTTTTTCAGAGCCCGGGGCAGCGGCTGCAAAGAGTTCACCCAGGTCGGCATCGCTCGGTTGGGCGCCGCAGAGTTTCTTTGCCAGTTCCTTGAATTCCAGCTTTTTGAGGATATCTCCCAGTGCCTTGGTATCAAACTCCTGAATGCGGCAGTCTTCCAGCTTGATATCCACGGGAACATCACGACGGATGGTGACCAGCTCGTAGGAAAGGCGGGCGGCATCGGCATTCTGCTCAATCTTTTCGCGCATCTTGCCCTTGATTTCTGCGCTGCGGGCCAGCATGTTCTCAATGCTGCCGAACTGGGTGATGAGCTTTTTGGCAGACACAGCACCCACGCCCGGCACGCCGGGAATGTTGTCGGATGAATCACCCATGAGTGCCAGAATATCAATAATCTGGCGCGGGTTTTCAATACCCCATTCCTCCAGGAATTCCTCCACACCTACTGTTTCGAACTCGCTTCCCTTCTTGCCCGGGCGCCAGAATGAACAGGTGGGCGAAAGCAGCTGCCCCAGGTCCTTATCCTTGGAAACCATGTAGGCCTGCATGTCGCCTGCTTCATCGCTCATGCGCGTGATCGTGCCGATGAGGTCATCAGCCTCGTACCCGGGCATGCGCAGGGTCTTGATGCGCATGGCTGCCAGGATATCCACAATCCAGGGAATGGAATCGCGCAGTTCCTGGGGCATGGCCTGGCGGTTTGCCTTGTATTCCGGAAAACGCTCGTGGCGGAAGGTGGGACCGCTGGGGTCAAGACATGCGACCACATGCGTGGGCTTTTCTTTATCAATGAGATGAACCACGGTGTTGATGAAGCCGAACATAGCAGATGTGTTCAGCCCCGTGGAGTTACGCATGGGGTTGTTGATAAAGGCATAGAAGGCGCGGTATATCAACGCCATGCCGTCCAGAATACAGAGTTTCGCCATCAGGCTGGTAATGTAGCATATTTTTCACCCCTTCTGCAAGCGAAATGCGGGACAGCAGGCGAGTCTGCGCTCGGCTCTCCGGGCATCAGTCAAGGTCGATACATGCCGCGGGATTGAAATCCACCCCCTCGTTGAGATGCACATACCCCAGCTGATTGCTGACGCACTGGGTGGAACCGATGCGGGTGTTGATATTTCGATGCGAATGCCCGTAAATCCAGTAATTTGCCCCACAGGTTTCGATGAATTCGGTTAAATCTGCCATGTAGGCGCCATTCAGACTGCTGCCGGCAAAGGATGGATGCAGAAGCTGCGGACTGGGCAGGTGGTGCGTGACTACGATTTTGTGCTGAGCCTGGCTGCTCACCAGCGCCTGGCGGATGAATTCCCGGCAGCGGTGGTGTTCGTTGTTAAAATCCGCAGGCATGAGCGCATCTCCCATGTAGCCGATGCGGGCAAAATCCGCGATGCGTTCAGCGCAGTTTATTTCATCTTGTCTGCTGATATGCCCCCACAGGGTGGACATGATGATATCTGTGCCGGTCAGAGATACAACCGTGTTGTAAACGCGGCGCACATTGGGGCGTATGTATTCGCAGTATCCATCCGGCAGGGAGGAAAGGTCGTACCCTTTGTAGAACTCGTGATTGCCGGGGCAGATGATGACCTCCTGGTAATGCTCTGCAGCCCAGTCCCAGAATGGCTGCCGGAGATGCGCTTCCGACCCCATGTAGCAGATATCTCCCGCCAGTACAAGAATGTCTCCGCTGATGCTGAGCGGGTGTTCGAGGATATGGAGGGAATTACTCTTGAATTCCAGGTGCAGGTCTGATGCGTATTGAATTTTCATGGGCGGAAGTGCAGGTGCTTATTAATTAAAGCGTGCCAGAAATGGATTTTTACGTAGAATATACGCAAAAGTTGAATTTCTTTTCCTTGCCATCTGCCTGCATTGTGCTAGAATGAAATCATGCCCACTCTCAAGCAGCTTGCGGTAGAATCTCTCACCCACCTGGTAGAGGGCGGGCAGGAGCGTCTGGCTGTGGATGATGAAGCCCGTGGTATTCTCCGGCAGTGGATGCTGGGTGCCAGGAAGGGCGCTGCCCCGGCGGCGGGCCCTTCTGCTGCGCCGGCGCAGCCGGAAATGAGCGTGGAGGAGAAACTGGAATTCCTGCGTAAGCGCGCGGCTGATTGGAAACCAGCCCGGCGCCTTGGTACCCTGCGGGATACCATGGTATTTGCCGTGGGAAACCCACATGCCCGGCTCATGCTGGTGGGTGAGGCTCCTGGTTATGAGGAAGAACGCCAGGGAGAACCGTTTGTGGGACCTGCCGGTCAGTTGCTCACCCGGATTCTTGGGGCAATGGGGCTTGAGCGCCGCGATGTGTACATTTCCAATGTCTGTAAATTCCGCCCTTCCATGGGAGATAATCAGGGTACGTCAAATCGCCCCCCCAGCCCGGAGGAGCTGGCTGCCTGCCAGCCGTTGATTATGGCGGAAATCCGCGCGATTCAACCCGCCTGCATCGTGTGCCTGGGGGGAAGCTCTGCCAAAGGGCTGCTCGGAACCCAGCAGGGGGTGAATGCCCTGCGCGGCCAGTGGTTGGAATGCCAGGGTATCCCGGTCCGGGTGACCTATCATCCCAGTTATCTCCTCAGAAATGAGGCTCTTTCTGCCCGCCGTTCTGTGTGGGAGGATATGCTGGAGGTCATGCGGCGGCTCGGCATGCCCATTAGTGAGAAACAGCAGAATTTTTTCAAGTAATGCGCTTCCTCTCCATAGTCATCGGGGTGCTGATGCTGACCAGCTGCCACAATATATACCAGCTTCGCCGCGCTGCGGTGAAGGGGGATGCTGCTGCCCAGTATGAATACGGCCGCCGCTTGCTGACGGGGCAGAAGGGTGCCATTCATTCCAATAAATACGCTTTCCGCTGGTTTTCAAAAGCTGCGGCTCAGCGGGAACCCCGCGCCATGGCTGCCATGGGGCTTTGCTATGAACGCGGCCTCGGGGTGGAGCGCTCGCTCAAAAAAGCCCGCCTCTGGTATTCCGCAGCGGTGGATGAGGGGAATGATAACGCCTGCCAGACGCTGGTGCAGATGGAAGCCCGGGCTGGTAATCTGACTGGGGCGTTGCAGTGGCTGGAGCGCATGGCTGATGATGATTCCATTCCGGCTCAGTTGATTCTGGCGCGCATGCATTTGAATGGTACTGCAGAGAATGCCAATGCCGCAGAAGGTATCCGCTACTTGCGCTATGCTGCCATGCAGGGTAACGGTGAAGCCTGCCTTATGCTTAGCACCTGCTACGCCACTGGAAAGGGGGTACCCAGAAATGATGAACTCATGATGGGCTGGCTGGTGAATGCCGCAGAGGCTGGTAATCAGACGGCTGCGGATCTTCTGAGCAAGGCCCAGATGGATAAAAGATAATTTTTTTCTGTGAATTGCAAGGATAAATCACACGTGTCCCAAAGTTTGAGAAAGCTGCCCGATTGGAATTTGCCGGGCTGAAAGCCCGAGGAATTCTGAGCCCTCGGAGAGGGCGACACAATAATAGCCCTGGGTGGAGCTGCGTCAGCAGCGGAACCCTGGGTAAAA
>JAZRJB010000059.1:0-1574 GCA_045645565.1 Akkermansia sp. | reverse complement strand
ATGAGCTCGTGCTATCCGACGCGGTATATATGAACATTGACTTCCCCATTGATTTTTCCGTAGTTCAAACTCCTGCATCATGGAATCTTTTTTCATCATCTTCTTCATCACGATTTTCGGTCTGCTAGGGACGTTCATTACGCTGAACAACTGGTACTGCATCGTTGAGTGGATTATACTATGCCGACGCAATCCTCGCCAGCGTAACAGGGGAGACGGAGTTATACCCCTGCTCGGCGGTTTATTTCTCTTTATCGCGCTGTCATTGCTCGCACAGGGTTTTCCCCACATCTTCCCGCTGAAACTTGTATGGTTGGGCTTTGCCATCGATTACGGCTCCCTGCCATCCATTATCATCCTGCCCTTTCTGAATGTACTGCTTCGACACCGCAACGGAAAGAAAGGAGCTTCAAAGCCGCGTGGACCTTATTGCAGAGAAATTCAGATTGCCTTTCCCCTGCTTCTGGAAACCGAAACAGAACTCCGTCTCATCTGCTCCGCCGCCGACCTGCCGCCCCGAGATGCTGATTTTCTGCAGGAGGCTCCAGGCCATGTCCTGTACGGCGAAACAGATTGTCAGAAAATAGCACAGGTACAATCCCAGCAAAAGCAAAATTGGTGGAATCGCCTGCTCCACAGAAACAGCATAGATTTCTGGCAGATTGAGGTAGAATACACCATCCCGCGCCCCTACAAATTAGACAAACTGAGCAAACTAATCGCCCGCTATATCCGGGAAGATGATGATGTATGGACTCAGTTTCACGAAGCAACCGACCTGCAACGGCTTCTGAAATCATGTGCCAACTTTCGCGAAATCCTCGCGCTGGGCTGTCTGGCTGGCTGGTGGGAAGTCCCGGCAGACAATTCTTGCCACCTCCCCCGGCTCAATGAGGATACCATCACCGAAGAAAACTTCCGACAAGCCGCCGTGGGTATCGACTTTAAGAGCAGCCCGGGTTCCCCTTCTCATCACCATGCGCTCTAGGACGGGAAAGGCTATCCTTGCCCTTCCTGCAAGCATAGGTAGCCACCAAGTCCGGGCTAGACGCGCCTCGATCTGCCTCCATCGCTTGCAGCCTGTCTCAGCAATTTGACCACTTTCCTCAAGATTCCGGCTGAACTGTAACCAACGCACAAAACACCACTCAGGCTTCGATAAATCTACGCCCAGACAAGCCGCAAGACCATGACCCGCACCCGGCTGACCAAGGGCTCTACTTCGAGCGAATCCTCCCCTTGCAGCTCTGTTTTTGCACGCCATCGGCAACAAAAATGCAGGAAACGCGCAACAAAATGCCGCCGCGCTTGAACAGAGTGGCGGGAATTGATATAATGCTCTGTAACAGATACCCACCAGCATGACCGATGCACCACAGAGCACTGACAACAACGCATTGAGAGACACATGGCTCCGCAGGCTGGACTGGATCTGCCCACTGCTGCTCGTCACCGTGCCGATGGTGGCAGGCCTCATCTACATACTCCTGCAGTCCAGCAGCCACGCTTTCTTTTCAGCGTTTGAGCCCGAAGGCGTCGGCCGCCCCCTGCTCAACAGCCTGTACTACTACATC
>JAZRJB010000058.1:0-8470 GCA_045645565.1 Akkermansia sp. | reverse complement strand
GGCCTGTGAAATTGCCTTCTTTGCAGGAGGCAGTGCCGGTTACCACTGTCCCGCCTTGGCGGGACAATTTCACCAGTCAAAGACTGATTTCACTGGATGATAATCCAATTTCACACGGACTTTGTCCGTATTTCACTCCTTCATTGCCTCCTGCGGTGGCAGTGAAATGCGGCACCCCGCGTGAAATTGCCTCCTTTGCAGGAGGCAGTGTGGATTACCAGCGGGCCTTGTTAAACCTGGCCACCTCGCGCTGCACCTCGCGCATTTCGGCACGCGCCTTCAGGTCATAGCGCTGGTCGCGGTGGGTCTTGCCGCGGCCGATGCCGATTTCCGCCTTCACCTTGCCATTCTTCCAGTAAAGGCGCAGGAGCGGAAGCGCAAACCCCTTCTGCGCCTGCTGGATTTCCAGTTTCAGGATTTCACGCTTGTGCATCAGCAGGCGGCGCGGGCGCTTCGCCTCATGCTGGAACCACTTACCGGCGGTCTCCCAGGGCTGCACATCGCAGCCGTACAGGAAGAGCTGCCCCTTCTCCACGCGGGCAAATGCATCAGCCACATTCACCTTACCAGCGCGGATGGATTTCACCTCCGTTCCGCGCAGCTCAATGCCACACTCGTGGCGGCCCATGATTTCATAATCACGGCCGGCCTTCTTATTGCTTGCAATGAGATTATTCTGAGGAGCAGGTTTCTTGGCCATATTGCAGAAATGTTGCGGACAGTTGGTAAATTGAGCGACCCGGCGCTACCGTACTGGAAGCTGGCCGGGTCGCGCAGGAAAATCTGATATCTGAGTCTTTACAAATCAGGGGTAATGGTAAGCGTATCAGCAGGTGCTGCTTCCTGAGCAAGGTCAGCAAAGGGATCAGCCTCCACAGCCTCACCGCGGCTGGCGGCAAGTTCCTCCTCCGTCATCTCATGCCAGGTGATTTTGCCCTCGATAATCTCCGTGAGAGCGATATCGCCACACTGCATTTCAGGAGTGGTGACAATGTAGGGATCAGAACCGTGGTTGAGCTGCTGCACTCGCTTGGAAACAATGTTGACCAGAAGCTGGTTGTCACCTACAATCTGTGCGGCTTTTTCGATAAGTTCAACTTTCATGGGAGATAAAATTGGTGATACCCCGCTCTTGCGGGTTCGGCATTGTACACCGTAACGCAACCAGATGCAAGCCTATATTCACGTCAGCAATGGAATAAAAGCCACAACACACCACATTTTTGCTTGTCAAGCCCTGCTCCAGCAGGTAGGATAGCACCATGTAGATAGCGCCGGACTTACGCTCCGGCATTTTACCCAATCACAACAGCAAACTCATTTCATATGGCTAATTTGAACAAAGTAATGATCATCGGCAACCTTACCGCTGATCCTGAAGTGCGCACTACTCCGCGTGGCAACGCCGTCGCCGAACTCCGCCTCGCCGTTAACCGCGTGAGCAGTGGCCCCAACGAAGGCGAACGCCGTGAGGAAACCACATTCCTTGACGTAACCTGCTGGGGCCGCACAGCCGAAATCGCTGGTCAGTACCTGGCCAAGGGGCGCCCCGTCTTCATTGAAGGCCGCCTCCAGCAGGATACCTGGGAAGACAAGCAGACCGGCCAGAAGCGCAGCAAAATCCGCATTGTGGCAGAGAACATGCAGCTGCTCGGCAGCCGCGAAGGCGGCGCTCCCCAGCAGCAGGGCGGTGGCTACCAGCAGCGCTCCAACAACTACAACAACGGCGGTGGTTACAACCAGGGCGGTTACTCCAATGGCGGTGGTAACTACGGCGGCGGTTACGGCAATGGCGGCGGCTATTCCAACGGCGGCTACCAGCAGCAGCGCCCCCAGCAAACGCCTCCTCCCCCCATGCCCGCTGAGGAGGACGACGACATCCCGTTCTAAAGTCCGAGCGACAGCGAGGATATCGTCCTGCCAACGGCAGGATTTCGTCACAAAGTGATTTCGTCCAGCCCCGCAAGGGGCTGGATTTCGTTTTTGCAGGGTCAGGATTTCACGGGTTGACAAACTATTCCCTGCCTGTTTATAATCAAGCCATGCCGTCAACTACCACCCAGACAGAAACACCGGATTACTCCCGCATCCTGCGGGAGGACGAAAGTGTTCTGTGGAGCGAACCGCGGCGGCAGATGATGGAACCGGCCGTGGTGTACTTGTTGCTCGGCGCCGTGGTATTACTGGTCATCTACGGCATGATGGTGTGGGAAAGCCTGAGCCCGGGAGGTCTGGGAAAAGATGACGCCCTGTACATGCTGTTCATACCGGGCATATCGCTCGTAAGCGTACTGCTGGCGGTAGTTGTAGCCATGCGCAACCGCCGCATGGTGTATGTGCTCACCCGGCAGCGCGCCATCATCTGCCGCCGCAGCTTCCGCAGCTGGCGCATTGAATACGAAGCGCCGGTTTCCCGCGACCTGATTCACCACCATTTCCGCGCTGCTGAGGGCACAGCAGATTATATTTTCGAAGTTCATCGCTTCAGAAGGGTACAGCTTCCGGTTGGCTTTATCGGGGTGAGCAATGTGCAGGAACTGGAATCCCAACTCACCGGCTGCGGCGTGCGGATTCCGAAACCGGAAAACCCTGCAAATCAGACCGATAATCCGCCCTCGCTCAGCCGCCTGTTTTTTGTCTTTGCTGCATTTGTAGCGATGCTGAGCTTCTGCATCCACGAAAGCAAGACCGACCCTGGGCTGATGCTCACACTGCAAGGCAAACCCGCCACCGCCACCATTGTGACACACAACTACACCGCCGTCCGGGAAGCCCGGGGCAGCAGCGGCCCGATTCTGCGTTACTACCCGGTGCTGCAGTTCTCCCCTGCCCCCGGCAGCAGCATCACCGCCACGGACAAGCTGAGCGATGCATCCCCCGCCGGCCTGCCCGGTGACCAGGTGGAAATCCTCTATCACCCGCAGAAGCCCACCCTGGTCATGCGCGCCTCAAGCTACCGCTTCCATCGCCCCGCCATCCTCCTGGCCATTCTACTCGGACTCCTCGGCTACCTCCTCAACGGCCTTCGGCGGCGGTACCTTCACCGCCGGCGGTAATCACCTCGCCAGCTGCTCCTGCGAAATACCCTGCGCCTTGCGCGTTTCACGCACAAGTGCTCCTAGTTCCTTTGTTGTCCGCAGACCTTTTTCCTTACGAGGAATCATATTTTATTACCGTTCGGGAATGAAATTCACCTTCACCAGTGATAATGCAACGATCCATCACCCACAGGAGGAATGAGCTCACCGACATCCACACGATAAGGCAACTGCGCCACCAAGTAGTTCATGAGCTCCACTAGCGGAGCAAGGCCCATATCCACCGATTCCGGAGACAGCTCCAAAACCACAAAATCCAGCACTCCATACTCCTTGGCATGGCGCTGTACAGCCTGCTGCAGATAGTCGGCCATTTTCTCCTTTTCCGTGAGTAGAAAAGATTGGTAGTGCAACACTCCGGCAACAGGAGCATGGATACAGACCCGCCCCGGGGTGGCAGCATCAAAAAAGAACCAGATTCTACATACCTCACCGCTGTACATCATTCCCGGCAGAAAGAGTACACGCCTCCCTTCGGCATCCTGCATCACAAATTTTATGCACTCATATTCCACGGGCTCCCCCTGAAACTTCTCAAGCTCAGCATACTCCAGCGGACAATACAGTTTCACATATGACTCCGCCATGTGCCTATATGTCGTTTCCTGCGTCACAGGGTACACAAAGATGCGCCCAGCACTGTCTGCACCGCGCCAGCTTATGGTCATGATGATGAACAGCAGACACACAACACCCCACCACACCCAGCTCTGCAGAGTAATACGGCGGATAGTATGGAAGGGCGACATGGGGTTAATTCTGCGTTTCTGACTTCGTCTTCCCCAAGCTGCCAATCCAATCAAAGGCATACGCCAACGCCGGGAAGATGCCCGTCACCGTTCCCACAGTAGCCACAGCGGAAACCGGAATATCCACCGCCAGCAGAACCAAAGCCAGGGGAGCCTTCACAGCCACATCTCCCGCATAAAGGGAAGGTACACCCAGCCGGAACGTATTGGTGGAAACATCATAAAGGCAGGAGGACTCACGGGGTGCTTCCCAGACATCCAGCACCACCTTGCGGGCCGGCACAGCCTCTGCTGCGGCAGCATCCCAGTCTTCCCCACAGATGACGGCAGGCTCATCGGCCGCTGGTTCCGGCACTACTGCATTCAGGTAAACCCGGGCATCCAGACGAGAAAGGCGGAAATAGAGCGTTTTCTCCCTCGGCTCGCGTTCATAGCCAAAGGGGAGATACACCTCGCTACCATGCACTGCCGCCATGCCTCCCACGAGCACCTTATCCTCGCGGCATTCGTACCTGATGGTATGAGCCAGATAATACTGCCCACCCACGCGGTAGATACGCGGGGTGATTGCAGCATCCTGCCGTGCAGGGTGAAAGACACTGCTTTCCAGCATAGAGGCCGATGTATGGCATATGCAGGAGCTCAACACCACCGGCAGCAGCAAAAGCAGGAACAATATGCAGAAGCGCTTCATCCTGTTCATTCTAACTCAACTGCACAGGTGACGCAACAAAAAAACCGCCGGGAACAACACCCCGACAAACGCGGTCTGAATACCGTTGCTACCTCTCGGTCCTGGCGGGGTTTTCCAGCCGCGCATCCGGGGGTGTTCCCGGCGGCAGGTGTGAGTATGCCAGCTAAGCCCCGTGGCGTCAAGTATTTTGTCCGTACATTCTTGACATTCCCCCGCCGGGGCAGTATGATACACAACAACAAACCAACACTTAGAAACACACACGATTATGGGACTTCTTCAGAATCTTGCCGCCATCGCCATCCGCAACAAGGTCATGGGCAACCTGCGCACCAACTGCCCGGAGGGTATCAAGGACGCGCTCGAAACCCTGCTGGCCAATAAGGAAGCCGTGGCCATCATCCAGAAGTTTGTGACCGAGGCCATGAAGACCGGCGGCAAAATCCAGGCCGATGCCGTGACCACCCTGCCCTTCCCGGCTGAAATCCAGCAGCTGCTGGCCGATACTCCCAAGCTGGTAACCTACCTGGTACTGGCAGCCCGCATGGCCGGGAAGAAGTAATATTGCGAAGCTCAGATTTTACATGTCCCTGCGCCTATCCGGGCGCGGGGAGCATTTTGATTGTTCTATGAATGAAGATATTGAGGTAATTGTGCCGGAGGGGGAGGAATTGCTGTGGAAATGCCGCAAACCGCAGCCCTCGGAAAAGTGGGATATGGTGACGCTGGGTGTTCTTCTGTGCCTGGTTGCGGGCTGCGGCATCACCTATGGCCTGGCCGAGGCAGAAATAACCGGCAAGCTGGCGCTGGTATTCGGCGGCCTGTTCCTGTTCATCATCGTTGTGGGGGTGATAAAACTCGTTCACCATCGCGGTGTTGTCCGCCGAACCGTTTATGTGCTGACGGATAAGAAAGCTTACATTCAGGAGAGCCCGGCCAAGCCGAAGGATAAGTGGCTGCTTATCAGTTTCGAGGTGCACCCGCACATGATATACAAGGTAAAGCGCCGCAGCAACGGCACGGTGGATTATGTGCTGGGCAAGGAACACAGCGGCAGCCTGACTCTCCGCACAGGCTTTATGCACCTGCCGCCGGAACTGGACCCCGCCGCCGTTTTTGAGCAACTGGGCGCCACTCTGCCGGCTAAGGACGAGAAGAAGCGTGCTGTCTGCGAGTACAAACGCCCCATTCTGCCTGCGCAGAGTATCGTCGGGTATGTGTTCCTGAGTGTTCTGTTCGCCGTCGGTTTTGCTCTGTGCTATGATGAGCACGGTGCGGATCTATATGTTGTGGGAGAGGAGGCCACAGCCAAGGTGGTCGCCTACGAGCAGGGAACCGAAAAGCGCGGCCGCCGTAGCAAGCGTGAAGTGTCGGTGTATTATCCCATCATTGCTTTCCATACTGCCGATGGCCGCACCTGTGTCACGAACAGCCAGACAGGCTATGACAAGAGCCCTGCATGTGAACCAGGGGCCACAGTGCAGATATTGTACCATCCCGATGAGCCTCGCTATGCCACCATTAAAGACGATAGTATTCTGATACGTCCCCTGGTGCTTCTGGCCGCCATATTCTGGGCCTTGTGGAGCATCTGGAAGGAAATCAAGCGTTGGCGCAGGGAGCGCCAGTGTGAGTTCATTGAGGTGGAATGCTCCAGCAAGGCTGAATAATGCTGCCGCTCATGAAATTTAAATGACTGCATACACGATGACGCCGCTTTCAAATCTTCTGCCGTTTGAATTGAAACAGGATGAGCATCTGCTCTGGAGCTATGCTGCAGAAAATAAGGCAGTCTCCGGCGGGAAACGGAAATCTCTGTGGCCTCTGGCTATTCTGCTGCTGGTTCTGGCGATGATGGGATACGCCGCAAATTTTCTCGGCATTAGCGATGATTATTTCTTTCTGGCCCGTATATGCCTGTATCTTGGCATGGCTGTAGCCCTGGTGGCAAAAATGGAACGCAATAATGGACGATATGAGGTCTATGTTCTCAGTAACCTGCGGGCATATATTATCGAACTTTCCACCAGAAAGAAACATACACCCGTTGTCTTGTCCTTTGCTGTGCATCCGCAGATGGTGTACAGGATACTGCGCCGCTCAAACGGCCACATGGACTATTACCTGGGGTCTGAGCAGATAGGCAAGGAACCTATGCCTCGCGGGTTCATCAACCTGCCTCCGGAGCATGACCCGGCTTCCATTCTTGAGCAATTGGGCGTATTGCTTCCGGCAGAGGGTGAAACGCTGGAGCCGCTCTATATTCAACGTCCAAAAATCAAATACTCAATTTCCTGGAGAAAAATCCTGATTTCCTGCCTTCTGGTGCTGGGGTTGTTGCTGCATTCCGGTAATATCTACATGTACTTTGCAGGGCAGGAGACCACTGCTACTGTCGTAGACTATGAAAAAGAGGATGACGAGGACCCGGAGTATACCATGTTCTACCCTGTGGTGATTTTTAACACCGCTGGTGGGGATGTGTGTAAAAGCACCTGTAATCAGGGTGCTTCGGGCGCACCTGAGTACGAAATCGGCGCGCAGATTCCCCTGATATACGACCCAACCAACCCCAAATACGCCATGATTAATGAGGATTCTCTCATCTCCACACCTGCTATCATGGCGCTTGCTCTGCTCTGTCTTCTGTTGTCGCTAAGGAAGGAGGTAAGCGAGCGCCGGAAGCTGCTTAAATCGCCCTATATCCTCGTTGAAACCAATTGATTCGGACACCACGTGCCACCTGCCGGTGGCACGCTTGCTTTAGATTCTTCATTTTGCCTGCACACGTGTCCCAAAGTTTGAGTACGGAGCTAGATAAATTGACTTTGGCGAGCCGCAGGCGAGCGGAATTCTGAGCCCCGCCTACTGGCGGGGCGGTAAGTTCAATAGAGCCCAGGGCGGAGCGGAGTGGGTGGCAGATATGGATGCGCGTTGATATGCAAATAATCAATGCTTAACATAAACGGAACGCTCATGCGAATCTGCCACCCCGCCAGCTGGCGGGGTTCCGGTCTTATTACTACACCATACCCAGGGCTCACGCCCTGGGCTATGATTCTGTCGCCCTTGCGGGCTCAAGTTTCCACTCGCCGTTGGCTCGCCAAAGTCAATTTATCGAGCTCCCCGTACTCAAACTTTGGGACACGTGTGCCATGTCGCAGATGACTGCGCATATTTCAAGCTTGCAGGAAAAGAAAGTGTGGTGTAAACTCGCTCGCATGAAAAATGGGCGTTTCATCAATACACTGATGGCAATCATGCGAGTAGGTCTGGGAGCATTTTTCCTGATTACCGGCTTGCAGAAAATCACCAGCATGAATGAAACCGCTGATTTTCTGACCCGCAGCAGCATTCTGCCAGCCTTCTTTTCCATGCCCCTGGCGTGCATTGGCATCGCCATGGAACTCGTAGTGGCAGTCTGCCTGCTCTGCAAGCGCAGTTACCGCGGCGCCACCGTCTGGGGCATTGTCATGTGCAGCACGTTTCTCCTGCTCTATTTTCAGGCATGGATACGCGGGCTGGAACTGAGCTGCAATTGCCTGGGCTCCACACACGAAATCACCAACTATCCATTTGATACCAGCATGCGACTTCTGCTGCTGGGTGCCATGCTCCTGCTCTTCTGGGACTCACGGCGCCCTGCTCCCACGTTTATGAAGCTCCGCAAATACAAGTTTGAAGATTGCTAACGATCGTGTAAGGGGCTTTCGCCCCCCCCACACACCACCGTACGTGCCTTTTATGGCATACGGCGGTTTCCTGACCATTACAGACGACGCTCTGCAATGAGACTAACCCCATTTTCCTGAACCACTCTTTCCCCATGGCTCGGTGACTTTCTCTCGTCTTGGAGAGTCGCCACCAGCCCTTCCCTGACCCTGCTACCATAAAGGCTTGGTCTTCTCTGACCCCTTCATCTCGCAGGA
>JAZRJB010000057.1:0-35259 GCA_045645565.1 Akkermansia sp. | reverse complement strand
TATTTCCTCGACCGTAACAACGCACTTTTCATCAACGGCTGCAAAAGGCTGGCCGATGCCACCCTCGTGGCGCTGGTCATCCTCATCGCAGAATCCCGCCCGGATGAGATGGAAACCATCATTTCCGTTATCCTCAACTGCATGCAGCCATGAATGCAAGCTCTAAGCCAACACCGCGAGAATACATGCTGAAGCTGCCGGGTGGTGCCCCCATGGGTCCGCTGGCACTGGATATTGTGCTGGAACTCATCAAGCAGGGCGAGGTAACTCAGGATTACCTCTTTGCAAAAAACGGTTCAGAAGACTGGTATCCTATCTGCAAACTGCCGGGCATACCGGCAGGTGCGCTTTCTCCATCGAGCGTAGCTAAGACGAGCTTCGGCCAGCTTCTTACCTGTTCCCTTGCCGCTACTACCATATATGCCGCTATTTCCCCGCTGCGTTCACCCCACGAACTAGCCCTGATTGAAACGAGCACCTGGACTGTGCTGGTCATCATGGTGGGTGTGGAAAGCCTGCTGCTGGCCCTCGTGGCACTTGGCGTGTTCCGCTATATCAACCTGCCCCGCATCGGAAGGGAGGCTCTGTTGGTGGTACTGACCAGTTTCTGGTTCCTGCCCTTCCTCTTTCTGCTTAACCTGGGAGACTATATCGACATCGACAAGATACCACCTCTGGATTTCCTCATCTGTATACTCATCGCAGCCCTGCTGTCGAGTCCCTGGCCGATTATGCTCTGCCTCTTCAACCGCTTCTTTGACCGGAAATAGCAATTTTTCATAATTGACTTACCGTCTTTTTTTATATAATAGCGCCATGAGCAGTAAAGAGCCTTCGCCGGATAACAGGTTGCACGTAGCCGTAACCTTCAACAAACCGGAGCTTATCGATTCCCTGATTGCCGAGGGCGCAGACGTGAACGCCCGCATGACGAACCCGGATGAAGCGGTGGAGCTCAACCAGGTCACCGCACTGTACATGGCCGCCCGTTTCGGCAGAATAGAGTGCCTGAAGCGACTGCTGGCAGCGGGAGCAGATGTGAACGCCGAGGATGCGCACGGCACCACGCCGCTGCATGTGGTGGCTTATAACAATGACCTGAAGAAACTTTCCGATAAAGTTCAGCTGGAGTGCATACAACTTCTGCTGGAGGCAGGGGCAGATGTGCACCGACGCAACGAACTGGACGACACGCCGCTGCACCTGGCCTCCCAGAGCGGCAATGCCGAGGTGGTACGCACCCTGCTGTCAGCCGGAGCAGATGCGAACAGCTGCGACAAGGAGGGCTACCGCCCCATCCACGGCGCAGCCTATCACGGACACATGGAAATCATCCGCATGCTGCTGGACGCCGGCGCCGATATCAACGCCCGGGAAAATGCCGGATTCACCCCGCTGGCTCTTGCCACCATCTACTACGGCACGGCGGAGAACCTGCGCGAACTGATTCAGCTGGGAGCGGATGTGAACATCATCACCGATGAAGGCACCAACCTGCTGCACCACGCCGCAGCTTCCTGCGGCTCACGGCATGACAGAAGCGAAAAGATGCAGGAGCTCCTGCAACACGGACTTGATGTCAATGCCGTTTCCCGAAACGGCAACACGCCGCTGATTTCCGCCACTCTCATGGCTCTGACTGACGAAGCCCCCTCCGATTGTGCGGAAATGCTGGTACAGGCCGGTGCTGATATCCATACCCCGGTCAACAATTCCACCCTGCTCCACCTTTCTGCCGAGGGTGGAAATGCCAGCCTGGTCACCTTATTCCTGAAGGCCGGAGCCAGTCCTACAGAAAAAGATGCGCAGGCCAGATCCCCACTTGACTATGCCTTCATTCATTGCACGGCACCCAGACCGGCTCGCCAGGAGGTCATCGGCATTCTCCTGGATGCAGCACCGGAGCTCAAAAAGGAATTGGCGGCCATGAAACGCCGTTTCTGCATCAATCTGGTGCTTCTGGCATTCTGCGTTCTGTTCTTTGTCAGAATGCTGTGGAGATTGTTCACCTGACCCAGGCCGCTACCGGGTCGGGAATGCGATTTCATCCTCACCAGAGGAAGAAGAAGTTGCCGCAGTGACAGACCAGCTGCTGCGCGACAAAAGGCAGACACAGCAGAATGAAGGACAAGGGCTTTCTTCTCTGCCCCCTGAAGAAGAATAAGGACACCAGCAGCAGAAATATGGGCAGGAGAATCCATGCCTCCACCATCAGGCAGGCATCATCCACTTCAAAAAGAAAACAGGAAGCCAGTATAAACAGAAGCTGGACATTAAATAACACGGCCACCGCCAGCAGCAGATAATCCCTGGCCCTGAGCCATACCAGCACCAGAACCAGCAGAATTATCAGCACATCCGGAATCAGACACCCCATGGGATATTCAGGCTCAGAAACCTGTGCCTTTCTGAAATCACTCAAACAGCGAGAGCACAGCCTCGGCTGCCTTGGCAGCGGCACCGCCATGCCCCAGGCGGCTCATGGATTCCTGCATCTCGGCCAGCACCTTGGCGCGGGAGTCAGGCTGGGTAAGCCGCTCCAGCTCCGCGATGCAGTTCTCCACATTGAAATCATGCTGGAGCAACTCACGGGTCACCGGTTTATCCACCAGAATATTCACCATACCAACGTATCTGATGGTGAGAATCATCCGTGCAAACCAGTATGTACCGGCTGAAACCTTGTAAACCAACGCAAAGGGCAGCTCATGCAGTGCCGCTTCCAGCGTTGCCGTGCCGGAGGTAACCAGAGCGGCCTCGGAGCGGTCCATCAGGTCATGATAACTACCGGGGCAGATATTGATGATTTCCTGCGGCATACCGGCATCATCCGCCATGCGGCGCATGATGGCAGCCAGTTTCTCAGAACTGGCAGAAGTCTCGAAACGCCACTCGGGGTGGCGGGTACGGAGTTCCTTCACCACATCCAGGAACACGGGGAAGTGGCGCTCCACCTCGCGGTTGCGGCTGCCGGGGAAAAGACCGATGAGGTTCTTCTCGCGCACATCAGTGCGGCGGGCAGCCAGAATATCATCCACCAGCGGGTGGCCCACAAACTCCGTACGCAGCCCGGCCTTCTCAAAAAGCGGCTTTTCAAAGGGGAAGGTACACATCATCAAATCAAGCACAGCGGCCAGCTTGGGAATGCGCCCCTTCTTCCAGGCCCAGACCATGGGAGCAATGAACCAGGCAATCTTCGTCTTCGGGGAAACCTTGCGCACGCGCTCTGCCAGGCGCTGGTTGAAACCGGGGTAGTCAATGAGCAACAGGCAATCCGGCTGGTCGGCAGCTATGCGCTCCGTCATTTCCTTGAGCTTACCAGCAAAGAAACGGATATGGCGCAACACTTCCACAAAACCGATTACGGCAGCGGCATCTGCCCAGTCCTCCACACCGGGAGCGAGGGCATGCATACGGTTACCACCAAGCCCCACAATTTCCGCGTCCGGGCGGCGCTGCAGAAGCTCCTGAATCACCAATGCACCCTGCTTGTCGCCGCTCTTCTCACCGGCTACCACGTATATCTTCATGCCTCTACTCTACCACGCGCGCGAAAAATTGCAAGAAAAGACTTTTATTCCGTGAAAATGTGTGCATAATGCCCACATGCACGAATTCCTTGTTTTCTGTATGGACTGCATTCAGCAGTGGGGGTATTGGGGTGTCGTCATCCTGATGGCTATGGAAAGCTCCATCATCCCGGTACCAAGTGAAATCGTGGTTCCGCCAGCAGCCATCATTGCCACCTACCCGGATGCAGAAATGTCATTCTGGGGAGTTGTGCTGGCCGGCACCGTGGGTTCCTACATCGGCTCCTGCGTGATGTATTTCATGGCCCTGTGGCTGGGGCGCCCGTTTATCTACCGCTTCGGCAAGTATTTCCTGATGCCGCAGCATAAGGTGGAGAAGGCAGAGGTATTCATGAACAAGTATTCCACTGCCGGCATCTTCTTTGCGCGTTTCCTGCCGGTTATCCGCCACCTCATCTCCATTCCCGCAGGTCTTGTCAAGATGAACTTCAACATGTTCAGCCTGGCCACCATCATCGGCTCCGCCATCTGGTGCTGGGTGCTGGCCTGGTTCGGCGACAAGGTGGGCACCAACCACCCGGACATCATGAAGAGCCCGGAGGACCTGGTACACGCCGTGAAGGATGAATCCCACCTGGTGGTCCTGGCTATTGTCATGGTGGCCGGTCTGTATGCCCTCATGAAGTACATGACCCGCGAAAAGAAATAACGCGATTTTCAACCCATTATGTCCAACGAAAATCTGATTGACGAAATTCTGCGTCTGAAGAAGGAGCGCAACGCCGTTATCCTGGCACACAGCTACCAGCGTCCGGAAATCCAGGACCTGGCAGACTTTGTGGGCGATTCCCTGGCACTGGCCCGCAAGGCACAGGAAGCCGAATGTGACGTCATCGTGTTCTGCGGCGTGCATTTCATGGCAGAGACCGCCTGCATCCTGAACCCGACCCGCACCGTGCTGCTGCCGGATGCCAACGCAGCATGCTCGCTGGAGGCCTCCTGCCCGGCTGAGGAACTGGCTGCATTCCTCGAGGAAAACAAGGACAAGAACTACTACGTCATCGCCTATGTGAACTGCTCCATTGGCGTGAAAGCCCTGGCAGACGTCATCGTGACCAGCGGCAACTCCCAGCGCATCATCGAGACCGCGCCCACAGACCGCCCCATCCTCTTTGTGCCGGACCGCAACCTGGGCGCATGGACCTCCCTGCAGACCGGCCGCGCCATGACCATGTGGAACGGCTCCTGCCATGTGCATGAGCGCTTCACCCGCGACCAGCTGCTGGTCACCAAAGCCCAGCACCCGGATGCCCTTGTGGTGTGCCACCCGGAATGCCAGGAACCCATACGCCTGCTGGCTGACCACATCTGCTCCACAGAGAAGATGATTCCCTACTGCCGGGAAAGCGAATGCGACAAGTTCATCATCGTCACGGAAACCGGCATTCTGCACCGCCTGCGCAAGCTGGTACCGGGCAAGGAGTTCATTCCCATGAACATGGGCACTTGCTCCTGCGCTGAATGCGAATACATGAAACTCAACACGCTGGAGAAGCTGCGCAACTGCCTGCGCGACATGGCTCCAGAGGTCCGCATACCGGAGGAGCTTCGTCTGCGTGCAGCTGCTCCGCTGGAGCGCATGCTGGAACTCTCCCTCTGATTCTCATGAATCTGGCACCGCACATTCTGGCACACGGCAACTGGATTTCCATGGAAGACTTCATGGAAATTGCCCTCTATGACCCGGAAGGCGGTTACTACAACAACAATATCGCAGACATAGGCTTCCGCGGCGATTTCTCCACCTCTGCCACCATAAGCGACCTGCTGGCGCGCCGCCTGGTACAGCAGTGGGAACAGAGCTGCAAAGCCTTCAACCGCCGCCTGCCTATTATCGAAATCGGTGGCGGAAATGGCGATATGGCGGTCAGCATGGCCCGCACCCTCGGCTTCTTCAACCGCCTGCGCGTGCGTTATTACATGGTGGACCGTTCCAAAACCCTGCGTGATCTGCAGCTCATGGTCGGCGGAAATTTCGTCCGCGTGTACGATACCATTGAAAAAGCCATCAAACACGCTGGCGGACGCGCCTTCATCTTCTCCAACGAGTTGCCGGATGCCTTCCCCACCCGCCAGTTTGTCTTCCAGGATTCCAAGTGGATGGAACTGGGGCTTTCTGTCAACCGCGGGCAAATTGTACGCGCAGTCAAGGAACGCCCGCTGCCGGAATCCTGCGCATTCACCCGCTGGGCATACGAAGGTCAAATCATAGAGGTTCAGGAAAGCTACCACAAGTGGTATGCCGCCTGGCAGCCGCTCTGGAAATGCGGCACAATGGTGACGATTGATTACGGGGAGTTGAACGACACCCTCTACCACCGCCGCCCTGCCGGCACCCTGCGCGGGTACAAAGCCCACCAGCTGGTGGGTGCAGATGAGCTGCCCGCCCTGGCCGGCAAATGCGATATCACTGCCGATGTCAACTTCACCGACCTGCACCAGCTGGCAGCTAACTGCGTGGGGGACCGGGTGCAATACATGAGCCAGCACGATTACCTGAAAGACCTGGCAGACCCCACCAGTGCGGCAGACCGCCACCTGATAGCCATACCCGGCGCGGGGGACCATTTCAACGTTCTCATCCAACACCGCTTCGAATCATGACCCTCCGCAGGAAATGCACCATCTCAGCCATGCTGATAGCAGCCGCCGGCACTGTTCTGCTGGCAGGAGACTTTCTGATGCCCAGCTGGCTGTGCCGCGGTGGTGAATGGGAAGGCCCGGTGAGCGACCATTTTGACGGCACGTTCTTTTTCAACCCTGAACCCAGCACCCTTTACAAAACCAGCAACCTGCTTCAATGGCTGAAAGAACGCCACACCAAAGGTGAATACCCCAGGGTGGAAGCCCTGCTGCACCAGCCTGAGCTGGCGGCTCAGGTTGATGGCGCAAACTGGGAAGTCACCATGGTGAATCACTCCACAATGCTCATACGCACGGCGGGGCTCAACATCCTGACAGACCCGATATGGAGCGATTACACAAGCCCGGTTCAGGGATTCGGACCCAAGCGCTGCCGCCCCGCCGGCATTGCCTGGGACAAGCTGCCGAAAATTGACATCTGCCTGCTCTCCCACGACCACTATGACCACTATGACTCAGGCACCCTGAAACGCCTGGCAGAGGAACACGCCCCGCTCTTCATTGTGCCGCTCGGGCTGGCTGGGTTACTGGAGTACCACTGTGGGGAAAACACCCGAATCATCGAAGCTGACTGGTGGGAATGCGTGCAGCACGGCAATCTCAAGATTACCCTCACCCCAGCCAGGCACTGGAGCAACCGCTACCGCAAAACCTACACCCGCAACCGCTCACTCTGGTGCGGGTTCTACTTGCAATCCCCCGGTGGTCCTTCTGTTTACTACGTAGGTGATTCCGCCAGATCCAACTGTTTTGAGAGCATCCGCACCCGCCTGGGCGCACCGGATTTAGCCCTCATTCCTATTGGTGCCTACAAACCGGACTGGATTCGCAACGGTCACATATCCCCCGCGGAAGCCGTGGAAGCATTCCAGCACTTGCAGGCCCGGCAGGCCATTGCCTGCCACTTCGGCACCTGGCAGCTGGCTAATGAAGGCTACCAGGAAACACTCAACGACCTCACAACGGCTCTTCAGGCAGCCCGCATCCCTGCAGAGCAATTCATTGCCCCGGATAACGGGCAGACCCTGCGCGGCAGCAAATAAACCCGCTTCCTCAGAGCTGCATTTCCGCCATACCCCGGGCAGTTTAATCGCGTACGGCGCCAATATACGGCAGGTTGCGGTATACCTCATCAGCATCCATACCGTACCCCACCAGGAACAAATCAGGAGAAACAAGGCCGACGTAATCCGCCACAAATGGCACGCGGCGCCCCTCCGGCTTATCGACCATCACAGCCGTAGCAACCTCTGCTGCCCCCAAGCGCAACAGCTCAGACTTCACATTAGCCAGGGTGATACCGCTGTCCAGCACATCATCCAGCACCACAACCCGCTTATCCTCGCAATAGGGCACCGGGGTTTTCCACGTTACCTTGCCGCTGGTTTCACGGGCAGAGCCGTAACTGGATACCCGGGCTGATTCCATGATGAAATTCGACGGCAGCAGACGCAGCAAATCAGCCGCAAACCACATAGCACCATTCATGAGGACAAGCACCTTCACCGGGCGCTCACTGCCAAAGCGGGCTTCCAGCGCAGCCGCTATTCTACGGTTTGCCTCAGCAATCTGTTCCGCAGAAAAAAGCGTTTCTATTTCCATGTTACTTCAGCTTTCTGCGAGTCACAATGTACACCTTATCTCCATGGCGCACCTTGGCCGGCACAGCAATAAGAGCCGTGGCTCCCTTGGGCGCAACTGCCACCACCTGGGTCTCTCCATTCTCATCATCGCAGCGCACCTCCGGCACGGTTACACGCACAATGCCGGTAGTCACGCCGGTAATCTCAATCTTATCCCCCGGTGCCACAGGACCAGCCTCCAGACGGATTTCAGCCACACCGGCCTTGGCATACCAGCGCATCACGCGACCAAGGTGCTGGCGTTGCTCCAGAGCCAGGCTGTTGGAACAACCACTCCAGGTTTCCCATTCCTCACCCAGGTAGTAACCACCATGCCAGAACTGGCGATTAAACACGCGCAGCAGCTCCTCCTCCCAGGCAGCAACTTTCTCAGGCTGCCACTCCCCGGCAGCGCAGCACTGCACGGCTTCCTTATACACAGAGGTCACAGTGGAGACGTATGCCTCAGAGCGTCCGCGCCCTTCCAGTTTAAACACAGACACCCCGGCTTCCACCAGCTGGTCTATCACGCGTATGGTGCAGATATCCTTGGGGGACATGATATACTGGTTATCAATATCCATCTCGAAGCCGGTCTCGGTATCGGTCACGCGGTATTTGCGGCGGCAGAGCTGGTAACACTGACCACGGTTCGCGCTGGCATTATAGGCAGCCAGGCTCATACCACACTTACCGGAAATACCGATGCAGAGTGCGCCATGCGCAAAGACTTCAATGCGGACCTGTTTTCCGGACGGTCCGGTGATATTCTCACGCCTGATACCTTCGATAATGTGCCGTATCTGGCTCAGTTTCAACTCACGAGCCAAAACCATCACATCCGCATAAGCAGCAAAGAACCGCACGGCCCCCATATTGCACACATTTGCCTGCACGGAGACATGAACCTCCAGCCCGATGCTGTGCGCATAAGAAATGACGGCCAAGTCAGCAGCAATCACAGCATCGACACCCGCAGCCTTTGCCTGGCGCAGCAGCTGTTGCATTCCCTCCAGCTCCTCATCATAAATAATCACATTGCAGGTCAGGTATGCCTTGGCTCCACAGGCATGGCACAGGCGGGCCACCTTCGGCAAATCCTCAACCGTGAAATTAACCGTTGAGCGGGCTCGCATATTGTACAACCCTACACCAAAATACACACTATCAGCCCCGGCTCGCAAAGCAGCCGCCAGCGACTCAAATGAACCGGCGGGGGCCATGATTTCCAACTCCTGCATGAGCGCAGTGTACCTGTTATTATCAAAAAGGTCAAGGCGGAAGCCTCTCTTGGCTTCCTAAAATACCCATTTTCTCAGCACTCTGTGAAAACATGCTTGCAAAAACTGCTCTTATGGTATAGATTTTATTAAATCATCAAGACTGTTATCACTATGAGAAACCGACTTCTCTTCATGTCCGCTCTCTCCCTTGCGGCCATTCCCTCTCTGGCAGGTACAGCTATCTTTACTGACCCGGCTGGAACACACACGCGTGAAAACATCACTTGCGAAGCAGGCAAGCTCACTGGCAGCCGGAGTGCCCTGTACTCCCGCCAGCCTATCTACAATGTTTCCCACTTCCGCAAAGCCAACGCAGCAACAGCCGCCATTGCCATCACGCTCGATATCAACGCCGCTGCGCATGTCACTGAACCCACCCGGCTCCTTACCGTGGACAGTGACCATGAACTGGGGCTCATGGTCACCCCCGACGGCATTACCGGCAACTGGCACGGCAACACCTGGGGTGAAACCATTCCGTACAGCAAGCTGGCCGAACACCCCGCAGCCTTTGTACGAAACGGCATTTCCTACATCACACTGACTGTTGTCTTCTCCGGATGCAGCGGCGCCGGCTGGAACGGCATCGGCGGCGTCATGGGGTATGATATCAACGGGGACCTCGTCATCAACCTGCCCCGCCTGGCCTCTGCTGAAAATAAGGATTTCAATTCCATCTCTGCCAATCTGGATATGGTCAGAGCCATTTCCGCCACGCCGGATGTCAGCCGGAATTATGCAGAGATTGCCCCAGAGGCTGCTGCACAAGCCGCCAAGCTGGAACGCAAGTTCCTGAAAGGGCGCGGCGAATGGCTCACCCCGACCCAGTGGACAAGCCTCGGCATTCTGGGCTTCATCGTCCTGGCTGGCGTCAGCATCAGCTGCTTCCGCAAAGGCAAGTGGGTCTGATTTTCTCACCTCATCTATATTCAGACACCCACCGGGTACTCCGTCCGGTGGGTGTTTTATTTCTATAAACAACGCGCCGCAGCAAACCTGCTGCGGCACGTGAACATGTATTCGTCTGGGAATCAACTATCAGGCGTTATCCTTCTTGGGAAGGCAGAAGAGAATGATACCGCAGAGTATCATGAGGATACCAGCCAGACTCAGCACCATGGAGAGCGGAGTACCGGCGTCCTTCAGCATACCACCCAGCCAGGACACCAGAGCACCGGCACCCACGGAGGTCAGGTTCAGCAGGCCGTAGCCCGTGGCGGCAAAGCGCTCATCGATAGTGTTACGAAGCACCGGCATGAGGGTGGCATCCATGGAACCCTGAGCCACACCCTGCATGGCAACCAGAGCCAGCACAGCAGCCAGACCAATCTCCACACCAAAAATCATGGCGAGAAGCACGCAAGGACCAGCAAGGCAGAATGCGATACCGGGCACATAGGCGCGTGCGTTCTTGTTGCTCAGGTACCAGCGGTCAGCAATCACAGCACAAGCCAGCACGGAGATGTACTTGGCAATGTTAATCCAGAAGGTAGCCTGGGGACCAGCCTCAGCCTCAGAAATGCCGAACATGTCCTGCAGCAGACGGGGGTACCAGCCCAGCAGGAACCAGTTGGCAAAGCCGGCAAAGGAAATCATGAGCAGCAGCAGGTACATGCCGCGGCCGGTGAAGATGCTCTTGAGCATCTGCCCCAGAGTGAAGCTGGGAGCAGCAGGAGAAGCGGTCTCCGCTGCAGCAGTTTCTGCAGGTGCATCCTGAGCCTTCGGGTCGCGCAGGAAGAAGAGCACGATAAGGCCGTATGCCACACCAATGAAGCCGAACAGCTCGAACGTAAGACGCCAGCCCAGCTGGCAGGGGTCACCGGCCATCATAGCACCGCAGCCAGCCAGCACCTGACCGGCATAAATACCACTCATGTGCAGACCTGTTGCAAGGGAGCGTGTGCCACCACGGTGGAAATCGGTGATAAGAGCCAGAGCAGCGGGGATGTAGAAAGCCTCGCTCACGCCCATCATGGCACGCCAGAAAATGAGTTCCTCGTAGGATTCGGACTTACCGGTCATCCAGGTCACAATCGACCAAACGACCAGGGAGCACATGATGATGAAGGAACGGCTGAAGCGGTCGGCCAGGTAGCCACCCACGGGAGACAGGGCAGCATACACAATGAGGAAGGCGGAGGTCACAATACCGAACTGTGCCTGCGTCATCTCAATGCAGCCCGGACCTTCGGTCATGGACTTGTTGAGCACAGCCAGCAGCTGGCGGTCGAAGTAGTTCAGCATCACCACCACCCAGAGCACAGCCACGGCAATCCAGGCCCACTTGCCGGGTTTGGTCACGGGTGCATTCGGAGAGATGGCGGGTTTCTTGAGGCCCTTCTTGCAGGCAGCCATGATGGCCAGCACAGCAATACCGATAGCCACCCAGGGGGTGAGATCGGCCAGGAACGACAATACGGGATTAGGTTCAGGCATATGTTTGTTTCTTTGTTGTTATTTGGAGAGATTCAGGGTAGAGATGACAGGCGTGCGCACACCGGGATGCGTCTCGCCGGAGATGATGAAGACGGTGCCCATCACCTTCACGGCAGGAGCCGTGGCAATGCCGATGCTGTTCTGACCGGCCACAGTCCAGGAACCCGTCACCGGGTTGAAGCTGTACACCGTGGTGTTCTGACCGGGGTGGTCAGCCGGGGCATTGCCGGCAAGGCTGGCGCGGTAGTAATTACCGGGGTCACCGCAAAGCAGCAGCATGCCGCCACGCATGGTAGGCATGGGAGTTGCGGGGGCCACGATGGTCTCAGGCATATCGGCGGCCTGGGTCCAGGTGTTGGCGGCGGGATCGTAGCACCAGGTGCTCTTCAGGTAGGTGCGTTCAGCAGCGCCCTTGGCATCCGGATGCAGGGAGCAACCACCGGTCACATAAATCTTGCCGTCCTTCCACACGCCGGCTGCTGCCAGCATGCGGCCTTCACCCGGCATGGGAGCCAGTTCCTGCCAGCCCGCAGCGGGATTTTTCAGGTCGAGTACGTAACTGCTGCTCAGGCAGGTCACGGATTCAGCCTTTTCCTGGCCACCGAACACATAGAGCTTACCCTTCACCTGCACAAAGGCGGGGTAGGCAATGGTAGTGGGCAGTGCGGGCAGAGCCTCGCTGCTGCCATCGGCCTCGATGCGGGTCACGGTGGCAAGGTGGCCCTCCATATTGCAGCCACCGGCAATCACCATGCTGCCTCCCTTGGTGGTATGCGCAGCATAGCCGATGGAATAAGGAAGCTTAGCCAGCACGGAGCAGCTGCCGTCTGCCGGGTTGATGCTCAGGATTTCATCGTAGAACACCTTGGCACCACGCTCTGCCGGAGTCTTGGCACCCGGCTTGGCATTCGGGAAATTGGCGCCACCGATGGCCAGAATACGCGGTCCCTCAGCGGTCCGCACAACGCTGGCCACCATACCGGCACGCCCCACGGAATCCGTAATCTTCGGGCTTTCGGCCAGCGACAGGGATGCCACCTTGACCGGGGCAGTCTTGCCGCAACCGGGGCAGCACTGGGCTGCCAGCGGCAGGGCAGCCACAGCGGCCAGAATAAAGAGATTCTTCAACATATTGGTTCAAAAAATGGTTACATCTTGGCACCCCAGACCTGATTGGAACGCTTGCCGGGACGCTGTTCACCGTTCACAATTACAGCCATGCCATTCCACACCGCGCAGGGCAGCACGGCACGAGCCACGGCAATCTCACCGGCATCGTACCAGGTATCACTGCCAGGGCAGTAGCACAGGCTCTGGTTGTGGAAACCGGGATGATTCTGCGGCGTGAAGCCCTTCACCGTGGCATCATCGCCACCCAGGAGGTAGATGCGGCCACCAATCACAGGAGCGGGTGTGGGAGCTGCACCGCAGTAGTGCGGCAGGTGAGCCAGACGACGCCAGCCGGTTTCTGCGCTCCAGCTCCAGGCATCCGTCAGCATTTCGCGGGCCATGCGGCCTTCATCGCCGGGCTGCAGGCCAATGCCGCCAAGCACATAGATGGTGTGACCGATAGTGGCCATCTGCTGCAGGAAGCGGCCGCGGCAAGGCATGGGGTCGCCATCGCTCCAGGCATCCGTTTCAGGGTCATACACCCACATGCGGGCTTCGGCATCCTGCTCACCGGGAGCCACAGAGCCACCCTGCACATAGACCTTGCCCCCCATCACAGCGGCAGCATGACCGGTGAGAGTGGTGGGAAGCGGAGCCACGGCCTTGCACTGCACATCGGAACCATCCCAGGTGAGCATGTAGCAATCAGCCACAGCACCATCAGCATTGCTGCCGCCAATCAGCATCACGCCCTGCGGCAGGGTAGCCGTAGCGCCATAGCCCAGGGGCTTGGGCAGCGGGGTGGCATCCTTCCAGCCCGGTTCACCGGTGGGAAGCACGTAAATGCGGTCCGTCCAGCGCTTGGGACCACCTTCCCAAAGCGGTTTTTCCGGGAAGTTGGCACCACCGCAGACAATGAGTGCGCCGTTGCTCACGCCGGCATAGGAACCGGCAAAACCCTCAACATCCGGCAAATCTGCCAGTTGTTTCCATTCAAGTGAAAGCTGTTCGTTTTGCATTGTTCCTTACTCTAGCACACTCTATAAGCTACCGCAAGCAGGAATTTCCACTTCAATCAGAATCCTGCACAATACGGGTGAATTCCGTTACATCAGCATCCGTAAGAGCATCCAGCTCATCCAGCAGAGCGGCAGCAAAGCTGCCAGGAGAAGAGCAACAAGCCGCTGCCCGCTCCCCGGCAATACCGAGAATGGCCGCACAGGCTGATGCCCCTGTAAAACTATCCGGCGCAACAGCCACGCAAGCGGCCGCCAATGCCCCCATGGCGCAGCCCACCCCGGTAACCCGGGTCATAAGCGCATCCCCATTTGCCAGGGCAAGCACCCGTTCCCCATCGGTCACATAATCCACGGCACCAGTCACCAGCACCGTACAGGAACACCGGAGGGCCAGCACTCTGGCAGCATGAAGAGCCGCCGCACTTTCCTCTGTTGCATCCGTACCGCGCCCACCAGCGGCCTCCCCTGCCAGGGCCATGATTTCAGACGCATTGCCGCGAATCAGAGTAGGTCCCATTGTCAGCAATTCCCGGCAGAAGGCTGTGCGGAACGACAACAACCCGACCGCGACCGGATCCAGCACCCAGGGAACACCAGCCGAATGAGCGGCGGCCACGGCGCAGCGCATCTGCTCCGCCTGAGCCGCAGACAAAGTACCCACATTCACCAGCAGACCATCAGCACACAGATTCAACAACTGGGCGCTTTCCTCCGCATCATTCAGCATCACGGGGGAAGCACCTGCTGACAGCAGCATATTTGCCGTAAAATTCTGCACCACGCTATTGGTGAGCGACAGAATAAGCGGTTTCTTTTCACGCAGAGCATTCAGAACCTCTGCCAATGCGGACGTTTTCATACGAGTTCGCGAGCGGCTTGTTCCGGATTTTCAGCAGCACAAATAGCCGACACAACGGCAATACCATCACAATGACCAGTGGCGCGCACGGCTCGGGAACGCTCCACATTCAACCCGCCGATGGCGCAGATGGGAACCGGGCAGGAAGCTGCCAGCTCTGCCCATTTCTGCACCCCCAGTTCATGGGGAGCATCATCCTTGGATATGGTGGGGAACACTGGTCCGCAGCCGACATAATCCACCAGGGCGGGGTTCACCGCTGCCATTTCTGCGGCATTTGTCACGGTAAGGCCAAGGATTTTATCCGGACCAATCAATGCACGAGCCTCAGCCACCGGCATATCGTCCTGGCCGATATGAACTCCATCGGCATCAATCTCGACCGCAAGCTGCACATCATCATTAATAATGAGGGGCACCCCTGCCTCACGCAGAAAATCACGCAGCGGCAGCACCTCCTCCAGCATGGTGGCGTAATCGGCATGTTCGCGGCGGTACTGCACAATGCTCACCCCGCCAGCCACGGCGCGGCGGACCGTTTCCAGCAAACCGCAGCGGCAGCGCTCCGGCGCATCCGTCACGAGGTACAGATTCAAATCAAAACTTTTATTCATGGCAGAAAAGCGGTGTGGAGTAATAACGGTCGGCGCCATCGGGCATAATGACCACGATATTCCTACCCTCCCATTCCGGGCGTTTTGCCAGCTGCGTAGCAGCCCACAACGCCGCGCCTGATGAAATGCCAGCCAGCACCCCCTCAAGCCGCCCCAGTTCACGTGCCGTCACCATGGGGGCTTCATTATCAACCGAAATCACCTCATCGTATACGGAGCGGTCCAGCGTATCAGGGATGAAATTGGCACCAATACCCTGAATCACATGAGGACCAGGAGCCCCACCCGTCAGCAGCGGAGAAGCAGCAGGCTGAACCGCCACCACATGAACAGCAGGATTCTGCTCCTTGAGATACCGCCCCGTTCCTGAGATGGTACCCCCTGTTCCCACGCCGGCTACCAGTGCATCCACCTGCCCCTCACAAGCCTCCCAGATTTCCGGCCCGGTGGTAGCATAGTGAGCAGCCGGATTAGCCGGGTTTGTAAACTGGCCGGCAATAATGGCTCCAGGTATCGTCCTTGCCAATTCCTCAGCCTTGTCAACAGCCCCCTGCATACCGGCAGCTCCGGAGGTCAGCACTACCTCTGCCCCGTAAGCTTTCACGATATTGCGGCGCTCAACGCTCATGGTATCCGGCATCGTCAGAATAACGCGGAACCCTCTGGGGCAGCCAATTGCAGCCAACCCGATACCCGTGTTGCCGCTGGTAGGCTCCACAATCGTTCCGCCAGGCTGCAAGCGCCCGCCAGCCACGGCATCTTCAATGATATTGAAAGCCACGCGGTCTTTGACTGACCCTGCAGGATTATTCATCTCCAGCTTCAAAAACAACCTGGCATTCAACCCATGCGCTCGGCAGTAATTCTTAATTTCAAGCAGCGGGGTACGCCCCACCAGACCAGAAACATCGTGTTGCGTCTTCATACTATAATAAGAGTCCCTCCCGGGGTAGAAATGTTGAATCAATCTCCCGTGGGAGAAGTTCCTTGCTGCAATGCCACAGCAAAGGACTGAGGAAGCCCGGTGCGGGCAATCTTGCTGCCCGCCTCTGCCACATCATACGCCACCCGGCGGAGATGCAGCGTGGAAGTCTCAGGGCAGAAAAGCGCATACGACGCCCGCCAGTCCAAATCGCGCGGCTGCCCCACGGATCCGGGATTGATCAGGAAACGGCATGTGGAAGGCAGGTGCATGGTGAAATCCCCACGCTCATCATACTGGATCTCCACCTTTTCCACCTGCCCTTTGTACAGGCGGAAGACAGACGTCCGGTGCGTATGCCCATAGAATGAAAGGCGATTCTTGACAGAAGAAAACACCTTGCGGGCTTCATTCACATTCGCAATCCGCCCCCAGCGCTTAGGCGCCTCAGGCGTGGCATGCCCCAGCAGGCAATCCTGCCATGATGTATGGTGCGGCAAGCGCCGCAACCACCGCATCTGCGCATGGCTGAGCATATCCTGCGTGCGGTCCATCATCTCCATATACATGGGCACGCCGAAAACAGCCCTGTCCACCAGAGCTGCCTCATGGTTCCCCTGCACCGCAGCCAGCAGATGAGGCTGCACCAGGGAAAGGCATTCAGACGGATTGCCATTAAATCCGATATAATCACCCAGCCCCAGAATTCCCTCTGCACCGTGGGACTTCATATCATCCATCACAGCCTGCAGGGCTTCCAGGTTAGCGTGTATATCGGAAAGAACAGCAACCAGCACCGTTTAACCCTCCTTGAGCAACTGTTGCAAACGCTCCTTGAATGCCGGTATACCGTCTCCCATGGAGGCAGATATCGGAATGATTTCCACCTTCGGGAAACGCTGGCGCAGAATTTCCAGATTCTCCACAGAAGTGGGGTCATCCATCTTATTGGCAATAATGACCCAGGGGCGGGCTGCCAATTCATCAGAATAGAGTTTCACTTCTTTACGCAGTGTCTGGATAGCCTCAACCGGGTCATGCTCCAACCCTGTCAGGTCCACCACGAACAGCAGCAGGTGGCAGCGCATGATGTGACGCAGAAACTCATGCCCCAGGCCTCGGTTGTTCGATGCACCTTCAATAATCCCAGGTATATCAGCCACAACGCAGCGGTTGTAATCCTCAAATTCCACCACACCCACAATCGGCTGCAGCGTGGTGAACGGATAACTCGCCACCTTCGGAGTTGCATTGGAAATAGCCGTCAGCAGCGTGCTCTTACCGGCGTTCGGGTACCCTACCAGACCAGCATCTGCTATGCGGCGCAATTCGAAGAAGAACACACCGCTCTCAGCCTCGGTACCATACTCAAACTTCAGCGGAGCCTGGTCCGTTGCCGTGCGGAAATGCCAGTTACCACGACCACCCTTACCACCCTGGCAAAGCACGAAACGCTCACCCGGTTCAGTCAGGTCAGCAATCTGTTCCAGTTCAATGCCATCACCCTCGCGTTCCAACCAGGTAGCCTCCTGCATGGTAGCGGCGTTGCTGCGGTACACAATGGTACCAGGCGGTACCTTACCAATCACCGTGCGACCGTCCTTACCGTGCTTGCGGGCATGCATACCAGGCATCCCATCCGTTGCAACCAGCTTGGGGTCATAGAAATAGTTACGCAAATCATTCGTTCCGGTACTCACTTCCAGAATCACACTGCCACCATCACCACCGTCACCGCCATCAGGACCACCACGGGGCACAAACTTCTCACGGCGGAATGAAGCAAGGCCATTTCCACCTTTGCCCGCTTTGGCAAAAATTCGGATATTATCTACGAACATAGGGAGAGATTAGCGTATTTTCAGCACATTGGCAAGCTTAAAGCTGCGGTTGCCCCTCCGTATTAACACGATACCAAACATTTTTTTAGCTCGACATGAGCGCAGACGCAGGCTAGAATGACTGCGTAGCACAATGCCGGAATCAGCTCCTTCTCCCACTTTTTGTTCAGTCCCGGATGAACCCGCGGCAGGCTCCCCCCCTGCACCGCCGGCGTTCACCCCGCCGCCTGCCACACAACCAGGCAACAGCCAATACCCGGAAGAAACGCTTCACAGCCGCCCGGCTGGCGATTTCATGGAAGGCATTCTGGCCGCTGCCCGGGCTGAGCAACAGGTACCGGATTCCTCCCCGCTCAGCGCAGGGGACACCCAGTCCCAGCCTGCCGTAAACTGCCCGATTGCCCCCAGAGAACTACCGGACGGAACCCTGCTGCACGGATACCGCCTCCAGCGCTGCCTGGGTAGCGGTGGGTTCGGTGTCACCTATCTGGCTCAGGAATCACTGCTGAATCGCCGCGTTGTCATCAAGGAGAACTTTCCGGATACCATCTGCTACCGGGATGAAGCAACGCTGGATGTTTGCATGCACACCCCGGAAACCAGCCAGGACGCCTACAACTGGGCCATGAATAACTTCCTCCGGGAAGTCAGGCTCATGGCAAACCTGGATCACGACTGCATTGCCAAGGTCTATTCCTATTTTGAGGAACATAACACGGCATATTATGTGGTGGAACACATCAATGGCATTTCCCTCGGGAAACTGGCTGCCCAGCATGCCGAACGCGGCACCCCCATCCCGCAATCCAGCCTGTTCGGACTCATCGTGCGCCTTCTGGATGCGCTGGATTACCTGCACAATAAAAAGCTGCTGCACCGCGATATCAAACCTGATAACATCCTCATCACCCGCAGCGGGTTGCCCGTGCTGATTGATTTCGGCGCAGCGCGAGAAGCATACGGCGATATCAGTGACAACATTGTCGAAACACCCGGCTTCAGTCCTTCTGAGCAGAGCCTTCCCAATGGCAACATGGGACCGTGGACTGATTTATACGCACTCGGCGCCACGTTGTACTACACGCTCACGGGCAACTGCCTGCCCAGCTGCCGCCAACGCGAATTATTCGACACAGCTGACCCCCTTTCCACCAATCAGCTGCTGCTGCAGCATTACAACCAGGCCCTGCTCGCCACCATTGACCGCTCCATAGCGCCGCTCCCGGCACACAGATACCAGAACGTCTCCGAATGGATGAAAGACCTGGCGTCCATTCACCTCTGAATCTACTCCCCTTCCCACCCCCACTCCCGACAAACAGAAACGCCCCTGTTGCATCACAATCGCAACAGGGGCGTTTCCCAAAATATCAGAAAGGATTAAAGCGGAATCTTTACTCTTCCTCTTCTTCTTCCTCACCTTCAGAGAAATCCGCATCGTCGGAAGACTCTTCTTCATCAGAGCTTTCCTCCTCATCAGAAGATTCTTCGTCCCCGGACTCCTCTTCATCCGTGGTCTCCTCGTCATCGCCGGAATCCTCAGACTCTTCGTCACCTTCCTCTTCGTCAGATTCGGTATCACCAGTCTCCGGAGTTGCCTCAGCTGCCTTGCGGGCAGCCTCAGCCTCAGCTCTGCGGGCAGCTTCGGCAGCCAGAAGCTCCTGCTCTATCTCAGCAAGAGTCTTGGGCTTGGAAATCAGATATTCCTCATCCACCAGACCGGTAGCCTTGCGAGCCTCGATGCGGTAGTTATCATACCCGGCTTCAGCAAGGTAAGTCATGATGGCATCAGACAGGGCGCGGCGCTGTGCTGTGTCGCATACATACACCCGGTAGGCACCAATGAAGGGCAAATCCCAGGCAGCCACACCATCGCGGGGAACGAGCACGCCAACCATGTTTGCCTTACCGTCCGTGCAGATACCCCAGACACGCTGGCGACCATTCGGTGCCGTCATGGCGATATAGTACTGCGGGTATGCATAGGCGAACTGCTTAACCGTAGAAGTGTTCATCCATGTATCCAGAGCCTTGGCAACATTCTCTGGCAACGGACCAGCCGGCACGCAAAGACGATTCTTGGGTGATGCAGCATCGTTGTAACTGAATACCGTTACATTGGAACCCAGACGCAACTGCTCTGCCCGCTGAGCGACAGAGGAGGTGGTGGAGGTGCAGGAACTCACCAGGCTGACCGCAGCAGCGGCGCCACACGTCAAGGCAATACGTTTGAAGAGATGGAAATGTTTCATGTCGTTTCGTTGCTCCTCATTCTAGCCAATATGCAAGGGAAAAGACAAGCAAAAATTTGCATTTTTCTCAAAAAAGTAGTTTTAATGCGGAGAGAATAATACAATATGCCAGTTTTTTAACATACAACGGAAAGAATGAGCTTGACGCTGAGCGGGCAGACAGGCAGAATAGGGGAAGTATGAAATTTTCCCATTACATTCGGAAGAACAGCAGCCAGTTTGCGGCATTGGCAGGCGCAGCCGCCCTGCTGGGACTGAGTTCCTGCGAAGAAAAAGCCCCTGGAAGCGAACCCGCAGCAGACGTTCAGGAAGAAGTACAGGCACCTCCTCCCGCAGAAGCAAGCGAACCCGCAGCCAGCGCTGACACCCCGGTCAGCACGGACAACACAGAGAATCAGGAAAAAGCCCGTACTGCCCTATTCAACCATGCAGTGTTCACACTGGGCGCGAAAATTTCCAGTCCTGACACCTTCCCCGAGCTCAATTCCATCGCAAAGGACATGCTGGAAATGATGCAGGCTTACTACGCGGAACTCCAGAAAGGTGAGCTGACCAAGGAGCGTGTTCAGCTGGCGGTTCAGATTGCAGCCAGTACCCGTGATCTGGGAGCATTCGGCAAAGCCATGCAGGAGTACGAAAATGCCATCAAGGAAATCGAAGCCATGCCGGAGGATTTCCGCAAGAGCACAGAGGGGCAGCGGCTGCTCAGCGCCTGCCACAACGGCATGGGTGTCTGCCAGCTTTCCCAGAACAAGGCCTCGGAGGCACTTGCCTGCTACGAAAAGGCCATCGAGCTTGATGAAGCCATTTTTAACGCCGTGGCGCCGAAGGATTTCGAAAATATATCCACTAACAGCGACGTACCCCCCGCCCTGTCACAAGCCACCACTGATTTGCTGGATTCCTACCGCTGCCTGGGCGACTGCCACCGCGTGCTGGGGGCTACTGAGGAAGCCATGAACACATACGGAAAGGGCATCGAAATAGCGCAGAAGCTCAAGCGTCTCTCGTCAGACATGTCTATTTCATACGTGAAGCTCCTCACCTCCACCGGCAACCTGCTGAATGCTCTGAACATGCCAGGCGAAGCCCATAACGCATGGGTACACGCTGCCGATATCTGCCAAAAGGTGAACGCCAGCAGCCCCCGGCTCGATGTGAAAGCTGAGACAAAGCGCTGCTTTGATGCTCTGCGTCCTGCCATTCAGGCTGTCGGCTCAAAACTGCAGCAGATACAGCAGGAAAAAGAAAAGAAGCTAGAGGAGGAAAGACGAGCCGCTGAGCAGGCCGCCAAAGAAAATGAAGCCGCAGCCAAAGCTGCAGAGGAGCGCCTGGCAATGGAGCAGAAAGCGGCTGAGGAACAGGCCAGACAAGCCGAAGCTGCCGCCAAGGCTGATGCAGAAAAGAAAGCTGCTGCCAAGAAGGCCACTGCTCCAAAAACCGCAAATAACCAGCGCAAAAAACGCAAATAACCAGCCCGACTCCTCCCCGTGGCGCAATTCCTGATTTCACTCCCGGCACTGGAGCGCAACGCGCAGCTTCTTTCAGAAGTTGCCAGCGCATCCGGTGCTCGTTTGCTTGTTGCCCTCAAGGCATTCTCTACAACAGCGGGTCTGGAAACCCTCAAGCCCTATGCCGCTGGCTGCTGTGCCTCCGGGCTCTATGAAGCCCGATTAGGCGCCAGGCATCTGGGTGGCCACGTGGCCGTATATTCCCCGGCATACCGGGAAGCAGAACTGGCCGAACTTCTGGAATTTGCCCACCACATTGATTTCAACAGCATCCCTCAGTGGCAACGGTGGCGCAGCACTTGCCTTGCTCACCCGCGCGTTCAGAGCGGAGAACTCCAGCTGGGGCTGCGTATCAACCCCTGCTTTTCCACCGGTCACACAGCGCTTTACGACCCCTGCGTACCCGGCTCCCGGCTCGGCATACCGGCTGAGCAACTCCAGGGCGTTGACCTCACCGGCATTTCCGGGCTGCATTTCCACACCCTCTGTGAACAGGGAGCCCAGGAGCTTATCGACACCTTCCGTGCGTTTGAGAAACAATTCGGCAACCTGCTTGCCAGCAAACAGATTCGCTACCTGAACATGGGTGGCGGTCATTGGATTACCAAACCTGACTATGACCGCGCCGCGCTCATTGACCTGGTTTGCGAAATCCGGGAAATGTACCAGGTGGAGGTATTCCTGGAACCCGGAGAAGCCTGGGCTATTCACACCGGTGTTCTCCGCGCCCGCGTCCTTGATATCTTTGAATCACTGGGCTATCAGCATGCTATTCTGGACGTAAGCGCCAGCGCCCACATGCCCGACGTTCTGGAAATGCCCTATCGCCCGGATGTCTACGCCGTCCACAACGGCGGAAACGGCACCCCGGCCGTTTCCTTGCCGGATGAAGAATACAGCCCTGCCGGTGACGCCGGAGAAAAACAATTCACCTACCGTCTGGGAGCCCCCACCTGCCTGGCGGGGGATGTGATTGGCGATTTTTCCTTTGACCACCCCTTGCAGGTGGATGATACGATTATTCTGGACGACATGAGCCATTACACCATCGTCAAAACGACGCATTTCAATGGTGTTCCTCACCCGGATATCGCCGTACTCCAGGCAGATGGAAAAATCCGCATAGCCAAACGATTCGGCTACGCGGACTTTGAAAACAGGCTCGGTTAACCGCCGCCTTACTGGACAAGCGCGTTCGTAATTTCGCAAATATAGAGGTAATGCAGGGGATTATCTTCTGCATACCAGGCGAGAGACACCTCACTCCAATCCAGGAAATCAGCTTCCTGCAGCGTTGTGCGGAACATACGGCGGCACTCCAGCACCAGTTCTGCATTCTCAAATGTCAGCAACCCGCTGGGAGTCGGCACCGGCACCAGCGCCGTGTTAGCCATCTTATCCACATCCCGCCCGGAATTACGCCCGCAGAACACCAGATCCTGGCGGTACTGCTCCGGCATGAAGCTCAGGGTCATTGAGGGCTGTTCCTCAATGAATGATACGGTGTGGCGATTGGGACGCACAAAAACAAAAGCCACCGGACGATTCCAGAGATAACCGATACCGCCCCAGCTGGCAGTCATGCAGTTGAATTTCTCTGCGGTTCCAGCGGTAATCAGCATCCACTGCTTGCCGATAAGCTGAACCGGGCTGGTCCCGATTTCTGTTATATCAATACTTTTCATAAACATCCTTGCAAAATCGGCGCGCCCGCAGGCGCGCCGGTCCTTTAATCTGTCTTACCCTGCCCCATTAACGGCTGTAATTGCCGGGGTCCTGAGTAATCGTCACATCGTGCGGGTGACTTTCCTGCAGACCACCAGCCGTAATGCGGACAAAACGAGCGTGGTCACGAAGCTCCTGAAGACTCTTGGCACCCAGATAACCCATACCGGAACGCAGACCACCCACGAGCTGGAAGATAACGTCTGCCAGCATACCCTTGTACGGCACGCGAGCCTCCACGCCCTCAGCCACCAGCTTACCACTGCCGTTCTGACCGTAGCGGTCACCGGAACCGGCACGCATGGCACCCAGGGAACCCATACCGCGGTATGTCTTGAAGTTACGGCCCTGGTAGTGAACCACTGCACCGGGGCTTTCCTCACATCCTGCCAGCATGCCACCCATCATAATCAGGTCAGCACCAGCAGCAAGGGCCTTCACGGCATCACCGGAATAGCGGATACCGCCGTCGGCAATCACCGTCACGCCAGCAGGACGAGCCACCGTCGCAACCTCCTGAATAGCGGAGAACTGGGGCATACCCACGCCGGAAATGATGCGGGTCGTGCAGATGGAACCGGGGCCCACACCCACCTTAATGGCGCTGGCACCGGCAGAAATCAGGTCGCGGGCACCATCCTGAGTCACCACGTTACCAGCAACCACAGGCTTGCCAAGCTCACGAAGCTTCTCAATCACATGCAGCACGCGGCTGGTGTGACCAGTTGCAGCATCAATGAAAAGAGCATCTGCACCGGCATCAATAACAGCCTGAGCGCGAGCCATGAACTCCGGACCAGGACCCACGGCAGCGCCGCAACGAAGACGACCGAACTCATCCTTGGTGGATTCCTGGAACGCCTCGCGCTTGCGGATGTCAGTATCGGTAATCAGTCCAACCAGGCAACCGGCTTCATCCACAAGGGGAAGTTTCTCAATGCGGTTGCTGTAAAGAATCTTGCGAGCCTCCTCCTGAGTTGTGCTGGGAGTGCCGGTAATCAGGCGACTCATGGGGGTCATCACGTCAGCTACGGTGAGCTTATCCAGGTCGTGACCATCCACAACACGCATATCACGCCCCGTCACAATACCCACCAGGATATTGCCCTCTGCCACCACAGGCAGACCAGAGAAACCATGTTCCAGCATGATTCCCTTCACACGAGTCAGGCTCATATCACTGGTCACGGTCAGCGGCTTGGTAATGACAGCGTTTTCAAAACGCTTCACCTTAGCCACCATAGCAGCCTGATCATCAATGCGGTTATTGCGATGAATCACACCCAGGCCACCTTCGCGGGCCATGGCAATCGCCATTTCCACCTCGGTCACCGTGTCCATCGGTGCGGAAAGAATCGGAAGGCGCAGAGGGAAACCAGCGCAAAGCTGGGAAGAAGGGTCGGCCTCGCCGGGAAGAATCGTGCTCAGGCAAGGCAGCAGGAGCACGTCGTCAAATGTAAGTCCAAGCTGAATTTCTGCCATAGCGGAGACTACTACGCTACGCGCCTTTTTGCAAGACTAATCTGCTTGATTGCTGCATTTTTTTATTTTCCGCCACTTTTTGGCTTGTTTTGGGATAGCTCGTAAGCTAGTATGGTAGGGTAAGTCAAATCGTACCCTTCCGGCACGACTCTGATTCCATTTTTTACCAGACACACCATGAAACTTCATCTCCCGAAAAGATTATTCACAGCACTCATGGTAGCCATGAGCGCCTTTGTAGCTTTAACCTGCAGCGCAGGTGACAGCATCAGCATCAACTTCGGTGACAATATGAGCGAAACCGCCACCGGCAGCCTTGGCGGCGTTTCTGTCTCCGGCTGGAACATCGTCCAGCGCAACGTAACCAGCAACAAGGAAGTCACTAACCAGAATGGTAACGCCGCGGGTATCTTCTCCCTCTCCGGCACGTTCGGCGCATGGCAAAGTAATGTTGGTTCCAACGGCACCTTGACAGGGGAAGTCCAGAAGCACTACATTGACATTGCCAATCATACCCAGCAGTCATATACCATTGCCGTTGACCATGATTACTGGATTACAGAAGTCATCCTCTACATGTCTGGTGACAGCCCCGGCGGCAGATTTGCCCCCATCAACGTGAATGGCACCAGTTACGTAGGCGGCACTAACGTAATTGCCACGGACGCCAACAAGAGCTGGGGTAATGGTGGCGGTGGTTGCACCGAATTCACGGATGCCAACACCATCCGCGTAACCACGTCCGGTGATTTGCTGGCCACTAGCGTCTGGGTCAATGGAACCACCCGCGCCACTCTTGCAGGTCTGCAAATTATTGACCGCACAGATGAGCTGACCTACCAGACCACGCTTGGTGCAGGCGAAACCGCCGCCGCAGATGCAACCTGGAATAAGAACGGCACCAACGCCGCCTATGGAGATATCGCCAGTAGTGATAAGTTCCTCCTCATCAACACGAACGCCGCCGGCTCCACCCTCAAGCTGGCTGCAAATGACAACATCCAGGCTATCGGCGTTCAATCAAACACGCTGACCATTAACGCCGATGGCGCCGTCGGCATTGCCAATCTGCATACTTTCGAAACAGCTGGCATCACCGTCAACGCTGACATTACCGGAACGGCTCTCTCCCTCTCCGGCTCCGGCGCTGTCACACTGAATGGCAACTGTGAGCTGACAGGCTTGACCAACACCACCTCACTGACCATTAACGGCACAGTAGCTATTGCCAGCGGTGGCACCTGCACTGGTCTGGAAAGTCTCGCCGGCAACGGTACCGTTGAACTGAACGGCAACATCAACATTGGTTCCGCTGGTGCAACCTCCACCTTCTCCGGTAATTTCGTACTCAAGGGAGGCACCCTCCAACTGGGCACCCCGAGCAACAACAATAACATGGTTGAGCTTGATTTCAGCAAGGCCAGTTTTGACCTGGAGGGCGGCAGCATCCGCTATTCCGGCGGTAACAGTACACTGGGCACCGTCAATGTCAACACCAACAACACGCTGAATATCTACGCCACCTGCGCAGGTGCTGCCAACCAGGGAACTCTTGAATTCCTCACCTTTAACGTCAAGCAGGGCGTCACCTCTACCATCTCCAGCACATGGGAAATCTTCACCCGGGTTGAAGCCCTGACAGGTGAAGGCAGTCTGGTTATCAACAACAGCGCACACGGTGACCACGTCTGCCGGATTAATTCCATTATCTCTGAAGGCGGTATCCGTTCCATCACCAACTCAGCCATTCTCACCATGGGTGAGAATGCCAACTCCACCCTGAATGTTGCAGGTGGCATTGTCAACAACAAGACTCTCACCGTAAATGGCACATTCTCCATTTCCGATGACCTGAGCGGATTCACGCTTGTCAGCGCTGGTCAGCTGGGTGAGCTGAGCGTTAACGGAACAGACGGCTACCAGACCACAACAGGCAGCACCTATCTACTGATTGACAACAACAACGGTACCGTCACCCTGAACACCACCACAGCACGTTACGGAAACAAAACCACCACACTGACCAAAAACGCCACAACCGGCGATGTCACCTTCGTTGGTGGCGTTTCCATGGATGCCACGTACCGAGTCAACACAAGGGATATCGTCATTGGTGGCGCAAACGCTACGGCAAACACTGACCGTGCCACCGGCCTCATCATTGCCGAGGGGAGAACCGCCACCCTCCAGAACATGAGTGTTGAATCGGTTGGAGCCCTTCTGCGCAACACCAGCGGTGATGGTACGATAGCAATCAAGCTGGAATCCCCCAGCACGGAACTTGCCATCACCGGCAACACGTACGCAGGCGTAACCGGCACGATTGACATGCTGCAAGGGCAGATTTACCTGGGACAGTACAACAACGGCACGGGCGGCGGTCAACCCGTAACCCTGAATGCCTCCCGCATTATCGTACGCGATGGCGCTGAAGCCTGGATTCACCTGGGTGGTACAGATCGTTCCGTATCACCTGATTTCGATTTAGTGTCCGGTTCCTCGCTGCGCAACCGCGATGGTCACAATGTGCTGAGCGGCGACATCCGGTTCAACATTGTGGATCCGAGTGCGACCACTGCCACCTACAATGCCAGCGGCAAGGTTCTGCTGACCCAATTCTGGGATAAGAACATGAACCTTACCGGCTTACTTTCCGGTGACGGCACCGTTGAGATGACAGCCCCGACACAAGGTAACACCGGCAGCTGGACACTTTCCAACAACGGCAATACGTTCCAGGGTTCCTATAACCTGGGGGATGCCGGTAACGGCGGAATGAAGCTGATACTCGCAGCTGAAAACGCCGCACGGAATGCCACGATTAACCTGAATGGAGCCAACTCACTCTCCACCCTGCAAATCAACCAGAACGCCACCATTAAGGGGCTGAACTCCACTGATGCAGACAACGTGGTAACAACCAACGCCGCAGCCACCCTGACAGTCAGCGAGGGCACCTTTGCCGGTAAGCTGCAGAATGGCTCCGGCTCGAACACCCTTGCCCTGCACAAGGCTGGAACCGGCACTCTGGTTCTGAGCGGCACGAACACATACACCGGCGGCACCACCATTTCCGACGGCACGCTCAAAACCAGCACAGAAAACAGCCTGAGTACTGGTAAGGTAACCCTCAACGGCGGCACCCTTCAGCTTGGCACCAATCTGACTGTTTCTGAAATCGAAAGCAGCAACGGCAGCATTGATATGGGGGGCAACACCCTGAGCACCACCCGCCTGAACGCAACAGGAACACTGAACCTGACCTCCTCTGCCATTCTGGCTGGTGAGCTGGCGGGTTCTGCCAACATCACTGGTACCTCCCTCACCCTGCTGAGCGCAGCCAACACCGCGCAGAGCCTGACCTTGAATTCTCTGATTCTGGGCACAACGGATACAGTGAGCCGCCTCACCGCAGGAAGCCTGACAACCACCACCCTGACACTCCAGAGTGTGGCAACAGCCCCCTCAGATGCCGCTGCCGCAGCACCTGACGCCATGGTCAAGCTGAACTCCCTGGGCGGCGCACTCACCATCCAGATTAACGAAGACCTTGTCCGCAACGCTCTCAACAGCGCCTATGACAAGAGCCTCGTCATCATGGAACTGAACGAAGCCACAAGCTATGATGTCCTTCTGGCTTCATTCGCAGAAGGCGGTTCTGCCAGTACCACGCAATCCAGCTCTGACGGTCTCTACAACTACTCCCTGGTCTGGGTAGAAACAGGAAACGGCATTCAGCAGCTCAAACTGCAGGCTGCACTTAATGCATACAGCTGGATCGGCATGAACGACTTCTATGCTGATGAAGTTCAGCCGGCCTTCTGGAACAATGCTGAGAGCTGGGGGAACAGCTCCGTACCGACCAGCTCCTCAGACCTGATGTTTGACGGCTACGGCGACAGCCAGGTATTCGTGAACGGAAACAGCCATGCCAAGAGCGTCGTCATCGACAGCCTGGCAGCTACCGGCACATACAACATCATTTCCTGGAATCATTTCGAACTGAACACCAACGGTGGCGGAGTTGATAAGCTGAACATTGCCAAGAATCTTGAAGTCACCCGCGGCAACCTGCTGCTCAACGTCAACACCAGCGTAGGCGAAAGCGTTACTGTTTCCCAGAACGGTCAGCTCATCATTGCAGCAGCTAACGCCTACCAGGGCATCAACTCTGCCGGTTCTCTGCGCATTCAGGGCAACCTGAGCAACACCGGCACCGTTCTGACCCAGAGCGGGGCCTACCTGAGCATCGGCGGCAGCGCTACTAACACCGGTGACCTCATCATTACCGGCGGCGAGGTGAACATCTCCGGCAACCTGAACAACGCCACCGGCGAACTCAACATCACCGGCGGCAGCCTTACCGTTGGCGGAAACGTCGACAACACGGCCGGCAGCATCAGCATCAGCGGTGATGATACCGAGGTAAGCATTGGAGGCAACCTCACCCTCACCGATAAGACAGATGCCGGTAAGGGCAGCCTTACCGTTGGCGCAGGCAGCAGCCTCAGCATCGATGGTGACATGATTGCTGACAACCTTGACCTCGAATTCGGCGGTTCCGTCACAGTCGGAAACAATGCCAACATCAACACCCTGACCAACAACGGCGACTTCACCGCAAACAACGCCCAGATCGGCGTTCTTGTCCAGGGCGGCAATGGTTCCATCACTGTTGAGGGTGCGCTGGGAATCGGCACGATTTCCGGCAGTGGCGATGTGAATGTAGGCGAAAACGGCAGCCTCGCCATTGATAATGACACCGCTTTCAACGGCAACCTGAACAACAAGGGTGCCATCAGCTTCGGGGATAAGAACGTAACCATCAACGCAGCTCAGAACGCAGGTGAAACCGCTGGCAACCTGACAGCAGGCAGCATCACGATTACTGATGAAGCCATCGGCTACAAGGGCGGCAGCCTGATTATGGGCAACCTGGTGACCAACAGCATCAGCATTGACAATGTTGCCGCTGGCGCCAATACGGCACGCCTCAGCATCAACAGCCTGACCACCAAGACGACTGGTGAGAAAATCACACTGGAAATTGCTGAACTGGATGACATGAGCATCTCTACCGGCAACTACCACCTCATTACCCTGAAGGAACGCCTGAACGGCAGCCTGGCAGATAACTTCAACTTGGATGCCTATGACATTACGAACACGAACAACGCCCAGATGCAGGAAATTCTGCGCCGTGGTCTGTGGTTCGAGTTCAGCAGTGCCGCCCCCGTTACCAGGGTTACCCAGATTAACGACACCGTGTCGAATGTCTACCTGCAGGTCGCAGAACAGACAGATGAGCAGTCCACATGGGTGGTAGGCGATGCCCAGACCGCCGCAAACCTCATCGTCATGGAAAATGGCTCCATCAAGTCGGACAATGTACTGGATTACGTCCGCAATGTGGTGGTCGATGATGATGACGCCGTCATTGATATGAGCGGCACGCTTTCCAGAGTCCAGCTCAACGGGCTTATCGGCGGAGCGGACAGCCAGCTCACCATCACCGGCGATGGTCGCGCAGACACCGCCCACATCACCGCCAACGCCAGCGGCTACACCGGCAAACTGAATCTCAGTTCCGTCGGCGCTACCCTGACAGGCAAGTACAGTCAGGTAATTATAGGTCGCGGCGCCAGTGCCCAGCTGAATACAACGAACAGCACCATCGTGATGAATGGCGGCTCCCTGGCTGGTGAATCCACCATGAACGGCGGTGATCTCGCCATTCGCCTGAGCAATGCCTCCATTGTGGCAGGCAACAACGTGGTTGATACCGGTGACAGCCTGAATCTGAAGAATGCCCGCATTGTTCTCCTGGGCGAGGCAACGGAGCGCATGGCACTCGATGTCAAGGGCGCCCCCATGAAGGACCACGTCATGGTAGACCTTGGCAACACCACCAGCAGCACAGGAACCATCGCCATTGAAACCAGCGACCGCAAGAAAGTGGAAGCCATGGGCAAATACTTCACCAACATCCGCCTGGAGGATGGCAAGGTCATGGCTGACCGCAACACCAGCTACTACGCAGACAGCGTAGGCACCAATGCCTCCGCAAACGGTAAGGCTGGTCTGGCAATGGCAGATGCCATTCTGGTGCATGTGAACCCGCAGCTCAACCAGAATGACACCGCAGGGCTCGTTCTCGATGAACTGGACAAAATGGTCACCACCGGCAACAGCTCTGCTGCTGATGCACTGGGTGCAGCTCTGGCAGGCGCCAGCACCGCAGCCCAGAGCATGGCGCTGCTGGGCGATGTGGACCGCCAGCTCAAGGCTATCCGCAACCGCACCACCACCATGGGGGTCAACCAGACGCTGGTGACCGATGAAATGCCGTACTACAACGCTTGGATTAACGCCGAAGGTGGTCGCGGTGAACTCCAGAACAGCAGCGGCAACAGCGGATACGAACTCAACAGCTGGGGTGGCACCGTTGGTTTCGATGTTGACCTTGAGCCCACGTTCACGGCAGGCATGGCATTCAGCGCCATGTACGGTGACCTCCAGATGACAGGTTCTGACACCGCCAAGGGCGACCTCGACACGTATTACGTGAGCGCCTTTGCCCGCTACTCTGACAGCGCCTGGACGCACACCTTCATCGCAACGGCAGGTCTTGCTGATTTCAAGCTGAACCGTTCTGTGGCAGGCATGGAACTGGAAGGCGAAACCAGCGGCACCAGCTTCGGTCTCATGTACGAGGCAGGTCGTGTCATTGCTCTTGATGAAGACGCCCAGACCTGCATCCAGCCCATGTTCAACATCAGCTGGAGACACACCACCATGGACGGCTACTCTGAAAAGGGAAGCAGCGCCGCGCTCACGGTAGGCGAGCAGACGCTGGATAGTGTCACCATCGGGCTCGGTGCCCGCCTCCAGACCGTTGCCGGTGAATCCATGTACAACCGCACCTCTATCTTCGAATGCCGCGCCATGGTCAAGGCAGACCTGGGCGATCTTGGCGGCAGCTCCGAGGTAGCGCTGGCTAATTACCGCGAACTGGTATCCCCGCAGAAGGTCAAGAGTTCCGAAATGGGCGCCATCGGCATTGAAGCGGGCATCGGGCTCACCGTGCCGGTGGGTGATGAAGGTGGCAGCATCTTCATGGATGCCTCAGTTGAAGTACGTTCCGATTACCGGGATGTGAATGGCACCCTGGGTTATCGCGTCAACTTCTGATAATCCAACCAAACAAAAATCAGCCAGAGAGCCTGGGCCACATGCCCAGGCTCTCTCTTATTTATTCCGCCAGCAGCGGCAATTTGCGTATTCTTGACTTGCTTTTATCAATCAATAGTGTATACTTTCCGCGATTCGTACATGACTAACGCCATAATTGACACCATGAATACACTGCGAAGCTTTACGACAGGCAGCGGCACAGAAGGCCAGTATCATTCCCTTCCTGCATTGGCAGAACTGGGCTACCCGGGGATTTCCCGCATGCCGGTATCTCTGCGAATTGTGCTGGAAAGCCTTTTACGCAACTGCGATGGGCTCAAAGTGACAGAAAGCGATGTGAAGAACCTGGCAGGCTGGAACGCCAAAGAACCAGGCAATTATGAAATTCCCTTCACCGTAGCCCGCATCATTCTGCAGGACCTCACAGGTGTCCCCCTGCTGGTGGATTTGGCCGCCATGCGCGCCGCCGTGCAGGACTTAGGCAAAAACCCGGCAGATATGGAACCCCTGGTTCCCGTGGATCTGGTGGTGGACCACTCCGTTCAGGTGGACTGGGCCGGTTTCCCCGCAGCCTATCAAAAAAACCTGACACGCGAATTTGAACGCAACACTGAACGCTACGAATTCCTCAAGTGGGGTCAGCAGGCATTCCAGACATTCTCCGTAGTTCCCCCCAGCACAGGCATTGTTCACCAGGTGAACCTGGAACACCTGGCCCGGGGCGTCATGGAAAACGCCGGTGTGTACTACCCGGATTCCCTGGTGGGCACAGACTCCCACACTACCATGATTAACGGCCTGGGCATTGTAGCCTGGGGGGTCGGCGGCATTGAAGCAGAAGCCGGCATGCTGGGGCAGCCGGTCACCTTCCTGGTGCCGGAGGTGGTGGGTGTTCACCTGAGTGGCAAACTGCGCGATGGTGTCACCGCAACCGACCTGGCCTTGCACGTGACCCAGATGCTCCGCGCCCACGGCGTGGTAGGCAAGTTTGTCGAATTCTTCGGTGAGGGTGCAGCCTCCCTCTCCCTGCCGGACCGCGCCACAGTGGCCAACATGGCTCCTGAATATGGTGCAACCATGGGCTTCTTCCCCTTCGATGAGGTATCCGCCGCTTACCTGCGCACCACAGGCCGCAGCGAGGCACAGGTCACCACCTGTGAGAACTACTTCCGCGCCCAGGGTCTCTTCGGCATGCCTCGCAAGGGCGAACTGGATTACACCGTAGAACTTGAACTCGACCTCTCCACCATCGTTCCGGCAGTAGCAGGTCCCAAGCGTCCGCAGGATCGCATTCCCCTGAGCATCCTCAAAGAGCAGTTTGCTGAAATCTGCCGCAGCACGTATGGGCAGGAACAACGCACCACCCCGGTCAGCATCACCATGCAGGGCGATGCCGGCAACCCGGACTCCGACACCACCCACAATGTCGAACTCACGGATGGCTCCATCCTGGTGGCTGCCATCACCAGCTGCACCAACACCAGCAACGACGGCCTTATGCTGGCTGCCGGTCTGCTGGCCAGAAAGGCAGCAGCCCTGGGGCTCAAGGTGCCGGCTTACGTCAAGACCAGCATTGCCCCCGGCTCCCGCATCGCCGCCCGCTACTTTGCCAACAATGACCTCACTGACGCCCTCGACAGCATCGGGTTCTCCATTGTCGGCTATGGTTGCACCACCTGCATCGGCAACAGCGGCCCGCTCAACTCCGCCATTGAGGAAGCCGTTGTCAATCACAACCTCGTTTCCTGCTCCGTGCTTTCCGGCAACCGCAATTTCGAAGCCCGCATTCACTCTCATGTGAAGGCAAACTTCCTCATGTCTCCCCCGCTGGTGATTGCCTTTGCCCTGGCCGGCAGGGTCGACATAGACCTGGAATCCGAACCCCTGGGCACCAGCGCAGAGGGCGCCCCCGTTTACCTGCGCGACATCTGGCCCAGCAGCGATGAAATCGCAGCAGCTCAGGCCAGGGCCGCCAGCCCGGAGGACTACGCCGCCTGCTACGCCGGTCACGTTCCGGAGTGGGACGGTGTCAGCGCCCCCACCGGCGCCACCTTTGCCTGGAATGCAGATTCCACGTACATTCACCGCCCGCCGTTCTTTAATGGTTTCAATGGCAGCAAGGGAGACATCACCGACATCACCAACGCACGTCCCCTCGGCATTTTCGGCGACAGCGTCACCACGGACCACATCTCACCGGCTGGCGCCATCAAGCCCACGTCTCCGGCGGGTCAGTTCCTGAGCGCCCAAGGCGTGGAGCGCCGCGATTTCAACACGTACGGCTCCCGCCGTGGCAACGACCTGGTCATGACCCGCGGCACCTTTGCCAACGTGCGCATCAAGAACCTGCTCACAGCCGGGGTCGAAGGCGGCTACACCCTCTATTTCGGCAACTCCAGCGTAAGCGCCCCGGATACGGAAATCAACGCCCCCTGCGGTACGCCCACCTTCATCTATGATGCCGGCATGGCATACATGAAGGACGGCATCAATACCATCATCATCGGCGGTGAGGATTACGGCATGGGCTCCAGCCGCGACTGGGCAGCCAAGGGCACCAACCTGCTTGGTGTAAAGGCAGTCATCACCAAGAGCTTCGAGCGCATCCACCGCAGCAACCTCATTGGCATGGGTGTACTCCCCCTCAACTTTGCCAACCCGGCAGATTATGACCGAGTGAAGGACCTCAAGGACGTCACCTTCTCCATCATCGGGCTCAATAACGATATGCCCGCCCGCAGTGCTGCCACCCTGCTGGTGCAACCCGCTGGTGCCGCAGCCTTTGAACTCCCCCTTATCGTACGTCTGGACACCCCCATCGAGAAAGAATACTTCCGGGCCGGTGGCATTCTCCAATACGTACTGACCCAGTACTGCTGACTCAGCCCACGCTGACTCAGATCGTGTAGGGGGCTTTCGCCCCCTCACACACCACCGTACGTGCCTTTTATGGCATACGGCGGTTTCTCGGCATGTGATTGGTCCCGGAACTGTTGTTCCTGCCGCAACTCGTTGTCTCTCCTCGTCAGATACCCTGACAGCTCCTCCGCACCGTTACGTGGATTCGGACTTGCGCCGCTTTCCATCCCTCGGTCGAGGCTTCGTACATTTCAGTACCTCTTGGCTCTGCTGCTATATGTTCTGAGACTTGAGCGG
>JAZRJB010000056.1:0-8630 GCA_045645565.1 Akkermansia sp. | reverse complement strand
GACCAATGACTACCATGGTATGGGATTCCTCCGAATCCCGCTGAGTGAGATTATGCCTCAACCAACGAAATAAACAGTAACTCATAACGCAAATCGTCGCCGCCTTGGTTCTACCAGCGGCGACTTTTTGTATAAGCTGTTTTTGCTGGTTGTTTAGATACAACTCCACTATGTCACAAAACTAGCCAAAAGTCGAGGATTTGCTCGAAGTGGAGTCTTGGTCTGCCGGGTGCGGGTCATGGTCTTGCAGGGGTGCTGGTGTAAGTAAAATTAGCGAAATCAAGCATTAATTTGCAATTTGATATGACAAGATGGGTACTCGGAAAAAATGGGAACAAAGTGTAACCCTAAATCAAAAGAAGGTAACAAAAAGTAACAAGATGGAGGCAGTTATTCGAATTTTTCGAATAACTGCCGGTGGTAGTAATTCTTCGTATAGTGAGCGGAAAAGAGGTTTCTTTAGGAGTTTCCATCGTAATGGAATGCTTACTCGCGGTTATGAACCACCTGTACAAAATATTGAAGCGGCTTCTTCCTCATTTCCTCATTCAGGCTGATGGGAAAGTCGTACCAGGCGTCACGAAACTCTCCGCAGCTCACCTCCTCCACATCGTTACGGGATTCGAGCCATGCCCTGACTGCATCTCGCTGATCTTCTATGGATTGCGATTTGTCTACGGAATGCGCGCCCATTTCCCAGATATGATCACTTGCACCTCCGCCACAATTCAGCCCATTGGCTTCAATGCAGTTGAGGATGAAATCATCCCAGAATACGTCTTCTTCCTCGGGGGTAGGTACACCTGTATACTTGAACCGGATGCTGAAGTATGGTTCTTGGAATTCTCTCAGATGATATTTTTTGCGTAGTCTTTTCTTCATAAGGATAACTGGCTATTGTTCTTGTTCGTAAGTTCCTTTATGGTATTATCATAAAAGTCTGCAATGAACTTCCACATGCGAGATACTGTATAGGCCGAACGCCGCTCTTTGTTTACATAAGTATAATCAGAGCCTCTCTCAAGTAGCCGCCTACAGATAGAAAGATTGGTTGTTATGCCGTTGCAAAGAGAGCTCATTAAAACAGACCACCCGTTATTTGAGACTCGGTTTATATCTCCAAGGGTAGATTGCGGAGTTGTTAATCAGTTAGTCGCCGTCATTCTAATGAACTTGGCGCATCTGTCAAGCAATTATTTTAGAAAAATTAATTTAACGAAAACTCCACCTCTTTGCCATATCAAGTATAGATGGCAAGTGGGCCCGTTTACACGGGGAATGCAACTCCACCGGCAGAGCTCACCTGTCGTTTCTACACAAGTAGAATACAAAAGTTAGATTGACGGATCTACGTATCCTTGGTAGACTCCCGGCAAGCCACGCTTTACGGTAGAACGCAAAAGATCGGGTTTAAAGGGACTCGGCGCGTTGTCTATTGGCGGCGTGGTGGGCGCTCGGTGCGGGATTGAGCCAGTCTCTTTTCTAAGATGCTCAGGTTCGTCTAAGTTACCGCTGGGCGGGGGCGAAGAGGCTCCCACTAGTTGGACGCTGCCCAATTCATCTAGTGCGTAGAATTCCTTGTGTGGTAAAGCAGCAAAGTTTCTCATCCTCATCCCCCAACATGCCTGGCTTGATGGACGGTTTTTACCTTGTGCCAGCGGCAGTATGACAAAAATACTGAAGGGTGCCGTGTTTGCGAGTATAGTGTCACGCAACCCGTCACACTATGGATGTAAGGTGTCGAATTATCAATGTTATTATTCCTGTCGCCCCGATCAGAATTTACCATAAATAACGCACTGTAGAAATTCGGAATTTCCGAATTTTCTCATGGTCGGTGTATTTGGAATCAGAGGTAGTAGAAAACGTGAGTGGAAATAACTGGCATAAACGCTGTTATTACACGTTGTTGCGAGATTGTTAGGGCGAAAAGGATTGTTTTTGCGGGGGAGATATGGTAGATTTGCTTTGTTATGGGAAGTTTGAGCCGCGCTATTGCTGCTGTGTTGTGTCTGCCAGGGGTGTTGAACAGTTGCTATTTCAACTCTACCGCGCGGTTGTACGACCTTGCGGAGTATGAAGCCCGGGCAGAGGCGGCTGATTTGAACAAAGCACCCAATCCGGTGGTGTACCAGAATGGCTCGTCTTATTTCATTGAATTGCCGCGCTACCGCTACGGTACGCCGCTGCGGCTGCATCGTACGGTGTTTGACCAGGAGCAAACGCCCTCTCCCTCGCTTGAGACCCGCGGCACGGGGATGTACCGTATCCCGGAGGCGCTGGCGCTGTATCTGACCGGGCAGGGCGGGCAGATGAATGAGATGTTCAGCCTGGAGGAAGTGCCGGAGTCAGAGGAAATCAAGCAACTGAGCCGCCGTATGCCGGTGGTGAAGCGTGTGGTGGAGCGCCAGGTGAGCTACACGTATCATTCTCCGGATGCTGCATGGCTGCGTGTTGCGGCGCCCTTCAACTGGCTGCTGGTGGATGTGCCGGTGACGGTGGCGGAGAATGCCGCTATGCTGGCGGGCGTGGCTGGTGTTATCTGGTTGCTGGCAGAGGTGGATGATGACGATTGTGATGATTGCCACCACCACGGGCACCGCCGCCATCATCATTGATGCGGGGGATTCTTTGCGTATGAAGGGCGATGCTGCACAGATGACTGCTCCGGGGCATTTCCGGCGGTTCTGCCGGAGCTGCTGGCAGGTGCCGCTGGCGTTTGCATTGGCTTGTTGTATCTGGGGGCTGGCACTGCTGCTGGCCATGGGGATTGATTCCTGGAGCGGGGGGCTTTCTTCTGTGAATGAGGTGCTTACCGGGGTGGTCATGGCGGTTTCGCTGCTGGTGCTGGCTGTGGGGTGCTCGGCTTTTCTGTGGCTGTTTGGTTCCTCGGTGTGTTGCTGCCGCAGGCGGACGTGGCTGCATCTGCTGCGCTGCTGGGGTAGCATGGCTGTGGCCTGTCTGGCGGCGTTTGGCTGTATGTGGTGGGTTGCGTTTCAGTGTATGTTTGTGGATAAGGTCGATTGGTACATGCTGGGGGTGAATATCCCGGAAAATCGGGAGTATGTGACACCCCGCGGATTGCGGGCGGTGCAGGGTGAGGTGCGCGAGGCTTTGCCCCGGGCGCAGGAGCTGTTGAGTCTGCGCCCGAAACGCCAGCCCCTGCAGGTGCTGGTGCAGATGCCGCCGCTGCCGAATCTGGAGAAGCTGACGCGCGAGGCGCCGGAGTTGCTGCAGGAATACCTGCTGCGCTGCCTGTATGCGGAGGCTACGAATCCGCGTTTTGATGCGCAGGTGCTTTCGCACTGGCACGAGCCGGTGGCTTTGGTGCATGCCCATGACCCGCAGAGCTATGTGTTGCGGCGGCTGGCGCCGGAGGTGATGGTGGATGGACCGGGGGAGGCCGGTATCCGCGCAGACTGGGCATGGTGCCGGCCGCTGCATGGTCAGTGGGCGCTGGTGACGCCTCCGCAGTATCCTTTTGAAATCAAGCACGAGGAACAGGTGGCGGGAGCGGTGAAGCTGCTGGAAGAGAGCCTGGCGCCGCTGGCGGCGAATCCTACCCGCGCGGGGCTGGATGCGCTGCTGCCACCGCTGCCGCCGCAGAAGCCGTTTCTTTGTTTGTGGGATGCCTCGGGGGATGGCCGATACCATGCGCTGGTGGTGCTGCCACCAGGGTTCCCGGAGGGGTGTGTTGAATTGAAAGCCCGCGAGGTGTCGACCGGAAAACCTGTCAGTATTCATCATGGTTATATGCAGGTGGAGCCGCTGGGGACGGTGTGCAGCGTGGCGGCTGATACGATGCTGCTGGTGCAGAGCGGTGAGGTGAATGAGTTTTATGCCACGGAGTGGGAAATCTGGTTCACCCCTGAGGCGGGTGGTGAACCCCGCTGCCTGGGGAAACAGGAGTTCCTGCTGATGGGTGGGGATGCCTGGTGGTGATGCATAGAAAGGAGTTGCAGATATGTTCGGTGTTGAATGGCTGAAGCGGGTGTTGACTACTAAGCCCCAGGAGCGCACCCGGTATGTGACGGAATCCTGGCTGCGGGTTGTTCAGGTGTTGTACTGGAGCGTGGTAACGGTGGTGAATAGCCAGTCTGTTTACTATGCCTTGCAGACGCACCCGGATGTCTGGGTGGTTGGAAGCGTGGAAAAGTTCCGTGATGGACATTTGTTGCGCGATATTAAGGGCCGCGAAAAAGATGCCGTGATTGAGGTGGAGTTCGTATACAAGGGAAAGACTTACCGGGTGAGCGAGAAGGGGTATAATTTCAACCGCTCGATTTATGTCCAGGGATACTGGCTGGCTCAGGGTGTATGTGGTTCCGGAAAAGCCGGAAAGGTCGATGATGAGTACCGGCGTGCCACAGAGATACTGGACCTACTTTGTTATCATGTGGCTGCTGGAAGTGCTGTTGATTGGGCAAGCTGTGCATATTTTCTACCAGCTGTATCGGAAGGATACGCCGTGGCCTAAGGGATAGAATGGAGGGGTAAGATGGCAGATCTGGAATGGTTGGAGAATAACGCGTATACCCGGCACCAGCGGCGCAGCTCGCGTCTGGCGCTGGCCCTGCTGCTGGCGTTCCTGTCGGCGGTGTGGGGCTGGCCGACCTTCAAGAGCTGGCAGGAAATGTGCCATGTCCTGCAGTCGGATTCCGGAATCCGGGCTGTGGGATATGTGGAAGCATATCGCGAGGTGTTCAGCCGGCGAAGAGGGGCTTCCCGGTCGTGCAGTGCCAGAATTAAAGTGGCATTCGAGTATCAGAATCATACTTATACCATTCATAGCAAGGGGTACAATTTCACCCGCTCGCGCTTTGAGCGCGCCAGGGAAAGCCGCCGGGTAACGGTGTATGTGAATCCGGAGACCCCTGCGGACTCTGTGCTGAGTCTGGGCGTGCCGGTTGAGACCTGGATTATCCATACGCTTGTGGGGTTGGCGGAGCTGGTGCTGCTGGGGTGCTCCGGCTATTTCTTCTGCTTGTATTACCGGAAGGAGGAGGCGGATGTTTAAGTGCGAAAAGGCGCGGCGTGTGCTGCTGGTGGAGCGGGCGCGGCTGAATATGGCGGCGCTGCTGTTGCTGGCTGTAGTGGGTTGCGTGGCGGTGCATCGATTAAAGGAAAATAAGTTATGAAGATGTTAATAAAGATGATTCGCTTTGTGCTGGGGCGTAACTGGGTGGTGCCGGTGGTGGCGCTGCTGGGGAGTGCGCTGGTAGCCATCAGGACAGGGGTGCTGAGCATCGAAACTCGCAGCGCCGGGGTTGCCGCCCGCGTGGCATTAGGCCATGCTGTGGATGTGGGGCTCCTGTCGCAGATGTTGTTACTGCTGGGGCTTCCGGTCTGGTTGCTGGCGTTTACGGTGCGGCGGCTTATCCGGAAACAACGCGGAGTGAGCTGGGCTTGGCTGTGGTCATTACTGGCCGGGGTGGGGATGCTGTTTTGCCTGCTGTTCAGTGCGCTTTCCGTAAGCTTCGGTGATTATGATACCTTTGCGCAGGAACACCGGCTGCCGGATGACATGACGCCGGAGAATACCCCCGGCATGGCGGTGCCTCTGGGCTTCAGCTTCTATACTTTGGAGGAGCAGCAGATGCCGCCTGCGGTGAAGAAGTGGAAAGACCTGGTGCATGTGGATTCCTCGATGTGCATATCCGGCGATGAACAGTTGTCTGAATCGGCGCCGAATGTGGAGAAACTGGCATCAGAAGCACCGGAGCTGCTGATGGAATATAAGCTGCGGGCCCTCTGCCACCGCGCGCTGACACCCGGGGTGAAGCTTGTGCCGCATCTGGAACTGCTGCGGCATGTCTTCGAGCATGCGGTCAGTGAGGAAGATGACGCCTTGCGCTACGACGCGGATGATGTCATCTGGCTGAAGCCCCTGCAGAACGGATGGAAAATATACACACGGCGTTCCCGTTTTTTCGGGGAAGAGGTACCATGGCCGTTTGCGCTCAAGCAGCTGCAGCAACTGAATGAGGGCCTGACTGCGCTGGCGGCCAACCCCACGCGCGAGGGGCTGGATGTTCTGCTGCCCCCGTTGCCGGACAAGCCCGTCATCGTGCTGCGCGAGGGATTCCAGCCCGGCATGTACATCGCCATTCTGGTGGTGCCGCGTGATTATCCCGAGGGAACATTCCAGGTGAGGGCAAAGGAATATACCAGAGGAACGGAGTTAAGTACACGGGGACTGGAGAACATCAACTTTGCACCGCAGCCATATCGGAACTTCTGCAAACTGGCTGTTTCCGAGAAAATCATGGTGTACAGCGGCGAATGGGGCGAATTTTATGCCAGCACCTGGGAACTGTACTTCACCCCGGCGGGCGGCGGCGAACCCCGCTGCGTGAACAGCCAGCTCTACCTCATGCAAGGCTGGAGCCGGTAGATGATGTGGATTTTTGAATGTGTATCAGAGTCGCCCGGCTTAAAGGCCGGGGCGGCAAGGGGAGGATATAAAAAATATCCGCTTCGCGCAGCGCTGGAAAATTAATACATTCGACATCCGAGGGTCTGTTTCAGATTTGCTGGTGTTTATTTCCGGTTTGGCTCGATTCAATGAAGTTAAGCCATTGAATGTCAGACTAAGAATACTCAGTGTCAAAAAAAATGTATTTTTGTAAATTTATAAGCACTCTAAAATAGCGCTCGGATGGTCATTTCTGTAGCAGGTGCAAGCACTTGGTTAAGCATTTGTTCTCAATGGGGCATAGAGAATATCTGCTTCATAGCCATCCTAACTCTATACCCTCAAGAATGCTCTATTTTACCTATTTTTACCAGCAGATTTGAAACAGCCCCTTTGCAATGATAGGATGTCCGCTCAGAGGTGTCTCGGCGGCTGCGTGGTATGAAACCATGGCATATTTAGTCCTGTTCGCTAAAGGGCCGTGTCCGCAAGGGTACGGAACAGCATTTGAACCTGACTGGAGGAGATTAACACGAAATGTCTGTAGTATCGTGGATTGAGTTCATTGAGCTGGGCGTAGTTGACGAAAAGTATTGACTTTTTGGCTACTACTAGTAGAATGAAGCCATCAAGAGTGGATGCTCTGATATTACTTTCCGCTCCTTCGGCTGCCACCGACGGAGCATTTTTCTTTTCAGGGGGGCGTCCTATTAATCGGACGTAATGCTATAACAAAGCCATCCAAGATTCCTCAGATTCATTTTTGACTCTTTTCCGCGAGCTGACTAGTTGCTGATGGGCAGCTCGCTTTCTTTGCATGACCAACGCGATATGCGCACTGCGGGAAAAGTCCGCTCGGAGACTCTGGCCAAGCTGCACTTGGGCAGAGCATGGCAGGAACAAGCCGAGCCGGGGTATCGCTATTTCCTCGTGTTTCAAGACAAGAATATCAGCATGACCGGGGCTTACCCCATGAGCGAGTTCCGCAAGATTCTGGCCGAACTGTAACCCTATTTTCCCGCCATCGGCAACTAAATTGCAGGAAACGCTCAACAAAATACCCGCCACGCTTGAACAGAGGAGCTGGAATTGATATAATGCCCCGTAACAGATACACGCTTAGTAATGACCAAGTTCCAATTCTCCAGAATCCTTGCCATTTGCTCCCTGTGCCTTGCGGCGGTGGGGTGTACCAGGCTGAACCTGGTAGAACAGCTGGAGCCGGCAGACAAGCGGGTTCCCATCATTAACCGGGACGAAGCCAGACGCTACCATGACCCCCGCCGGCAATTCACGCTCTACGAACTGAACGGCCGCTACTATGTGCCGCTTACCGTGTACATGGGCAAAGAAGATGTGCCACTGTTCGGGCTTCGATATGCCGATATGGATACGGCACTTGGCAAGTTTGTGCGCTATGAACCAGAGCTTTCCACGGCTAAAGTGTGGTTATTTCCGCTGAGCGATGAAGAAGCGGCCAACTGCCTGAAAGAGCTGCATCCCCGGAAGGAGGAAATGGTGGTCAGGCAGCCGCGTGCTGCTGCCGCCGCTACCGTCATTGCCCCCACATCACCCGATTTCCGGAAGGCGCGTGTACTCGGCAAGGTGCTGAGTTTCTGCCCGGAAAGCCTGCAGGCCAACCAGGACACCGCCTACTGCTCCACCCCTGCCATCCCTGCGGTAGAAGGGACCCGGACCCTTGGATACTATGTGGCATACGGCCCGGTCTGGTGCGTGGATGCCGTGGGCAATATCGTTCTCTTTGCCGCAGAAAGTGCCATCGCCATTCCCGGCGGCATAGTCTTCTGGGTGCTGGTACATGCGGTAGCGGCCATTTCTCCGCACGGCTGAGGCTTGCCAAGCCTGCCTGATTCTGGTAACATGACTCCATAGCAAATCAACATCTTCCAAATGCTATGAATCTGAGACCTTTTGTATATTCTGTGCTTGCCTTGATGGCTTTGGGATCTTCCTCTGTGCTTGCTGCTGAATGGAGTTCTGCGCAGCAGGAAACGCTGCAAGCTCTTGCTCAACAGGTGCAGGAAAATCCAACGGGCCGGAAGGGTGCTCCCAGATATATCCGCCCGGTTTACATTCACCCTGCATGGAAGGCCGAGGTGCCGGAATTGCTCACTCACGTTATCTCCACCGGTGAAGCCGATTGGCGCTCGCCCTCCGGTTTCAGTGCCTTGCAGGTGGCTTGTATGTATGGGGA
>JAZRJB010000055.1:0-9381 GCA_045645565.1 Akkermansia sp. | reverse complement strand
GGGCGCAAGCCCGCCAGCGATTGCGCACCCCCTGCTAATTGTAAAATAAAGGCGGAGCCCGCGAGAGCGGGTGACAGAAGGGGTTGCAACAATTGAGAACCGAGGCTTCTGTCACCCATTTCATGGGCTCCAGTTTAATTTTCGGTGTAGCAGGGGCTACCCCTGCCTAACCTCTACAGCCCACTACCGTGGGCTGGAAATTCCGTTTATCAGGAGCTTGCTAATTGCTCGAAGAATTGCCCTTTGTGTGCTGCTTTACTTTGCACCAGCGCTGATGAGGAGTGCGCGCACCTCTTTTTCTCCGGTGGGTACAGCTTGCAGGGGAGTCTCCCCCTCTGCATCGGGCTTGTTGACATCTGCCCCCTTTTCGATGAGCGCCTTTATTACAGGTATGTTCTGCTGACTGCCACACCATGTCATGAGGTACCCATTCTTGTCCACGTTGGCACCGCCTATGGAATCCGGGTTGTGGAGGTGGAACATCAGGGCCGTTTCGCCTTTCTTGTTGCACAGGTTCGGATTGGCGCCTGCCTCCAGCATCGCACGAACCACCTCCTCGCTCATCAGGCTCTGCATCAGTGGCGTGAGACCTTCATTATTCTGCGCATTCACATCTGCGCCAGCTTCCAGCAGCATCTTCGTTACGGCAGCGCTCTCATTATTTCCCATCAACGGCGTATTTCCGTATTCATCTGCGACCTTTGCGGAAAAGCCCTGCTCCAGCAGGTAGCGCACCAGCTCCTCACATTCCCAGTCTGCTGCATTATCTAGCAGATTACGGGCATATACCGGTTCGTGGGGTGAAATGCCTCTTTCCATCAGAATGTTGGCACATGCAACGGTATCCCTGCCATCACTATCAGGTCCATAACCGCAGAGCTGGTTCCAGATGGGAGTCGGTCGTTGCCCTGCTTCAATGCGGGGAACCTCCCCACCGGCATTGAGCATGGCCCGGAGGTACTGCGGATACCGGGAAGATGCGGCATCCAGGACTTCTTCCCCTCCAATCTTTGCTCCTGCTTCTAATAATGCTTTGATGCAATCCATTTCGCCTTTGCCATGGGTCAGCGCGACTTCCATAGGAGAGCAACTCAGCAGCCCCGAACTCATCAAATTCGGGTCAGCCCCGGCAGCCAACAATCTCCTGGTCTCAGCCACATCCCGGTTCTTCAGCGCCACGTGCAAAGGCAACTCACCGTTTTCCAGCGGCGCGTTCACGTCCACACAGGATACCTGCAAGGCAGATATGGCTAACAGGCAGCCAGATAAAAATGTGGAATAAAGAGATTTTCTCATGCGCCCATTCTTACACACTCCTATATGATAGTCAACTGTAACTTCTACGCCAGGCTTGAACCAGCTGGCAGGATTTTCTACAATGCTCTTAACGTAAAAACGCGCGGTTGTTGCAGTATCAGCAACGGTGCCGGCTTCTCCCCCACTCAGAGCATAACGGGAGGGCCTGGGCATATACCTTGGTTCCCAGCCTGATTGCCCTCGTGCTGCTCTGCTTTCCGCTTCGGAAACGGAACAGGTGATTTGTGGGACCCTAGTCCCACACAAATCACCTGTTCACAGAGCCTGACCTCATTCTGAGATAGCAGCCCCCATCAATTCCGCGGCTTTCCTGCCACTCATCAGCATGCCACCAAAAATCGGGCCCATGCGGAAGCTGCCACTCACGCCATTGGCCGCCATGCCGGAAACAAAGAGCCCGGGATAGATTTCCTTGGTGTTGTCGATAGTGGAGCGTTCTCCTTCAGCTGCATCCATGCTCATTTCGCCCACCACACCGCCAGTGGGGGTGTTGAGCTTTACCCCGTTCTTGCGGGCAACAGTCTTGGCAATTTCGCAATCATGCCCCGTGCCGTCGAGAACGGTCTTGGCGATGATGGTCAGCGGGTCGACATGGAGCCCCTCGCGCAATACCGGGGTCCAGTTGACGACAACACCACCTACACGACCTTGCTTGTACACCACGTCCTCTACTGAATAGCAGTTGAAAATGGTGGCACCTGCCTGGGTGGCCTTATAGAGCAAACCTGCCGTAGCATGAACGGAGTCAATAATGTAGGTGCCGTCGCGGTATGGCTTGCTGGTGAGTTCCAGCTCCCGGACAATGGGCATGGCTTCTTCCTGCACCACGATATCATTGAACATCATGGCGCCGCCCCACATACCCCCGCCCGGTGAGAGCTTACGGTCAAACAACGCCACTTTGTGACCTGCCTTTGCCAGATAGTATGCAGCAACAATGCCGGAAGGACCACCACCTACAATGGCGGCATCCAGAACAAGATTGTTCTGCAGCTTGTTGAAATACGACTCAATGATGCCACTCGATACCAAGGTTTCCATGATGGATTTATCATAGAGTTGCAGGTTGCCACCCGCAAGTCTCCGTTATGTCATGCCGGCAGGAAAATGTATGTTTTTGCTTGTCGCACGGGGGCTTTTGTGGCAGATTTTACCCATGAGGAACATTCTCGCAAATAGCCGCCTTTACGGCATTGTCGATATGGGGTACACCGCTCCGGAACAAGTGGCAGCGCGTACTCATGCTCTCATTGATGGCGGTGTGAGAATCATCCAGCTCCGGGCCAAGGGCTGGGAACTCCCGCTGGTGAAGGCATGGGCTGTTGAAATGCAGTCTATCTGCCGGGAGCGCGGTGCCATTTTCGTGCTGAATGACTATCCGGAAATGGCGGCAGAAATCGGGGCGGATGCTGTCCACGTCGGGCAGGATGGCGGCAGCCTTGCAGAGGTCCGCAGGATTGTGGGGGCAGGCGTTCTTGTGGGGCGCTCCACCCATAGCCTGGAGCAAGTTCAGCAGGCCAGACAGGAGGGGGCAGACTATATTGGCTTCGGACCTTTATTTCCCACGGGAACAAAACCGGGGCGTCCGGCCATTGGCCTGGACGATATTGAAGCCGCTCAGGAATATGCAGGAGACATGCCCATGTTCTGCATAGGGGGGATCAACGGAACAACGCTACCGGAGGTGCTGAACGCCGGAGCCAGACGCGTGGTCATTGTTTCGTGGCTGCTTAAGCAGGATGATATTGCCCACGCTGCCCAATCAATTATCAGCGTGATGGAACAGGGGTAACACCAGTTCCTTCTCACTGCTGCTTTCCACGGAACCAGAGCCAGAACTTGTTTCTGCATGTGGCCTTGTTCCGGGGGGATGCCTGGGTGCTTTTGGCCTTTTGCAGAAGTCTGGCCATTTCGACATGACCAAGGGACTGCGCAAAGCTTTCCGGCGTATTCCCCTTATGATTACACAGCTCTGCATTTGCACCATGCTGAAGTAACATGGGGACAAGCTCAGGTAGTTGATAATATGCGCAGGAGTGCAGGGGTGTCCATCCATCGGCATCTGCGATGTTTGGATTTGCTCCTGCAGCCAGCAAGGCTGCTACATTACCCAGACTGGCATTTTCCTTTTCCCTACATGTGATTACAGCAGCGTGCAACGCGGTAACGCCTTCCACGGTGTCCTGGTAGTCGATGGTTGCCGCTGCGCCGGCAGACAACAGGAGGCTCAGGGATTGCTCTCCCTTTTTTCCGCGCCAGGCTGCCAGCTGTAAGGGCGTGCGGTTATCTTCAACCGGGTGGAGAATATCCCCACCTGCCTCAATCAACTCCTTCAACAAGAAGGTGGGGGCGTTCTGTACGGCTGTTGCCATATCACCGGGTAGGTCGGCATTAAAGCGGGCTCCTGCCTCATGGAGCAACGCCGCAACGTCATCGCTCATGCCCCAGAAATGAGCCAGCACGCTTCCCTCTTCGTTGCTGGCATTCACCTCTGCGCCTGCCTGCAACAGGGTTTCAACCATGGGTAAATCATGCCCGCTCACATTCATGAGCGGCGTGCGGCCGTCCGCATCCCTGGCGTTGACGTCAGCTCCGGCTGCCAGAAGAACTTGCGCCATGCGAACGGAGAGCACCTTGTGCAAGGGGCGTTCCTGTTGGTCATTCAGGCACACATTGGCACTTACGCCGGCAGATAGCAGTAACTCAGCGAGCGCGGGACAATCCATTCGCACAGCCAGCAGCATGGGGGAATGCTGGTGGCTGTTGCTTACATGCGGATCAGCACCGGCCGCCAGCAGCATGCGTATGCGCGCGAGACTTTGCGCTGAGCCATTTGTCCAACAGTGCGCGATGAGTGGCGTATCGAGACGCTTATTGCGGGCATTGACTCGGCCCCCTGCCGCAAGGGCGTATTGCATCAGCTCCGGTTCGATGAGCCAATTGAACAGAAGTCTTGTTGCAGCGGCTATGCGTTGCTCAGGAGTCATGTATGCCATGACCGCCTCTGCAACCTCGACCCTGCCTACATAGTCAATAAATGGTTTGTTGCCATTATTTCGCGCAGCGGTATCTGCCCCTGCTGCCAAGAGCAGCCTGACTGTTTCTGCGCTATGATTATTCGCCGCCAGCATTAACGGCGTGCGCCCTTTTCCATCTCTTACATCAACGGGCACACCAGCCGACAAAAGCTCCGCCACGCGCGGCGTATTGCCACACCACGCAGCATAGAGTAACTGGGCATCGCGCGTCATGGGTGAGTATCACGGGTAGTGTACCATTATTTTATAATCCAGTCAAAAAAAATAGCTTTGTTAAAATGACGATATGATGACAGATGCCTCCCCCATAAAAACAACAGCCCTTTTCCCGCGGGCTCATGCCGAAATGCAGGAAACTTGCGCCAAAATGCTCACTGAGCTTGAAATGGGGGGCAGGAATTGATATAATGCCCTGTAACAGAGAAGTCATTCCCCATTTTTATTCATGCGCCTGTTAAGAAAATCGTTAGTTCCTGTCGTTCTTGCAATCCCCTTTCTGTTGACGGCTTGTCAACGTCACTATGATGAGGTTGAGACGGCAATTCAGACAAATAACATCAATCTGGTTCAACGGCTCCTGGCTCAAGGGGAAGGGGATTCTTTGACGGAGGATGATAAATCAATCCTTCTGTGCGTTGCATGTGAAACAGATAATCCGGAGATGGTGAGGCTGGTTTCTGAGAAACTGCATCCGCCCATTACAAAAGACTGTGTTGCGTATGCAGTGCTTTATCCGTCCAAATCGGTATTGGAGGTTCTGTTTGAGTACGATAAGGAGCGAACCCAAACGCTGGCATCTTTGTATTTCTCCATACTTGAGGATGTAGACATGGCATCGTATCTCCTCAGTCAAGGCTGTTCCCCTGTCTATCACCTGCATATCACGGAGCATCTTGAGGTTTTTAAGGCATGCGTTCGTGCCGTGGAAATCAAAGATATCTCCAACGATACCATTGCTATAACCATTTCTAACATCATAAGGGGTGACGATGTAGAGCGACTGGCCGTTTTGCTTAACGCAGGATTGGACGTTGATTTGCCTTATATCTACGAGGAAAATACAACGATTCGGGAATACATCAGGAATGCTTCTCCCTCTGCGCATAAATGTGTGATTTTCCTCGATGAATGGGAGAAAAAGAAGCAATAATTCTTAACGCGAATTAACCCATTGATAACCATGTCTCCATTTCATGGAATCCTTGCCACCATAGCCATCTGCCTTGCGGCGATGGGGTTGAGTTCGTGTGTGCTGGAGACTCATCAGCGTGTGCTGGATACCGCAAAGGAGTATGATGGCATTGTTGTGCTTCACGATGCCGTGTACCAGGTGGGTTCCCGTTACTATGTGCAGGGGGTGCAGACGACCTTGCGCCGCAGCGACCGGGATTTGATAGGCGGACCGTTTGCTGACGCGCTGGCCTCTTCATCCGAGCGTTCCGGGATGTATACTATTCTGCCGGAGGCTCCTCGCAAGACGGTGTATCGTGAATTCCGCCTGATGTATGGGGATAAGCCATTTGCCCCAAGACACTATGCTCGTTATCCTATGGGATATAGTAACCGACCGCCGGGGGATGATGCTCCGGTGTGGCCCAAGGGGTCTTATTATGAAAGGATGGGCTGGCACCCTTACTATAATAAGAAAGAGCAGGTGATTGCGTGGTATAAGTATGCCATAGAAGACACACACGGGCGCGAGTACAAGGGACCATGGCGGGACAAGCTGCCCGCCGGTGCCCGCCCTATACTGCTCTCTGCGCAGCAGATAGCCGAGCATCCCGTTCTGAGCGGGGAGACGGGTGTTGGTATACACCTGGTATGGAAGCGCAGCGAGGCTCGCGTGGACAAAGCACGCGCGCTATACGCCTATCCACTTGCCGGTGTATGCTGGCTGGTGCCGGATGCTCTGGTAACAGGCGTGATAAACCTGCCTATGGTGCCAGTGGTGTTGTGCCTGGTCATTGGTGACGCATTTGACTGAGGCATGCCCGCTGCCGCCCCCCTGGAAGAGATACTCCCCCGCCTGAAAATCCTTCAATCAAGGTATAAAAAAGCCGCTGCTTCGAAATGGTGAAGCAGCGGCTGATGATTTGTACTGTGGGCGGGCTTTTAGAACTGCAGCTTGTAACCGACGGCGGCGTTGAGGTTCGTGTACTCGTTACGCAGTTCCACCGCGCCATCGGCAAAGATGCTGCCGTAGCCTACGGGTACGGCAATACCTGCCCCCATCTCCAGAGCAAACGGGCTGAGTTCAGCGCTTTCGATGGTGGTGCGGCTCGCGTAGTTGACAATGCCCACGGACGCATCGGACTGCGTATCGCCAAGGTCGAACTTGAGCAGCGCACGGGAGTCAAAGGCACAGGCGCGGTTCAGCGTCTGCCTGCCCACCACGGCATTGTAGCGGGCTCCGAGGGCGAGTGTCACGGTATCAAGGTCCTGCTTACCCACGTTCAGTGCGGCATCCGTACCGCTCTCGGTGTATCCATCTACCGCAATGTGGCGGTATGAGATATTGAACACTGGGCTAATGCTGCTCCAATCATCCAGCGCATACCCGCGGCTCAGCTCGTACATGACGCCGAAGGTCGTGCCGTCCGTGTCGCCGCTATTGGTGTAACTCATGGCAGCGCGATTGTAATCAGCCTCCATGAGACCGAAAGTGCCGATGACGCTGTGGCTCCAGTTGCCGGTGTTGTAGCGAGCGAAGGCACTCAGGTAAGTCGTGTTCATGTCGCCATCAAGGCTATCCGGACCATCGCTCTTCAAATCACCGTACATGGCGGTAACAGCCAGACCCATGGAGAGCTGATTGTTCACCATCATGCCGGCACCCACCGTGCCACCCCAGTTGCTCAGGGTGTAACCGGCGGCGGAGCCGTCGGATTCTTGCTCAGCGCGGTTACCCTCCGCATTTATCCATGCAAAAAATCTGTCCGGCTGCTCCAGGCTGCCGCTGCCCATGGCTGCACGGTTGCGGATTGCGCTCAACTGGCGCTGCACATCACGGGAAAGAGCCTGACCAAGTACGCTGGTGGATGCGCCGGCAACGGCGGCGGCATCGCGGTCATTCATGCGCCCTTTATCCATGGCGGTAATAATGGATTCCAGAGCGGTTTCTACCTCGGTTCCCTCCTCGGTGGTTGTCCTGGCTGCAGCTGTTGACAGTGCATCCTCTTCCTCCTCATCATCCTTTTCCTCATTCATGAAAACATCTGCCAGCAGCGTTACACCGGCTCGGCCGTTGTGCGTTTCCGGATTGATCTTCAGACTTACATACTTCTCTGCGCTGAGGGTAGACCATTTGAATGATTCTCTGGCATCAACAACACATACAAATTCTATGTAATAATTAAACAAGTCAGAGTACTCCTTGCCAAGCCAAATCTTGTCGTTCTCTTCGTCCTCAGTCACCGACACTTTGACGATACCTTCGTACTCATCGTCGGAATCTGTAATCCAAATCGTTTTCAGCTTGCCATTCTCATCATATTCCACACCCCACAGGGTGATGGCATGTCCAGCGTCTTCACTTTCCAGCTGAATACCCAGAGAAATAGCGCAGTTATTCTGCAGCAACTCGGCAAAGTTGATATCCGTGATGGAGTCGCTGTACATCTGCATGTCCATCAAGAAGTTAGCGAGTTTCTTGTTATCAAGTCCATACTGGTCGAAATAATACCCCTCAGTGCCACGCAGTGATACAGAGAGCATATCGCCGCTCCACTCGTCAGAACCGACGTAATAACGTTCCCAGCCGGCAGTGTCATTGAGATTTTCGGGACTATACACACCGGAAATCCACCAGTTGATGGCAGCAAGGGGATCACCACCTTCGTCCCAATATTCCTCCTTGTTGGCATTGATGAAGGTCTGCCAGATGTCTCCGAGTTCTTTGGGGGAATTGGAGGTCAGGGTGCTGCCCACTGTGCTATTCTGCCACCAGGCAATGATGTTGGCAGCAGAGGCCGCATAGCACATATTGTCATCAGCATCGTTATTTGAGTTATCAATCTTATTGGCATCATACCAACCACTTGACGCACTGACGCCATCGGTCCAGAAGCTGCCGGTATAAAGAGATTCGTCTGCAGATGCCATGCTGAGCGTGAATCCCAGTGCTAATGATAAAAAGCGTGTAAGTTTCATATAGAGAAAATCAAGGTTGCGGATATTATGGCAAAATCCCCGCCGGAAGTCAATCCGTTTGCTTCTAACTGACTCAACAGGCATGTAGGAAATACTGAGATGGGCGGGAGGGCAGGAGCCCCGTACTACTAGGTGGCCAGGCTCTCTGTGCAAGCACTGGGACCACATCCCTGAACTCTGCCTTGCGGAAAATCCTCAGTGCAGTAATATTGATAACTTCTGGCTGCTGTGGGGGCTGTGCATCTTCTTCACCATAACGGGGGGGCATCGTGCCTGCTCTTCCTCTACCGGCGCCTTCGCCCCACCTGCCGCAATCCTTCATACAAAAAAACTGCTCCGCAGAAGTTGCCGAAATACAGCATTCAAGAAGAAGATTGAGTAAAGCAATAATGTGGGACTGTCAGACAAAGCTGATGTGATTTCCCGCTGAATCAAACAACACTGGGCAGCAATCCTCCGGCAGCGCATGCACCCCCATGTTATGCCGGGTATGCAATTCATCCACGTATCCCCGATGTGATGGATATTTCCGCTCGTCCCACCCCGCATTGCTGCGCCACAGATACAACCAGTTCGTTGCGCAGCCAACGCTCCTTTACCGCCTCGGGCGAATGCCTTAATTCCACTCCGAAGTAGTAGTGTTCATCATCTGGTAATGAAAGATTTGTCGGTCTTGGCATAACTTGTTGGGTCGGCTTATATACACCATTGAACGAGAATGAAAGCAAATCAATTCATTTTGCTTTTTTCGGGGCAGGGGGGCGGTTGCATGTGTAGACCTCCGCCACACGTATCCCAAAGTTTGAGGAAGCTGCCCGATAAATTGAAATTTGACGGGCTGAAAGCCCGAGGAATTTTGAGCCCGATAGGGCGACAC
>JAZRJB010000054.1:0-4858 GCA_045645565.1 Akkermansia sp. | reverse complement strand
ATTGGGGTGGTTTGTTGTTACGCCTCTTTTTATCGACTATTTTTCTTTCCCTTATTTTATCTGCCTTCTGATGAAGAAAATCATATCGCTGAGGTAACGGCATCCCTCCTTGGCCTGACGGGCTTTTTCTGTGACATCGGCCACAAAAATGCAGGAAATGCTCAACAAAATGCCCATCCACGCTTGAACAGAGGGGTGGGAATTGGTATAATGTCACGTGGCGGATACACGCTTAATCTCAATGAAGGGTCGACTCAAAATCACAGGTTATGTGGTATGCCTTTTGTCTGTCTTTTTGCTGGAGGGGTGCATATCGCTCTACACCGGGCGCTACACCGTTATCGACCTGGGCGGGGCTATTGACAACATCGGTAAGCAGACTCCCCATCTGCAGGAAGAAGCATGCTGGGAAACATTGGGCGACACTCAAATTGCTACCTCCGATTACCATTACCAAGTCTGGGAAAAAGACGACATGTTCTATGTGCAGCTTCCCCTGGCCTATCTGCCGGCAGATGAAACGGTATTCCTCCATTGCAGCGGGTACGGAGAGAAAAACACATTGGCATGCACCTGGCCGAATGTAGTGACGCAAGAGAAAATACAAGCAGCACCGTTGGAGCATTTCATCGCCATTCTCAGCAAAGAACAATACGAAGATGCCTGCAAGTGGTTTAAGCTCGACCTTAGCCTCTTCGGTAAAAAACTAGCCGGCAAAAGTCACAGAGTTTACCCCATGAACGAGGTCGACATGACAGGAGCAAAAAAGATAGTGGATCTCCACCCGGCAACGGCCTATGACAAACGCCCGCAACTCTGCCGCGTGGCAAAAGAAGCACCGACCAGACGCACATGGTACAACTACTGCCTCATGCCGCTCAGTTGGGCTGCCGAAGTTGTGGATATTCCCCTCACCATCATCGCCACTCCCATCGGTTGGCTGGTGGATGCCATCTACGAGCCCCTGCATAACTGACGTAACAAATACACTCCTTGTGTTGACCATGCCCTTCATCCACAAAATCCTTGCATCCACAGCCCTGTGCCTTGCGGTATTGGGGATGAGTAGCTGCTCAAACGAAAAGCCGACCCCTATAAGCTCTATTCGCGCGCTGGTGCAAAATTCGTGTAAAGACCCAGCTGCAGAAGTGGCTAGGAAAAAAATGATGGAGCATTATGAGTTATATTTAGCTGGTTCGGAAAGTTTGCGTGACTTTCCTTATATAGCAACTGTTGCGTTGATTTCTGGCCTTGAAAGAAGAGAAGATTCCGAAATATTACCTGTCTTGAAGGCCCTGGCTGCAGCGGGTGCCGATGTTTTAGCTACTGAAGAAAGCTCAGGCTTAAATGCAATGCATGGAGCGGCTCTAGCAGGGGCAATCAATACAATGATTTGGTTGGAGCAGCACGGATTATCTCGGAATTGTCGTGATAATATAGGGTGCACCCCAAGTATGATGGCTGCTATGGGAGGAAGACTGGAGGTCCTGAAGACTTTGACCTCAGCACCTGACGATTTGATGGTACTGGATAGCATGGGGCAAGGTCTTCATATTTACGCTGCCCAAGGCGGTTCGCTCCCATGTTTAAAGTATTTGGAGGAACAAGGACTTGATATAATAGCCCCTAGCACTAAAAATGCAGGAAATCCAATTATCGCGGCTGCATATAGCGGAAGCATTCCCTGTGTGGAGTTCCTCTTAGCTAAGGGGGCCGACCTCAACGCAACTTTTGGGGATGGTGTAAATGCTTTTCTGTACGCAGCATGGGGCGGGCAATCAGAGATGTTGTCCTACTTGCTTTCTAAAGGATTTAATATACATACTCTAGATAAAAACGGCTGCAATGCGCTTCACCACGCTGCTTTCGGAGGTCATGTGCCTGTTATGAAAACTCTATGCGAGGCAGGCATCAATATTAACCAGCGGAGCAATTCATCAATGACTCCCCTTTTTGTTGCTGCCATGCAGGGGCATTTGGCAGCAGTGGAGTTTCTTCTTTCCCAAGGAGCAGACAAAACAGCTCGCGATGCTACTGGACAAACAGCCGCTGACTATGCACGTATGAGAGATCATGCTGATATTTATCACTTGTTAACGCAATAGAATCTTATTACATAACGATTTTCCACCTTGCAAGCGATGTTTCATTTTAGGTTGGCACGTTCTGAAAAAGGGCGCTTAAACATCTGATTCTGTGTAGCTTGCCAGTTCGAGACATCTTTGGTGACCCTAAAAGGCATTCGCGTTTAGCAAAACGGGCTTCCGGCTTCGAGTTAGGGCTTGCGCCCTACTTTCTACGCCGTGACGGGTAGGCATGCTTCCGTCTCCGCTAAAGCTTCTCCGAGACAAGTCGACTTTTTGGTCTTTTGGGGTCGTTTTGCGCCCGGCAGGGCGGCGGCGGAGCTTGCTCAGTAACGATTGTTGGAGATTTCCAGGCATGGGCCTTCACCGAACAGCCGAGAGCACGGATGCAGGGTAAAAATTTCATCTGCGCTCCAGATATCGTCATCGTCCATCTCACCTACCGCGATGTGCGGATTAACAACCGGGCATGCGTTGCGCTCGATAAATGATTCCACCACATGGCGAATGGCAAAAACAAGCCACTCTCGTGGGGTGGAGGGGGTGTCAACGGCGCGCAATTCCGGCAGTCCGAATCGAGACATTCCCTCAGTTTCCAGGCCTGTTTGGGTCTCTGAGGAGCAAGGCTGCAAGCGCAGCATACAGAGCAACGGTTGCTCAGCATCTGCAAGCTCTGTTGCGGGGATGAATCCGCGCCCCAAATCGGCCGCTACCGCCTGTTCGCCCCAGCAGCAAAGCTCCTGCACCGCCCGAGCCAATCGGAACCCCGCAGCTAGGGGGAGCTCCCCGGCGGAGTTCCGACACAGCAGCAGCACCTGCCAGTCATGTGCCACGGGGGCCGCCCTGTCGGCCTCTGCCCGCTGCAGCTCGCAGCCATGACTCTCCGCCGGAAGCTCTATCGGCTTACCTTTCATCAGTACTCTTGCGCTGAAACTCGCCTGCGGCACACTGAGCAAAGCCCCGCGCGTTGCACCCCGAGCACGCAAGAAATCCAGCAATTCCTGATGCGCGGCACCGGTGGAGAACCGACTGTCCATAGCAACATCAAGCGGAGTAAAGCCACTGAGAGTACGCGCATTAACATCAGCCCCTTCCAGTAACAATCTGTCGGCAATCCGAATATCAGCGGCCACATCGGTCGCCTGCCGGTAGGAACAAAGCAAGTGCAATGCCGTCAAGCGGTCGGGGTTAAAGTCCGGGTGAGCCCCCTGCGGAGAAGCCCCGTGCGCCAGCAGCAGCTCAGCGATGTCCAGCCGTCCCCTAGCCAGTGCATCCAAGAGTGGCGGATAGCCCGTGCCGGCATCCGGCGAAGCTCCATGCTCCAGCAGCAGACGAATCGCCTGCAGATTGCCATTCGCCACACATTGCTCCAGCACACCAAGCGCGAAAAAATGAGGCGGGTTCAATATAGCCGGATTCGCGGCACCGGCGTTCAGCATGGCTGTAGCCACCTGCCAGCGTTCTTTCTGCAACGCCATCTGTAGACAAGAGGCGATATTATCCTTGCATGTTTGAGAACCATCCCTCAGCGCAGTGCGTATGCAGCGCGAGGCAAGCTCCGGCTTATCTTTCTCGATAGCCCTGCGCAACTTATCCCATATTCCCTTGTCATTCAACAGCCATTCATTCCACGCCACCCAAATGGTCATAGCCAGGAACCCCAAGGAAAGCAGTAGCACAGCAACAGCCCTGCCGGTGTCCTCCCCCGGCAGGAGAACCATATTCGCCACAGCCACCACTACCCCCAATCCCCAGAAAGCCATGGCTGCCAAATGTCCCAACTTCATCATTTTACTGAGCCGGGTTATATCATGTACTTTTACCTGCGTCAACAACGTTTTTATGAAGGCAATGCAGGAAACGCGCAACAAAATGCCATCCACGCTTGAACAGAGGGGCGGAAATTGATATAATGACCCGTAACAGATACACGCTTAGACATAACCATGGCAGACTATGCACCCAAACTGGACCAGCGGGAATCCCTTACATGGAGGGAGCGGCGCGTTATCGACCGTACCCTGGGCATGGACGAGCAACTGGTGCTCGTTACGAGACCTGACCCCACTACCCTGAAAGCAGAGCTGCTTATTCATTTTGGGATGGCCGCACTTGTCTTTATCGTGAGTGAAGCTGAGCTTTTTGTGCTTCCGTTTGTTATTCTGCTTTGCGTCATCCCTTGGTTCAGGAAATACTTCAAACGCCGCACTCTCTATCTGGTTACCGACCGCCGCTGCATCATCCTGACTCCCAGACTGCTGCCGGGCATGAAATGTAAATCATACCCCTTGGAGCCCAACCGCATCAAGGAGTACGAGGTATTCAGCGGTGGCATTGGTAACATCGTTTTCGATTACAACGATGGAGTCAGGGGGGCAACTTCCCACGATGACGACCGCATTCCCGAGGGCTTCCTCGACCTACCGCAATGCAAGCGGGTGGTCACCCTCATCCGCAAGCAGATAAAGAATCTGCACAAGCTCACCCCCCTGCCCCCCGCACCGCAGCCCAAAGAGGAGCCCTTTGCTGACACCGATGGATTATTTGTCCCCTTTGCAGAGCAGATTCAGGACAGAATGAAGGAAATCAAGGTGCAAAAAGAACAAGACAGACTTTGAAAAAGCATGGACGAATCCGACATAATTGATGCGATACTGATGCCGCTGGATGAGGATGGCTGGAATATGATACGCGACAGGGGGATTGATTATGTGTACCCCTCCGGGCAGACGGCTCTGGGGCTGGCCGTAACCTATGAACAGGAGGAGAATGTG
>JAZRJB010000053.1:0-11452 GCA_045645565.1 Akkermansia sp. | reverse complement strand
TTGGTAGACATGGTGATGCTGCCGATGGATTCCACGTTGTCGAGATCAACCGTCGTGGCAGAACCCGTGATGGAACCAATGGAACCACCGTCAACCACAACCGTACCACTGGCGTTCAGCGCACCATCGATGTTGGCGTTGTCCAGCGTAGCGTCGGTAGCGCCGGTCACAGAACCAGCGGAGGCATTGGTCATGTTCAGTTCACCGCCCATGCCCAGAGCACCTGTGATGATAGAGTCGGTCAGCGTAGCGTCGGTAGCGCCGGTCACAGCACCTGTGGAGGCGTCCGTCATGCTCAGAATGCCGCCCATGCCCAGAGTACCTGTAATGTCAGCGTTGGCCAGCGTAGCACTGGTAGCGCCGGTCACCTTACCACCGATGGTAGCCTCAGCACCCATCTTCAGAGCGCCGTTCATACCCACGTCGCCGGTCACAGAGGAAGCCGTCAGGGTCACAGCATCAGCGTTGGCGATGGAACCAATCTTCGTGCCATTGGTGGCGGTCACGTCAGCACCGTTACCATCAGCCATGCTCAGGGCACCGTTAATCGTAGCACCATTCAGATGGGCGAGCGTAGCGCCGCTCACAGAGTCAGCCTTCAGTGTGCCGCCGGCTGCCTTAAGAGTGCCGGTCAGGATCACATCATCGGCAGAGATTTCACCACCATTGGTAATTACCATGGAGCCGGCATTAATGTCGCCACCGTTGGTCTTGATTTCACCGTCTTCTGCCTTCACCGTGCCAGAGGCCACGATGTTACCGCCCTGAGTCGTGATGGTACCCTTCTCCTGAGCCGTCACATCAGCAGCGGAAATACCGGCCGTAGCAGTGATAGCGGAGTTATCTGCCAGCACATTGGCCGACGTACCGATGGAGGTTACGATGAGCGTGGAGCCATTCACAGCAGACACATCATTGGTCATACCAGTCAGGGAAGAGCCACCCAGATTACCGACGGAGTTATCAAGCGTCACACCCGTGAAGCCGGAGAGCATACCGGAGGTCAGCGTAGAGCCTGTTACCTTCAGCGTTGCGCTGCCGTCAGTCGTGACCTTCACGCCGTCCAGGCTGGCGCCATCCTGCAGGTCGAGCATCTCGGTCACCGTCAGCTTGGTGATGTCCAGAGCCACACCGTTGCCCTTAAGGGTCAGCGTGCCGGTGGTCACCTCACCAGCCTTCAGCCAGGAGCTGTCGCTCAGGCTCAGCTCGTCGGATTCCACATCACCCGTAATGTTCAGAGAAGCATTACCGGACAGAACCAGGTTGCCACTCAGGCTTACATTGTTGGCGGAGCTGGTGTAGCCCTTGGCATTAGCGGCCAGGCTCAGGCTGGTGCCCGTAATGTCGCCCAGCATCTTCACCGTGGAGTTTGTCAGGGCGATACCATCACCAGTAATGGCCAGGCTTCCGCCTACCCAGGTCTGGTTGCTGGCGGTGCCGCTGCCCACGGAGATACCGTACAGGTCACCCACCTTGATGCTGGTCTTGGAGGTGACGCCATCCAGCGTGCCGATGGTTACATTGCCGGCAAGCGTGGTAATGGTCGTGCCGGTTTCACCAGTGGCGGCCTTGCTGCTCATCGTATCGATGGAGATGGAACCACTGTTCGGGTACAGAACCTCGATGGTGGTATCTGTAGCAGTCAGCGTGTCGATGGAGATAGCCGTATCAGCGGCTTTGTCCACACCGGTGCTGATGATTTTCTGAGCCGTGCCGGCAAGCGTATCAACAGTGATGGTGGAAGCGGTCACCTTGTTGGCAGAGCCTTCAAGCTTACCATTCACGCTCACGGTCTCACCTACCAGCTTGTTGGCCGTACCGTTGATACCACCAGTGGTGATGGTATCGGCATACAGCTCGTTGCGGTCGCCAGTGATGCCCTGGGTGTTGATGATCTCGCCACTCAGCTCGTTGCTGTTGCCAGTGATGCCCTGGGTGGTGATGATCTCGCCATTCAGCTCGTTGCTGTCGCCTTTAATGGCGCCAGTGGTGATGCTCTCGGCATTCAGCTTGTTGCTGTCGCCATCAATGGTCTGGGTGTTGATGGTCTGAGCATACAGCTCGTTGCTGTCGCCGATGATGTCCTTGGTGACGACGGTCACACCGCTCAGCTCGTTGCTGTGACCGCGGAGAGCGCCTTCAAGGTTAACCTCACCCTCTTCTGCTTTAATCGTGTTCTCGGAACCCACAAGGGCATTGCCACCAGAATTGCCGAGCGTTACCTTACCGTTAAGGGCAGTAATGGTGTTACCATCGCTGCTGCCATCGGCATCAGCCTGAATACCACCAGTAATCACAACAGTGTTACCCCACTGGTTACCTTCAGCACCTTCCAGCTTGTTACCGTCACCCTTCAGGGCGCCGTTCACCTGCACGTAGGAGGTTTCAGAGGTAAGCTCATTTTCGTTACCAGTGATGGCACCAGTCGTGACGTTGCTACCAGCGAGCAGAGTATTGTCGGAGCCAGTGATTGCACCAGTGCTGATGCTCGTACCAGCGATCAGCTTGTTGTCGGAGCCACTGAGTGCGCCTTCAAGTACAACCTGATTATTCTTGGCATTAATCGTGTTCTCGGAACCCACAAGGGCATTGCCACCAGAAGCACCGAGCGTTACCTTACCGTTAAGGGCGGTAATGGTGTTACCATCGCTGCTGCCATCGGCATCAGCCTGAATACCACCAGTAATTACAACAGTGTTACCATACTGGTTACCTTCAGCACCTTCCAGCTTGTTGCCGTCACCCTTCAGGGCGCCGTTCACCTGCACGTAGGAGGTATCAGAGGTAAGCTCATTTTCGTTACCGGTGATGGCACCGGTCACGATAGACTCAGAAGCCTTCAGCACGTTTTCATTGCCATTGATAGCACCGGTAGTGATGGTTTCAGCATCGAGCAGCTTGTTACCATCGCCAGTGATTGCACCAGTCTCGATAGACTCAGAAGCCCTCAGCTCGTTGTTGTCGCCATTGATTGCACCGGTGGTGATGGACTCAGATGTGAGCAGGTAGTTGTCGTTGCTGCCGATAGCACCAGTCGTGATGTCTTCAGCGGAGAACAGGTCGTTACCAGAGCCAGTGATAGCACCAGTTTCGATAGCGCCGGAAGCTTGCAGCACGTTGTCGGAGCCAGTAATGTCACCAGTCTTGATGGTTTCGTAGGCGTTCAGCTCGTTGCGGGAGCCAGTGATGGAGCCGATTTCGATGGTCGTGTCAGCAGTCAGTACATTGTCGTTACCCTTCAGGGCGCCAACAATCTTGATGTGACCGGTCTCATCGCTCTTCACCATTTCACTGCTGATACCCTTATCCTGGCAGCAGGTGTCATCCAGCAGGAAGTTCTTGTCAACGAAGATACCGTTGTAGCCACCGTCGCGCAGGGAGGTAATATCCTGAGCCGTCCAATCCACCAGGGCCTCCCAGGCATTCTTCTGAGCATCGGTCAGAGAAGCATAGGCAGCAGCCGTGATGGTGGTGAAGTAGCGGCGATCTTCCACGAATGCCACCTGACCATCGGCGGAGAGGGTCTCCAGCACGCAGGTCTTGATGGTCACCGTGTTGATCTTGACATACTCACTACCAATCTGGGTGTATTCAGCCTTCTCGGCATCAGTCAGAGCATTGTACTCAGCCTGGGTCATGACTACGCGGTTGGTCCAGGCGATGGTGCCTTCCTCATAGCCAGCCTTCTCGGCATCAGTCAGAGCATTGTACTGAGCCGTCGTGATGGTGACGCTGCTGTCCGTCTTGGAGATGTAACCAGGAACGGCAACATAGGCAGTCTGACCAGCATCGCCGTCCAGCTTCTCGTAATCAGCCACGGAAAGCGTGGAAACGCCGGTAGCCGTGTAGGTCTTCGGGTTCAGCTTGGTGTAGACAGACTTGTCAGCGTAGGACAGGTCAGTAGCAGCCAGGGCGTCGAAGGCCGTACCATCGATGATGGTGTAGTGTACCGTAGCGGATTCCTTGTACTCAGGCGTGCAGGCAGCCTTGTCAGCATCAGAAAGTGCCTTGTACTGGTCAATGGTCAGTTCGCGACCTTCCAGCCAGAATGCAACCGGAGTAGCAAGCTTATAGGCGTTGATGGTGGTCTGATGGGCACCGAAGTCACCCTCTACCGTGAGGGAGGCGATGCCATCGTTGGAAACCACAACAGAACCGGGGTTCTTGTAATAGCCATCGATGTAGGGGATGTCATCCATCTTCTCTACCTTCTGGTAGTAGGTAACGAGAACACCATCCACCGTTTCCGTGCCAATCTGAACCGGGGTCACATTTTCAGCCCAGGTCGTAACCTTCTGGGGTTCCAGGTAGGCCTGCTCTGCAAGAGACAGAGTGGGAATAATCTCCGTCACGGCGCTCAGGTTAGGATCAGCAACCGTACCGTCGTACTGCACCTCAGCATCGGTCACCGTGTAGTTCAGCTTGGATACCTCAGTACCAGCGGCCAGAACCTGATTTTCAGCAGCCAGGGTCCAGACACCATTAGCGTCCTTCACCCACAGGGTCTCGCCAGCAGCAACAGTGTGGTCTGCGCTCACCGTGTACAGGTAGCGGTAGAGATTCGTTGCCGTTGCGGGGGTACCTTCAGAGCTGGAAGCGAAGGACTGGAAGCGGTGCAGACCATCAGTCTTGATGGTGGAGCCAGCTGCGGGGGTGCTGATACCAGCATCGGTCACAGCGGAAAGCACCACATGGGGGTTCACCTCAGGCGTGAGAATCAGGGAAGCCGGATCCACAACGGGAGCATCGGAAGCAGCCAGAGCGTTGCCGTGTGCTGCAACGGACTTGATGTGCAGCGTACCGCCGCTCAGACCAAGCACCACGCGGTTATCCACCACGGGAGTCTCCAGCGTAGCGTTCACCACTTCCACGTTCACCGTACCGTTGGTAGCAGCATCGCGGTTCAGGTTGGCCAGGGTGGTCACGCCGGCTCCGGTGTTGGTCACGCGGATGGTAGCACCATCGGCCATGTTCACGTCACCCAGCTTGCTGATGCCAACAGTCTCCACCTTGGAGGTGCCGTCGATGTTGGTGGTGCCGAGGTAGGCATGCTTCAACGAAACGGTGCTACCTTCAACGTTCAGGTTCTCAATCAGGGCCTTGCCTTCTGTGACCTTCACGTCAGAGGCGCCGCTCACGTTCACCGTGCCGAAGTAGCGCATGAGGTTGTCATCCAAAGCACCAGTAAAGTGATCTGCGTTGTCACCACCAGCACGCATGCCGGAGATTTCGATCTTGGAGGACTCGATGTTGAGTGTAGTACCACGACGATTAGCATCCTCACCATCAGCCTTCAGGAATCCAAGCTTAGAGGCTTCCTTGGCATCGCCCTCACCCTTCTTATAAACATTGGTCAGGTTGAGCGTTCCGTTCTTGTAAATAGTGGTGATCCCGTTCACCTGCACATCGGCGTTCGCGATGTCGATGGTATCACCGGCCACGGCAGTTTCGCCGCCGGCCGTGAGGTTACCAGCCTTAACGGATGCATCATGATCCTTGCCACCGTCGATGTCCACCACAGTCTCACCGGAGATGGTCATGGTGTTCTTAACGCTCAGGTTCACATCCTTGAGCAGGTAGCTGCCGCTAATATTCAGATTACCATTGGTGATTTCCACATTGGTACCACCGTCCAGCATGCTGGTGGCGATAGAGCTGTTACCGCTGGCCTTGATGTTGGTGTCCTTACCGTTTGCAGCAGCGGTATAGGTACCGCTCATGTTCAGAGTACCGCCGTCAGTGCTGATGGAGGAACCGAGAATATCCGTAGTGTAATCGCTGTAACCGGCCTGTACAAGAGCGGTGTGATTGGGGAGGGTCATACCAGTCACCTGCACCATGTTGGGCGAATTCTTCATCAAGCCCAGCTGAGCAGACACAACGTCACCCTGATCATTGATGAATTCGAACGTATACTCCGTAGCGGAATCCAGCACAATCGGGTCAAAGGTGAACTGCTTGTAGGCAGCACTGTTGCCGAAGTTCACCTTGTTGGTGCTAGTTGCCAGCACGTCACCAGCTGCATTCTTAATCCGCAGGGAAACATTTGTAGGCTGACTGCCATTTTCGTCACGTTCCATAACAGAAATAGAAGTCAGCTTGGGCATCGTTGCAGAAAGACCAAGCTTGCTCAGCGTCGTCTTGAAGCCAGTGATACTGCCGCAGTTATCATTGCGAGTTCCAAGAGGAGCGGTCTCACCCGCAACCGTGCCGCCCGTAACTGTCACATTACCTCTCTTAGTGGTAGCAGTTACATCGGTGAGGGTGGAGTTTGACACCTTGACATGGCCGTAGGGAACACGGAGAGCACCGGCAGGATTACCGGAAGCTGCCGTGGTAGAACCATCGGGTTGGACGCTGTAGGAAATCGTGCCATCCTCAGCGATGGTGGCCTGAACGCCGCTCTTGATGGAGCTGTGGGAGAGCGTGGAGTTCTCAATGATGATGGAACCACCCACTTCGTTATCGTAATCGGTCACATTGTCACCGCTGGTGCCCTTGGTAGCCAGCTCGAGGCCTTCGCGCGTGACGTTGGAAAGCTTGATATCGCCGGTGAGGTTGATGATCTTGGTGCCGTCGATATTCACATCGTCCTGCGTTTCATTGAGCTGGAAGTGACGACCGCCATTGATGATGGAGTTGGTCACCTGAGCACCGTTGATGAAGGTGATATCGCCCGTGGCACCCGTAATGACGGAATTGTCCACCGTGGCATCATCCACCGTGATACCACCGCCGACGGTGGCGTCTACATTCTGGATAATGGAACCATCGCTCACCGTGAGGTCACCACCGGCCTTCACTTCGATATCCTGCTCATCGTTGTCGATGATGGTGGATTCGCCGGTAACGGTCAGATCGCCGGAGGCACCAACAGTAGCACCATCCTTCACTTCGATGTTGAAGAGGGTGATATTACCCTTGCCATCAGCCGTGGCAGTGGTGGTCACAGAACCGCTGATGTAGCCATTGTCCAGGCCGATGTTACCACCGGTAGAGATAACATCGCCATCAATCTTGGAGTTACCCTTACCCTCCTGAGTGGTGGTAAGCACATTGCCAGTGGCATTAAGCACGGATTTACCATCCACAGTAAGCGTACCGCCCACCGTTACATTGCCGGTCACGGCAGCATCACTGTTGGTGATGGTGAGAGAGTTCACGGCCACATCACCAGCGCGAACAGTGGCAGCAACGGTATCAAGGGTCACGTTGCCCTTGTTTTGCATGAGCACGCTGTCCATGGAAACAGCAGTCTTGCCACCAGTTTCAGTGGTACCGCCCTTGATGGACAAACCGCCCTGGCCGGACACGGCACCCAGAGCAATATTCTGGTCAGCGGCAGCGGAGTTGTCGATATTCAGCTCAGAGTACTTATCAATCTTGGTGGCATCGGCAGCGATATTAAGCTTCTGCAGGTTCACCTGGCTGGGATCGCCCAGTTCATTGCGGTTAATCTGCACCTCACCAGCCTTAATGGTGGTAACACCCTCCACGCCGGTCTCAGGAGCAACTACGTTGTTGTTGAACTTGACAACATCAGCGGTCAGTGTAGTGTCACCTTCAAAAACAGTCACGGGAGTGGCGGAACCGGTAGCAGCAAAGACAAGCACACCTTCATCCGTCTTGGTTACCCAGCCGCCGGCAGGCTCCGTGTGCTCAACATCACTCAGAGAGCCGTCCGCATTGAGTTCATACCACTTACCGTCGGCAGCCTTACCCACCTCAATCGTGCGGGAGGCATCCGTCCAATAACGGGTGATTTCGTTTGCAGTGTATGTATTACCACTCAACGCAGGAGTCGTCTGACCGAACTCCTTCGTGCCGAAGTTCGTGTAATCATACGCATACGCGTTATACACGCTAGCACTGACAGCGATAACAGCAGCAATAAGGCTGGCACGCAGTTTTACAGGCAGATGTAATTTCATATCTGTTGGTTTTTTTTGTTGGATTATTTTGAGGAAGCTTTGAAACAGGTAGTCGAGACGTGGGGACACTCCTCCCCTGTACCAAGCTTTTCACAGCATACCACGACTACAAGCCTCTATCAAGCGAAATAACGTATTTTTCATAAAAAAATGACTCATTTTTCTATAGAAAAGAGTGATTTCCGACAGGTATGAAAATACCACCTGCTCAGGGGAGATTTATTTCGGAAAAGCGAAATAAATAAGATAGGTGAAAAACGAGGGTTCCTGGGGGGAAATTTCAAGTCCACAGCACGGGCTTGGGCTAGCGCTCACAGACGCGCGGCTGCCCCCCCGGCAACCGCCGCACGCAAACACGTTATTCTGCCTTCAATCCATCCTGGGGCATTTTCTTGAGCCAGACGAGGAGGAGGGCGATATCCGCCGGGGTGATGCCGGGGATACGCGCGGCCTGCCCGATGGTGGCAGGGCGCACCTGATCGAGACGCTGGCGGGCCTCTGTTTTCATGGCAGGGATGGCTGAGTAATCAATAGTGGGCGGGATTTTCTTATCCTCCTGGCGCTGAAGTCGCGCAGCGGCGGTGCGCATGCGGTCGATGTGCCCGGTATAGGCGATTTCAGTAGCAATGGGTTCCCAGAGTTCATCCGGGAACTGGGAGCGGAGGGGTTCCGGGAGCTGGCTCCAGTGGTTGCCGGGGCGGCGGAGCCAGAGATCAAGGGAGATACCCTCGATGCGCAGATGGCGGGCCTGGCAGATGCCGGAATCGATGGCATCAATGCGGTTCTGGGCAGCGCTGCCCTGCTCCGGGGAGACGAGACCGAGACTGGCCGCCAAGGGGGTGAGGCGGAGGTCAGCGTTGTCCTGGCGGAGAAGGAGGCGCATTTCAGCACGGCTGGTGAACATGCGGTAGGGTTCATCAGTGCCGCGGGTGACGAGGTCATCGACCATGACGCCGAGGTAAGCCTGGTCACGGCGGAGGATGAGGGGGGCATCCCCACGGACAGCCAGCATGGCATTAGCCCCGGCAAGGAGCCCCTGCCCGGCGGCTTCCTCGTATCCGCTTGTGCCGTTAATCTGCCCGGCAAAGTAAAGACCGCGGATGCGTTTGGTTTCAAGCGTAGGCTGGAGTTCCGTGGGGGGGACAAAGTCGTATTCCACAGCATAACCGGGGCGGATGAGCTGGGCTTTCTCTAACCCCGGGATGGAGTGGACGATATCGAGCTGAACAAAGTACGGCAGGCTGCTGGAGAGACCGTTGAGGTAGAATTCATCCGTACTGCGGCCTTCCGGTTCAATGAAAATCTGGTGGCGTTCCTTATCAGCAAAGCGGACGACCTTGTCCTCGATGCTGGGGCAGTAACGCGGGCCGGTCCCCTCGATGACACCGCCGAAGAGGGGGCTGTGTTCAAGGTTGCGGCGGATGATATCGTGCGTACCCTGGTGGGTGTATGTAATGGCGCAGGGGAGCTGGTTAAGCTCAAATGCGGGGTCAGCAAAATGGTTGAGGGTGCAGTGGGGTTCTGTATCGGGGTGCAGCAGGCGGGTGCTGCTGTTGCTGAAGAGCGGGGGCGGGGTATCGCCCGGCTGCATCTGGAGGGAGGCAAAATCAATACTGCTGCCGAGGATGCGCGGGGAGGTGCCGGTCTTGAACCGCAGCAGCGGGAAACCCAGCCGCGCCAGGCTGGCAGAGATGCCGCTGGGCGCGCCACCCAGACGCCCGCCCGGAAGGTGGTCCATGCCGACATGCAGCAAACCGCGCATGAAGGTGCCGCTGCAGAGAACAACGGATTTTGCCGCAAAGCGCTGCCCCCAGGTGGTGGTGACACCAACCACCTTGCCCTGCTCAACGATGATTTCATCGACATCCCCCTGGTGCAGCTGCAGCCCGGGGGTGGTTTCAAGCACCCACTTCATGCGGGCGCGGTAGGCGCTTTTGTCGCACTGGGCGCGGGGAGCCCGCACGCTGGGGCCCTTGGAGGCATTGAGCATGCGGAACTGAATGGCGGTGGCATCAGTATTAAGCGCCATGGCGCCGCCCAGGGCATCTATTTCACGGACAATGTGCCCCTTGGCCAGACCGCCGATGGCGGGGTTGCAGCTCATCTGGCCGACGGTGTCCAGGTCATGCGTGAGGAGCGCCACGTTCCCCCCCAGACGGCAGGCTGCCAGGGCGGCTTCGATACCGGCGTGACCACCGCCGATGACCAGGACATCAAATACAGTAGGAATCAGCGAGCTCATGCCGTAGTGAGGGTGACGATGAGTTTGTGCAGAATATCGCGGGCATCCAACCCGCTGGAGACAAGCGCTTTATCAGCCGCGGCGCAGGCGTGGAGATCACGCCGGGCCTTGCGGAGGGAAAGTTTGCCGACGGTGCGGACAGCGTTGAAGAGGCCGTAGGTGTTCGGCGTGCCATCCTTCTTGAGCGGGAGAAGCTTGCGACCCTCTGCCGGGAGGTGGTTCAGGGCGGCATCGAACGCGCGGTAGTTGGAGGCGTCCGGCTGGTAGGTATCCAGCAGCAACCGGGCGCAGAAACGCTGCCGCACGGTGGGTACAATGGCGGCGCGCATGATGGAAACCCCTTGCTCACCGTGTTCCAGCTGCTCATTCACCAGGCGCACAGCCAGGCGGGAGTTGCCGCTCTCAATCGCGCGGGATATTTCAAAGACAACGCCATTGCGGGAAACAGCCACCATGAGTTCCACGTCCTGCTCTGTTACCTGGCGGCGCTCTGCCCCCAGGTAGACATCCAGCTTGCCGAGTTCATTGGCAATCTGGCGGGTGCTTTCATTCACGCGGTGAATGAAGAGATCCAGCGCGGCGTTATCAAACCCAAGGCCGAGGGGTTTGGCCATGCGCAGGGTAAGGGCGGAAAGCTCAGCTTCCCAGCCGGGCTTGGTGGTGTCAATCTTGGAAAATTCCTTTACCTCGGCGGCATTCCCGAGCTTTTTGAAGAAAGAGCGGCGTTTATCCACATCACCGGCGGAGAGAACAAAGAAGGTTTCTGCCGGGAGGCTGGTCATGGTTTCCACAAGTTCCTCGAGCGCCTGCTGCACGGCCTCGCTGCGGGCACCCTGCGGGGTATCTGCCATGAAATTCACCCCTTTGAGCCAGATGACCTTGCGCCCGCCGAACATGTTCATCATCTGCAGCCCGGAAATGGCGCGGCCTATGATATCCACCGCTTCATCCACCGTGGCGGCTGAACCATCAATGATTTCGTTACCCCAGCCATCGCCGCCTTCCTCCAACCGGGCGTAGGCGGCTGCGGCGGCTGAGGCAGCGGCTCCTTCATCGCTCCCGAAAAAGACAAAACTGGCGGTTTCTGCAGGCACGCGCCCATTAGACCAGAAAATTGACGCTAAGTCAATACTTACCCGGGCGCGCGCCCAGGACAGGGGTAACAAAAAAATACCACCACATAGGTAACACAAGTTCCAGGACATAGGTTACACTTTTGGATAGACATGTGGCATAATCTCATTATGCCATGGAACACCAAGAGTAGTAATCAAATGAG
>JAZRJB010000052.1:0-6430 GCA_045645565.1 Akkermansia sp. | reverse complement strand
TTTCAATTCTGACAGTGCCGTGATACCCCGCTCCGAAGTCCCGAAGAACTTCATCCCGGCGTTGGCCACGGCACGCGTCACGACCTTTTCCTTCCCTCTCTTTATCCTCTCCGGCGCCCCGCCTGGCAGGTTGTTAGCCAGTGAATCAGCTTTTCAGCCGTTCTCGGCGCCTCGGAAAGTCATACTTGGAAAATTGCCTTGCCCGGCTGTGGTGAGCGGAGATTTCCGCTTTCCCTTTCGGACCGCCCCGTAGTGGGGTGCGGGGCAAAGCTTACCACAAACACGATTTCACGTCAAGCACATTTTTAGAAAAAAGTTTGAGAAAATTCTGCACCCCTACCCTAACCTCCACGAAACATAGCGAGTTACGCACAAAATATTTTTTTGGGATTTTATGCAGCTCGTGTCCCCCACCGTAAAAACCCAGCTTTTTATATAAAGCAGGGCTGATTGTTAAGCAAAATTCCCCATAAAAAGCAGCATAGCGCAGGCAGATTGTGCGGCAAAAAAGACGAACCGACACACCTGAGAAGGGTGTGCCGGTATCAAAGTCAGTTTAATGAATGGGGACGAAATTAGTCCTTGGAAATCTTCTTGGCCATCTGAACAGGAGTGGTGTTCTTGCTGTTCTTGGCGATTTCCTTCTGGCGCTTGATGTAGGCGGTGCGGCGGCGACGCTTCGTCTCCTTACGATGTTGTTGACCCATGGTGGTTCTATGATGTTGTTTGTAGGGCAGGCATGAAAACCCGCCCGGGTTGATATAAGTGGTTTCTAAATAGCGTTTTTAATTCAGGAATGCAAGGCTAAAGTGTGTGTACTGGCTTTTTTATTGCCAAAAAGTGACACAAATGCTAGTCTATGGGCATGAAAATTGCCATTTTGGGAGCCGGAGCGCTGGGGTGTTATTATGGAGCCCGTCTTGTCGAAGCAGGAAACGATGTCAGTTTCATCGGCCGGTCAGTGTGTGAACCGCTCCGGGCAAATGGTCTGCATGTAGAAAGTGTGCATGGGGATATTCACCTGCCGCAGGTGCAGGTGTGCCGCACGGCAGAGGAATGCGGACCGGTTGATCTGGTGGTGGTGTGCTGGAAAACAACCTGCAATGACCAGCTGGGGGCTTACCTGCCTGCACTGGTGCATGAGGGGACGGAGGTGCTCACGTTCCAGAACGGCATGGGGAATGCAGAGTCTATTTCTGCATTTGTGGCGGCGCCGCGCATTTTCATCGGGCTCTGTTTTGTCTGCTGCATGATGGATGAGCCTGGCAAGATTCGGCATCTGGAGGGCGGGGATATTCAATTTGCCCCGTTCATCAGCTCAGCCGCAGGAACAAAGCGGGCTGAAGAATTCGCAGCCATGTTTAAGAAAGCCGGTATTCAGGCCAGCGCTTATGAACACGCAGAGCAAATTCAATGGTGCAAGCTTTCATGGAATATCCCCTTCAATGGCTTGTGCGTGGCTCACGGCGGCATCAGCGTGAAAAAATTGTTCACGCTGCCGGGGCAGGATGAGCGAGCCCGTGCGATTATGGAGGAAGTTTGCCTGGCTGCGAAAATGCGCGGCTACCCGCTGCCGATGGATATTGTCCACCGCCAGATGGAACGTACGCGCATCATGGGCGAATTCATCCCCAGCAGTGCGGTAGATTACCTGCGCGGCCGGCCGGTTGAGTATAATGCCATCTGGGGGAGCACACTTGAACGAGCCCACGAAGCGGGAGCCGGCGTTCCTCACTGGGAACAATTGGCCAGCGATATCCGCATCCGACTGAACCGAGCATGATTAAACGATTAACCAACGACTGGCGGCAACCGCTCTGCTACCTGGGGGCTCTCCTGGTGCTGGCAGCAGCGGGGTGGTGCATGCAGCCCCTGCGCCAGTATTTACAGAGCGAAGAGCAGCAGGCAAAGCTCAGGCAGCCGGCGCCGGATTACAAGCGGACGGATGGGCTTTCCCAGCAGCTGGCGCTGTTTGCCCTGGGTGGGCTGCGCACCTTTGCCGCAGAGATGCTCTGCGTTGATGCGACAAACGCCTGGTTGCAGCAGGACTGGAGCAGAGCCCGCCAGCGGTGGGAGCAGATTACCATCCTTTGCCCGCAGCGGGTGAACTACTGGGTGCGCGCTGCGCGTGACATGAGCAAGAATGCGGTTGCGTGGACTTATGAACGCCCTGACCTCACCACATTCTCCCGGGCGCGACTGCAGAAGGAATACCTGGATTGCGCTGAGCGTTTTTTACAGGAAGGCATTGCCAACAACCCGGACAGTGCCCTGCTCTGGCTTGAGTTGGGTGCGTTTGACGAAGACCTGACCAGACGCACGAATTTCACCCGCGCCGTGGAGGACTACCGCCGGGCGGTGGAGCTAGGGGCGTCTCCCATGTATAAACGCTGGATATTCTACAATCTGTGCCGCATCCGCGGGCGGGAACAGGAAGCCTGGGAACTGGGGCGGCAGCTTTTCGCGGAAGAACGCCACCGCTCCCCCTCGCTGAAGAGCCTGCTCTTTGTGTTGCAAAACAAGTTAAACCTCCCCCCGGAGGACAGGATTCCGGTGGAAGTGTTGTTCGGCTCACACTCAAGGGCTCAAAAGCATTTGAAAACATTCCTGTACAATGACCTGCGATTCCCCACCACAGGAATCAGAGAATTCCTGAACCGCTGAAACACTCAATCATCCCAACCGGCTCTGGGGTGAGCCTGGCGGTATACCTGCTGCATGCGGGTCTTGGTAACGTGGGTATAAATCTGGGTCGTGGCAAGGGAACTGTGCCCGAGCAATTCCTGCACTGCGCGCAAATCTGCACCCGCATCAAGCAGATGGGTTGCAAAGGTATGGCGCAGCTTGTGCGGTGAAATGTGGAACGGCAAATCTGAGCTGCGCAGGTATTTATCCAGCATGAGCTGCACGCTGCGGCAGCTCATGCGCCGCCCCAGGCGGCTGATAAACAAAGGCTCATCCCCCTGCACGCCAGCCATTTCCCGGTACCGCTCCACGGCTTCGCGGGCATAATCTCCCACCGGAACAAGCCGAACCTTGCGCCCCTTTCCCAGCACGCGGATGACATTTTCACCCGGGCGCAGCGCATCGGCATTCAGTGCCACCAATTCACTCAGACGCATACCGCAGGAATAAAACAGCTCCAGAATGGCTACATCCCTGTACGGCAACCAGACCGGGCTCTTTTTATCCAATGGCACCCGCAGCGGCAAAGCCAGCAGTTCTTCCATCTGGTGCAGGGAAAGATGAACAGGCAGATTCTGGGATATACGGGGCAGATTCACCTCTGCCAGCGGACTGGCCTGCATCCCTTCCCGCCGCATCAGGTACTCATAAAACGAGCGCAACGCAGAAAAACGCAGGCGGATGGTGGTTGGTTTCAGATTTTCATTCAATGCCTCATACAACCACTGGCGGAATGTATCTGCACCACATGATTCCCATGCGATGAACGACTCCCCTGCCCAGCGGCGAAACAGCTGCAGAGACCGGTGATAGGCTTCCACCGTGCGCGGGGACGCGTTGCGTTCCGTCTCCAGATACTCCAGAAAACGAAACACCAGTGGTCCCAGCTCTGAACTTTGCACAGGCATGCAGGTATTTTTAGCACAAGAGCGGAGCAGAAACAAGCGCAGAATGACTTGACAGACAAACTGCCCCATGGCACAGTATGTGGCGACCATCATGCTCCGGTATTTTTCCATTTTACTGCTCTGTCTCATGCTCCCCTGCGCGGCAGCCCACGATGGACTGCCTACATTGCGCCGCAGCCCCCTTCCAGCTGAAGTTCGCTGGGAACTGGAAACAGAACTGACCACGCACCGGGGGCAGAACGGAGCCGTGCAGGAATGTCTGGCAAACAGCCTGAGTTCACTATTAACGAAGGCCGGCAAATCCCCTACGGTGGAACACCTGGTGCAGGTCCTCACTGAACCCAGCGAGACCGGCAGCCCGGAATCCGCCATCAAAGAACTGCTCATGCCCGGCAGCGGAAGCATTCAGGTAAGCCCGGATGCCACGCTGGCCGTCATCACCACCCCGGTTTACGGCGGGTATACTCTCGAAATTTACCAGGATTCCACATTCGGCTTGCGGGTTTACCACCTGATTCACAAGCACCCCCGCTGAACGCCCGCCTGAAATAACAATCAACGAACCAGACGCCGGACATGGGAGTCTTCACTATGCTATGCTCCCACCCTGCAATAATGAACTCTGGTTTATCCTGCTTTACTGCCTGATTAGCTGGCTATTCTTCTCACTGGCCTTGTATGTGGCAGATTCTTTCCGGCGGGCGGGTACGGCCATGGCGGGCGGTTTTCTCACGCTTGTGACCACCGCCAGCATCGCTACACTGACGGCGTACGCAGCAGCTGAGCTGCGCACCAGCCTGGAAATGACCGGCGCCCTCCAGGTGGTTGGCGTTGCAGCCTGCTCCCTGGCGGTATCCCGGGTCTGCCAGCTGCAAAGCTGGGGGCGCACCCTGGTTTCCGTCCTGCTATCAGTACTCGGTTACCTGCTCTCAGGTATTCTCCTGCTCTGGCTCAGTTAAACAAATGGCGCTGTGTCGATGGCTGAATAACGAATTCGTGTAGGGGGCGGCGCGCAGACTGGTCATCTGCGCGCTCATACAAGAACCCGCCCATCGGGGGGAGGAATCCCCCAGGGCGGGTCTGCAATGCCGGGCAAGATTCCCCAGCTCTGAATAGTCGTGAGTCTTACTGACGGCGGCGACGCGCGGCCAGCCCAGCCAGCGCAAGCAGAGAAAGCGTGGCGGTGGCAGGCTCAGGGATTATCCGGTGGTTCAAATATAAGGCTGTTCCACTTTCGTTCCACATAACCTGGTCGCCCTCAGACAAGCCCTTGACGGTCAGCCCCTCTGTATTCCAGTCCATGTCCTCAAGCTGGGATTCAGTCAGAGTGAATATCAGGTATTCGCCTTCTGCAAGACCATCAACGCCCATGAAGTCAATAGTCCCCATCGTAAATGACAATGAATCAGTCGTCAAACTGATTAGTGCAGTTTCCTTGTTGATTTCACCGAGCGTCAGCGTAAATGTCGTGTTGTTTTCAAACGTAATGGAATCAGCATTCAGCGTATTGCAGCCGGAGGCAGACACGTGGCTTCCCTCCATGAAAAGGAGCGCGCCTCCTTCCAGCGTTTCGTAGGTGCCATCCTGCAATGTCAACCGGGCTCCGGTGTTCACCGTCAGATTTTTGGTTTGAAGCACTGCATTGTCTTCGATACTCAGTGTGCCGTCGTGCAGGGTTGTGTTTGCCACAAGTGTGCTGGTCAATGAGCCGGCTACATCTCCCACTGTATCAGTAAATGCAGCCAGGTCCTGCTGCACATACTTTCCGGAGAAGGTAATCGTGCCGCCAGCCTTCTGGGTAACCCCATCAGCGTCTGTGTAATCGGCATTCAGTTCATAGCTGGCCCTGTTTCCGGCAGCTTCGGTAAGAATGGCATCATAGAAGACCACGCTGCCACCTGTCTTGGCAGAAATATAATTGGCCTGATTCGTGCCTTTCTGGTAAATGGAGTTGAGGCGTACCGTTGCCTCCGGCAGGAAGCTGCTGGCTGCCCGGTACAGGTAGTTGCCGCGGAATTCCACAGAATCATTTCCGCTGATATTCAGGGCGTTCTCTGTAGAAACACCCATATAGACAGCACCACCCCAGTTGCCATTGGCTTTGTTTACGGCATTTGAGGTGAAGGAGACCTTGCCATTATTGCAGATGTTCAGCTTACCATCGCTTCTTATTGCGCCACCGCTACCATCTGAATTATTTCCCGTAAACTTGACAGAACCGGTATTGCCGCTGATGTTGATGATGGTGTAGTATTCCGGATAAGAGCCGTTATTATCAGCAGCAATGGCACCACCGTATGAAGTGGAATAATTGTTACTGATGGAGACGGTTCCGGTGTTTCCGGAAATGTTGAGCGTAGTATGCTGCTGAGGGTTGGTGTAAGTACTGGTCGTCAGGTAGAACAAACCTCCCTTGCTTGTGTCGTTGCAGTTTGTCAGTGAAACATTGACATTATTTTCGATGCTGAACTCATTATTGGCTTTAATTGTACCGACCGCACCATTAAAACCAGCAGATATGGAGTCAGCTGTCACATTATCGTAGCCGCTTACAGAGCCAGTAAGGGATGTACTGCGTGCGATGAATGCATAATCCTCTGCGTGTAGCGCAGTGGAGGTTATCAACAAGAGAAGGAGAGAGCGTTTCATGTGTTTTCGTAGATGTTGAGGATGAAAATTTTATGACATTCCAGCAAGGAGCAATCGTTCGCACCCGTGTACTTGAATAACGTGCAGAACGGCTCCACACTTTTTACAATATATAACACGGTCAATGTAAAATCAAGCAAATAGCCACTAACGCGGTGATTTTGCGCACACGTGTCCCAAAGTTTGAG
>JAZRJB010000051.1:0-14144 GCA_045645565.1 Akkermansia sp. | reverse complement strand
TGACCACAGCACCGTCTTCTGCCAGCTTGCGGCACACAGGAACCATGCTGGCCAGAGGTTTCAGCATACAGGCAAAGGCACCCCAGAACATCAGCCATCCGCCCATGCGCACCATCCATAAGTTCATGGTGTTGGTGGTCCGGGCTTCCTCAAAGCACTGGGGGAGTCCCAGCGTATCGGCATAGAATAAGTCAACGACGGCACCGTTGGTTGCGGTGTAGGGCTCAAAACTATTACCTTTCTGAACGGCGACCAGGCTGACCGGCCGCTGCGGACTTGTCTGGCGCCAGGAAATGCGCACATCTCCCACACTGGGCTCCTCCGGGTTCAGCGGATAATAGGAACTACCCTCCGGTGCCCGGCCGATGAACAGGTACTCCCCATGGAGCATGGCATGCTTCTTGAGCGTCTCCGGTACCAGTTGCGGGGTCACTCTTTTACCATCGCTGGTAATGCGGCTGATCTGGCTCTTCGTCAGTTTGTAGCTGCCTACCTGTACATCTGTTGCCCATTGCTCCTGCGTATCCGCCTTATAGTGGGTGTAGTTTGCGCTTCTGTATTCTTCGTGGTGAAAGGTCGCGGAATTGATGGGCTCGTTCACCCAGGCCAGGTGATAACTGTATATCCACTCGTCATCGCGGCTGCGCCTGTATTCCGTATCGGTCATGTAAGACGGCTTCTTATCGTCGCCGATACGCTTTTTCTTTTTCTCTACCCATTGCGCGTACTGCACATTGCGGCGAAGCATGATGCCCTGGGCCTGAACCCCGTAGGCCTCATCAACCAGCACATCTCCGGTGGTGGCCGTGCCACTCAGATGCACCGGTTTACCCTCCAGGGCAGCATCGGGAGTTGCCGTGTTCTCCACCTGCTGCACGAGGGGTTGCAACTCATCCAGAGCCTGTGCCGTGTTGAGGTAGTCTCCTTCGTTGTTGAACAAGAGGTATACAGCCATCACCAGCATGGCTGGTCCCAGGAAAAAGCCCAGGCAGCCTTTGCCGGCCTTCACGGCGCACCCGTCTTTTTCTGCGTCCTTAGCCATCCTGTTGAAAGGTTAGAGACCCAAGCGATTGCTTATACCCTGCCACCAGGTCTGCAGCGGGGCTGCTGCATTATTGCCCTGCAGCTTCAGGTACAGCAGTACGATGCCCTCCGGCGTCTTCTGAACCGGCTGCGACATCAGCCACTTGCCTTCCGCATCGTACAGGTTCAGGTAAAAGCAATCTGCCGGTGCGCAGCGGGGCGCGGCGGATTTGACACCGTCCAGCAGAGCAAGCAGTCCTGCCGTCTCAGCTGAGGAGAGGGGGAGCTCCTTGTCATTGATGCTGAGCACCGCCTTGGAGGTCTTGCCCAGCATCTCCTTCAGGTATGCCGTGGCTGGGGCGTTATAAGCATCGTACCCGATGGTTTTCACTGCACCCGGAGCCGGAACCACGGGGGAAGCTGTTTCAGGCATGGTTACCGGGGTGCAGGCCGCAATAAGGGCGGTCAGTGTGGCAGTGTAGAAAAACTTCTTCATTTTATCTGGAATTGAATATTGCGTTGTTTGTAATCATTATCCGCTCCATAGCCTTCTTTTGTAGCCGTACCAGAGGTCGGAGTGTCGAAGTTCAGGTAACAGGTGTGAGCCATTTCCGCTGACTCGAAACGAATCTCTCCCGTGTTTGCGCCTGTCTTTCTGTAAGTCATGCAGCTTGTCTCGCCGACAGGCTGCGTGCGCCTGTACTGGTTGTTGGTGTCGAAGGGAATATCAAGCACGCTTCCATACCTGAAACTCTGCCACGCCGACCAATCTGCGCTGCCCATCGGGCATTCGCAAATCTGCGCGCGGCGGTCATCCAGCCGGATGATGCGCCCCGCCACACTCTCCGGCGCCAGTTCAGCAACCGGCATGGTGCTGCAGCTTGTCAGCACCATGCTGCCCAGTATGAAAAGATGTGTTTTCAGACGAGACATAGCGGTTTCCTGATAAGGCGCCGGATGAAGTGATGCGCATCAGAAGGGAGAGGCGCTGCTGCGAACTACCCCGTACGGATAGGCGGCACCCGTGCCCCAGCTGGGTACATAGCAGCCGGAGTACAGGTGATTCACCTGGTAGATGAGGGAGCCCTGCTTGGTGTAGCCGTACACGGGGCGACCATCGGCATAGCCATAAATGGCAATACCGTTGGAATCATAGTGGGCAGGCTGCCACTGTACGCCGTTCGTGAAGCTGGTCTGGGCGGCATTGGTGCCGGTCTGAATCGTTGTGGGCGTGGGTGGCCCGAAGATATCGTAATTATTCAGATCTGCCAGCATCACTTCGCAGGAGCTGAAGGTCGCGGCAAGCGCGGTTGCCATAAAGATATTAGTCAGTTTCTTCATATTCTTTGATTAATGATTAAAAGTCAGTATCGGACAGGTATGAGGGGCGTGTCAGTGTCTGCGACGTGATGTACCCGGACGGTTTTCAGAATGGCGCGACTGCTGAGCCTCGGAACGCTGGATTGTGCTCGGGCGGGTTACCGTGGGCTTCGAGTGCTGAATCGAGGGGCGTTGGATTGTGTCCGGACGGGCTATCGGCTTGCCGATATGGTTCGGTTTGTCGGCAGGGCGGGGCTTGGCGTGATGGTCAGGCTTGCCGTGGTGACCGGGCTTGCCGTGGTGACCGGGCTTACCCAGCACGCTCTGCGGATTCTTGTGAATGGGCGCGTGCATAGACGGGCGCACATGGGGCTTGTGGCCGTGGTCATACTTGGGCGGCCTGGCGGCATGGTGGCAGCCGGTCGGGTAATGGTGGTGGTGAGTGCACCAGGGGGCAGGTTTCCAGCTCGGCACGTAGCAACCGGCGTACAGCAGGTTGATGGAGAAGATGGGAGCACCCGATACGGTATAACCGTATACGGGACGCCCATAAGAGTAACCATAGATGGGGAAGCCGTTGGCATCGTAGCTGGCGGCGGTCCAGGATACAGAGGAACTGTACCCGTTGGTGCTATACGAAACGGAGGTGTACCCGTTCGGGTAAATCTCACATGAGGTGACAAGCAATGCTGCACCAGTGAGCAGAGCTGCTTTGATAAGTTTACTCATTTTATTAATAATAAGGGCTTGTAAGCTTATCAGTTCGAGCGACGAAGCGGGTCTGAAGCGGGGATTTTCCCTGCTGCAAACTCATACATGGCATCCAGCTTCTTGTTGGCTGTTTCCACTCGGCGCTGGTAGGATTCTAATAACTTCCTGCGGTCGGAATGCATCAGCTTATCACGTTTGTATTCGCTTTCCTTCTCCAGAAACTCATTTATATCTGCCATGGGCTCTATCATGGCATCCAGCCAGGAGATAGCCAATGAGCCGGTGTTATACACGACTTCCTTGAAATTATTATCAGGCTGGGGGGTATGTTTTTCTGTCTCCTCAATCATCTTCTCCATGGATCTTGCTGCGTCCTGTGTCTCTGTCTGGTTGGCAATAGCGAGATTTTTGAGTGTATCAAGTTCGCTGGGTGACCAGGTCTCCAGCATAGCCATGTAGCAGGACAGCTCTGCGGCGTAGGAGGTGGAGGTCATGAGAACCCTGCCGCCTCGGATATCGAGATATTTCCAGGGAGCTTCGCTTGTGCTGATGTTCTGAACACCGTATTCCGGACCTCTGTATCGGGAATAGGCACATCCGCCGAGCACCATGTAGCAAAGCCAGCTGTCGCGCTCAGATGAGCTGATGGTGTTGTGGAAATGGTTGAAGAAAGCTCTGGAGTTGGCCTCATCGTTATTACGGAATGTGACCACGAGGGTGTGCAGACGCTCTTCAAGAAGCGCATCATCGTAGGTCTTGTACAGGTGATACAGTGCATCGCTGGCTCGCTTCGTACTTTCATCCTTGATGTACTCCTGGAAACGAGCTATCCGCTGGAGTTTCTTCATTAAGTCGTGATTATAGCCCATACAGGCGTTTCTGAAAGGCCCGGTAAACCATTTCATAACCAGTTCACAACGCGAGATAATGGCCTCGCAATTGGTGTACTCTTTGGAGGTCATGGCCGGGCGGGCTTTCGTCAGGTTGCTGCGGTTCAGCACACCATTCAGAAATTTTCTACCACTATAGTCAAAGTCATATTTCCCCATCAACTGATTATAGTAGGAGACGCATACGCTGGACGGGTCCGGATGCTTCGTGCATTCCACAGGGTCATCAATGGCGATGATGCCCTTGTAGCAATTATTCAGGGTTTCCACAATGGTGTTGTATTCACGCATGCAGGCCTGCTCATACTTGGTGCCGTTGGTGAGAACTGCATTGAGCTCGGCTTCCTCGTCTACTTCCTCTTCCGTGAAGACGAAGCCTTCAGAATTGCCCTGTGCCATGAGCTGCGGACTGAGAATCAATCCGCAGAGCGACAAAATAGAAAATAGTAATTTGTGTTTCATGTTAGTGTTTATATGTGAATTTATCTGTTATTTTTTGAGCTTGCGCTTATCCTCTTCCGTGAAGACAAAACCCTCCTCTGCAGCTTGCAGGCAAGGCACCGAAAGTAGGCCAATGCCAGCAAGGGGTAGTAGAAGTTGTTGTATGAAAGACCGTTTCATAAACGAGGTTGATTAAGTAATAGCATCAGAAGCGGATTTCGTAGTCATCAACATACCAGCGACCCTTGTCGCCTCCCTTGCGGATGAGCTTGTGGGTGTTTTTGCTGCCGACCTGCTTGCCATTGGCATCAAAGGCCTGGCTTTGCACGGTGGCGTGCTCAACCTTTTCCCCCTGCATCTTAATCAGATGGTCGCGCTGGTTGTCATCCAGGAAGAAGTTTTCGAGGTCGTTCTTATCATCGTGACCCTTCGCCACAGTAATCTTGGTGTTGCTGAAGGTGGCGTGCACATATTCTCCGTGCAGACGCTGCTGATGCAGGTCCCAGTGGTAACGCAGCAGGGATTCAGCCGTTTCTGTAGCATAGCGCTCGGGGTTGATGCACTTCAGGTACAGGTCATAGTTCTTCTCCTTAATAGAGGCAAGGAAGATCTCCATCAGACGCTCGGGAGTGGCGTTCTGCGGCACATCCTTTTCTGTGTACCAACCTTCCTTGATACCGGCAACCTTTTCTTCTTCGATGAAGGAGCCGCTCTTGTCGTGGTTCGGGTCGAATGTGGCCACAATGCGTCCATCGATGTAGAGAGCCTCCGGCTCCACCACCCAGCCCCAGACCAGATTCATGCGCCGATTACCGGGAATCTCCATAGCCGGACCTGTAATCTTACCCAGCACGGTGATATTAAGGCTATCTCCCAGCGAGCCATCAACCTCGCGGCGGAATCGCTTGATGGCTTCATACGGCCCCAGCCATTCGCGGCCGCCGATGTTGACGAAGTAGAAACCTGTAGAGGGTTTACCAACCACAACATATTCGCCGGAAGCACCGACGAACTGGTTGTCCGGGTACTTGACATCCGGCAGCACAATGGTTTTATTGGTCGGGTCATTCTCAATGGTGTTCTTGAGCGGATCTACGGAGGGGAAGACCTTGGTAAGAAGCTCTCGACCCTGCTGCAGCTGCTGCCATTTATCAGCGCTGAGTTTGGCGTATTTCTCGCGCAGCTCCCTCTCATTGTTAAGGTAAGCCACCATGGCAGGGGTAATCTGCTGATAATCACCCTTGCTCATCATGAGGGCGGCGCGGGCGCGATCGTAGAGAGCCTTCACTGCGGGGTCATTCGGGTAGGCCTTCATGAGCGACTGGATACGGCTGAGGGCCTCATTCTTGTTGCGGAACATGGTGTTCGCGTTACCCCCGGCGCGCTTCACTTCGGCTTCGAACTCCTTAAGGTAATACTCCGTATAGCCAAGGTCGCGCTGCGGAGCCTTTTCGGCTGCACTGCCGATTCCGGCGCAGAACAGCAGCATGGGAAGTATGGTCAGAATGGATGCTTTCTTCATATAATAGTTTGATGTTTAATGTAAATGTTGGTTTAGTGAGAATGTTGCGAGCCGTGCACAGTCTTGCAGGAGGCAAGGAACCGGGCAGGCTGTATGGTTGATATTATATTCATTTTTGACAATTACGGGCATTTTTGAGAATCGCGCGGATTGCCTTGGCATTCGGTCCACCTACGCAGGTTTCCACGCTGGCGCCTTTGGCCGTTTTGGCGTTGATGTCGGCACCGTGCTCCACCAGCCAGCGGACAATTTCCACATGGCTGAGACCGCAGGCATTGTGCAGGGCCGTGGTGCCGTTGGCATTGGCGATGCTGGTATCAATAGGGGCACCCTCCATAATCTGGGGCAGAAGGGTGAGCAGACGCTTCTGGTACAGGCGCTCCACGGCTGTCTTGTATTGAGTGTTTTCCAGCTTTCGCACTAATTCACCCAGTCCGTCGTCCACGGTTTGAACAGCTCCGTCTTGCTCCTCTGGCTGCGGCATCGTGATGATGCCGGCGGTAGATTTGGTGGGGCTTACAGAGAAATCTGCACCGCGTGCATACCATGTTCCGGCTTCGTCATGCCATTCGATATCGGCTGTCCCCTTTTCAGCGGACTCGAAGCTGAGCTGTACCAGCACATGCATATCATTGCCGGTGATATGGATATTTCCATCCTCCGGCATGTAGGTCACCTGAACCGGAGGCCAGGGGCAATCGGGAGTTGATTCATCCAGCTGGTAGCTGTATGAATTACCTCCGCCGGCGGGGAACTGCAGCATCATGGAGGTGGAAGTGCTTTCCTTCCATGCCTGAGGTTGTTCGCCTCGTTCCGTGCTTGCTTCCTGAGCATTGTGAAAGTTCAGAACAACCAGTTTACCCGCCAAGGAAACAGGAGCGGGCTGCGCAGCCAGTGCTGAACAGGTAGAAGCCAGCAGAACAAGAAGGGAAAGAGTTGCTTTCATATCGCGATAAAACGGAGGAGGGGGTTATTTTAACGTAAATGTTCCGTTGTATGTACTGGTGGCATCGTTTTTTGCACTATCGGTGCAAGTGGCTGTGCCTTCTTCCGGTGAGGTGAAACGCAGGTCGAACTCACGTTTAGCCCAGCCGGTGGCTTTGTACCCGCCGGGTGCCCATTCGGCCTTGCGTACAATCTTTGCCGTGTTGTTGCCGGTGCGGTTGTATTGGAGAACGATGACGCACCAGTCTTTCTTTGGCGTGATGGCGCCTTCGGCTTCGGTGTTCATCTTCGTCCATTGGTACTTGAACGGTAATTCAAGACCGGGCGCGGAGAACGTGAATGTCTTGCCCGCTACATCTGCCGGGGCGATGGTGACAGGCGTGCGCTCGAAGGGCAGGGAACGGATGGCTTCTGCATTGGGTGCGTTTGCCGGCAGTTCGCATTCTTCACCCTGTTCATTGGTGATGCGGCGGTCTGCGCTGTGCTCCAGCAGCCATTGGAAGAGCTCCACGTTTCCTTCCTTTGCTGCGCGGTACAGGGGCGATGCTCCGTCATAGGGCATGCCCTCTTCCTCGCGGTGCAGAATCATGTGCGGCAGCAAGGCCAGCGCAAGGCCTTCCGTGCGGCGCACCACCTGCATCTTCCTGCGGCGCTGTTTCAGCTCGCTGAGCAGGCGCTCCACAAACATCTCCTCGCTCATCTTGGCGTTCAGCACCCGGATAAGCAGCTCTCCCGGGGTATCGGTGGTGCATATTCCAAGGGAGAGCAGGCCGTTGCCCGACTTGACATAGCGGTATACCAGCCTTGCGCAGGCTTCGGCTTTCTCTTCCTTTATAGGGATGATGAAATCGGGGGATTCCAGTTCATACCCGCTGAAAGCGACATCAAGATAAGCGGAGGCTTCGCGAGCCTCCTCGTCATCAATCTCCTCTCCCTGGTAGGGCGCATCGCGCCATGCCCGGGCCTTTTGCAGAATGCTCCTGATTTCAGTAGCGTTTTTACCGCCGATGCAGGAATCGATACTGGCGCCTTTATCGGTTGATACCTGTAAATCTGCGCCGTGATCCACCAGCCACTGGACGAGCTTTACATGGCTGAGTGCGCAGGCGTAGTGAAGTGCCGTGTTACCCTTGTACTCAGGTGCTGTGAAAGAGGCATCATATGACATCATAATCATCGGCAGCAGGGATACCAGGCGTTTCTGGTATGTTCTTGCTGAGCCCTTGTATCTGGCTTTTTCGAGCTCCTGCAGGATTTCAGCTAATCCATCGTCCCACATGTTCGGATCCATCCCGATTTGCTCCATCGGTAAATGCACGTGTGCCTCATTGTCCGTTTCCGGGCGCAGGGTAAAGGGAACATTCGGGAAATGCCGGGTGTCGCCGGCTTCATGCCAGGCAATGTCTGCAGTGCCTTTCTGCTCGTCGGTGAAGTGGAGCGAAACATCCACCCGGAAATCCTTGCTCTGCACTACCAGCTTGCCGGGCGTTGCCTCGTAGGTGACGGTAACGTCTGTCCAGGTATTCGGGCAGTATCTGGCCGAGGCTGTGAAGGAATCATCATCAGGGAAATCCAACGCAAAATCCGTGATATTGGAGAGCAGGTACCAAGGACCTGTAGCAGGGCAGTTCTGCTCTGTACGGGCTACATGGACTTCTTCCATATTGAAGCTGATGCACCGGCCTGACATGGAGGCAGCAGGCTGGGCTGCCCACAGAAGCTGGGGCGCAAGCAGGAGCGATGGAATGATGGCCTTGTGGAGCATGGCTGGATGGTTCAGAACGGGTGAAAATCAGGTGGGGGATTCGTAGCCCATCAGGCGGAGCAGCTCATTAAATGCGCTCTGCACCATATCACCGAACCACGCGGAAATATCGTCGGCAAAATAATAGAGTGCGCAGCCGAATCCAATCAGGGCCAGAGCACCGGCAATTTCCTTGATATAAAACCAAATAAATTGCATGGTGGTCATCTCTGGCTCTTCTGTTTTCTTTGCTTGCTTCTTAGCCATTTCTTGAAATCTGAGCAGAATGAGAGTTAATCGGGTACCGCCTGAGACTCCTGGAATCAGGCGGTACCCGGGTGGCGTGGCTTACTCGCCGCAGGGTTCTCCCTCTGCCTCGGAGCCCATGAAGGACTCCAGCAATTCGGGGGAGTCAAGCCCCAGGGCAATACCAATCTTGAGCAGGTTGGCAACGATGTCAACGGTCTCAATCTTGGTCTTGGAAGAAAGGGTTGCAACAAGGGCCATGGGGTCGCCCTCGCCGGAAACAGCGGGCATGACCTCGGCGGCTGCCTTACCTTCTGCCAGCGGGGCTGCGGCCATGGCAAGGGCATTCATCTCCTCGCTCGCCATGAGGGAGGAAACAACTGCCGTGCGCTGTTCGTTGGTCAGCGGCTCAAGAGACTGCAGAATGCCGGGGGTGCAGCTGGAAAGTACGGAAGCGATTTCCGACACGATGGTGGGCAGGTCCTTATCCTGTGCACCGCTGAGCTGGGTACTCAGCTGGGTAACAGCGGCTTTAATGGTATCCTGGGCAGTTACTTCCGGGGAAGCCTGAACAGTCATGCAAGCCATGGGGGCGAGCGCCAGTGCGATATAGGTGTATTTGTTCATGGTGTTATGTGGTTAGGGTGAAAGTTTGCGTTATTCTTTAGTTGTTTCCACTCGGGAGACTTCGGCGTAGTCGATTTCGTCCCTGGATTCAAGGAATTTAATCATGCAAGCTGCACCGTCCGTCTTTTGCGATTCGCCCGGGTCAGCGGGCATATCCTTAGTGGTCGCGCAAAGGTATGAATTGATAGCCAGTGTGTAACGGGCATCCGGCTGAATGGGGGTGCCATCCTCCAGCGTGGCTTCCGTGATGTGCATCCCATTTGCGCAGGGGTAGATGGCCTTGTAACGCATGCCGGATACACAGGGAGCGCCATGGTCATCATTTATGGTGATGTTCTCCAGCACCCGGACGAGCTCCTGACCGGTGACAGTCATGCGGACGATATCATTACCGAAGGGGTCGAGACTGTAGACATCTGCCACAGAGAGAGGACCTGCAGCGAAGTTATCCAGACGCACACCTCCCATGTTCACAATGGCGATATCTGTGCTGGCACAGCTGCGGATGGAATCAGCCATCATACACCCGAGACTCTCGCGGCGGGGTATGTCGCGTTTCACGGCAGTGAGCACCCGCTTGAAGAAGGGCTGCGCTTTTATCTGTTCCACCTTGGCAGCTGTCTCGGCATCGGCTTCGTAGGAACCCAGCGGCAGAAGCTCTGCCTTCTTGCTGACCACTTTGCCGTTTTCCACCTCCAGGGTAAGGCGGGTCAGGTACTTAAGCTTGTTCTGAGTCTGAGTAATAAGCACACCATTCTCTGTATGCCCGTTTTCTACTTTTGTGTGGCTTTGCCCACCGATAATTGCATCTGCCTCGGGGAAGAGGCGAGCAAGTTCAATATCTGTTTCGTAGCCCAGGTGGGTCAGCAGGATGAGGATATCACACTGGCTGCGCAGATAGCGGAATTGAGTTGCTACTTCCAGCGGATTCAGGAAGCCGATACCTTTACACATGTCCGGGTGGGCATCCGGGCGTCCTGTGGCATCCACCTGCAGCAGCCCCAGCACGCCGATACGCACGCCGTTGCGCTCGAAAATTTTGTACGGCTTGAGCTGAATTCCGTGCTTGTCTGAGGGGAACACATTGGCGCTTACAAAATCAAAGTCTGCTGCATCAATGTAGTAGGCGAGGGCCGCGGAACCGGCATCGAACTCATGATTACCCAGGGCAGACAAATCGAAGCCGATGTGGTTCATGAGCTTAATCATCTCCGCTCCGGGATGGTCGCCGCAGTCCACATACGGGTTACCGGTGCGGTTATCACCGGCAGAGAGCAGGAGCAGATGCGGAGCTTTTTCCCGCTCCTGGCGCACGCATGTGGTCAAGCGGGGAACTCCATCAATATTGGCATGCATATCATTGATGCCAAGGATGGTAATCTGCTCAGCAAAGGCTGAGCCCAGTAGACTCAGAAGTGAAAGGAAAATAGACTTTTTCATCGTGTTGAAGAATGGTTACAGGTTAGTCTTTAATGGTTACATCAATACGGGAAACGCCTTCGTAATCCACCTCTGCCTTCTTTTCCAGGAAGCGTATGAGGCATTCGGCGCCATCGCTGTCGATGGCGATGCCTGCATCTGCCGGCTTGGCCGGCGCGACAGAGGCAATGTAGGAATTATAGGCCACGGTGTAGCGGGCTTCGGGGTCGATAGGTGTGCCGTCTGCCAGTTTCGCCTCCGTCACTCGCATGGGCTTGAGCTCAGCAGAGGGCTTCACGCACTTGTAGGTCATGCCGGAGACACAGGGAGCTCCGTAGTGGTCGGCCTGGGGTATACTCTCAATCAGGGCAATGAGTTCCTTGCCGGTCAGTGTGGCGCGGATAATGGCATTACCGAAGGGGGCCAGACGGTAGACATCAGCCACAGTAAGGGGGCCAGCGGGGAAGTCATCCAAGCGCACCCCGCCGATGTTCACGATAGCAATATCGGTGACGGCACGCACGCTGATGGCATCGGCCATCATGCAGCCCAGGCTCTCGCGGCTGGTAATCTTGCGCTTCACCGTGGTGAGCTGGCGCTTGAAGAAGGGAAGGGACTTGGTTTTCTCCACGAGTTCTGCAGTGGCGGCATCTGCAGGCAGGTCGGACAGGGGGAGGAGCTCAGCCTTTTTGCTGACTACCTTGCCGTTCTCCACATCGAAAATGAGGCGGGTCACGAACTTAAGCTTATTCTCAGACTGAGTGACGAGGACGCCGTTCACCAGATGCTCCTTCTCCACGCGGGTGTGGCTGTGGCCGCCGATGATGGCATCGGCCTCGGGGAACATCTGAGCCAGCTTCACATCGTCCTCGAAGCCCAGGTGGGTGAGTACGATGAGTACATCGCAGAAGGCTCGGAGGTGCTTGTAGCAGGCGGCGGTATCAAAGGGTGAAGCAAATTGCAGCCCCTTGCATTTGTCGGGGTGGGCATCGGGAATCCCGGTCTCGCCGACCTGAACCAGACCCAGCACGCCGATTCGCACGCCGTTGCGTTCAAAAATCTTGTAGGGCTTTACATTGATGCCCTGGGTATCGGTGGTGAATACATTGGCGCAGATGAAATCGAACTCGGCAGCGTTGACATAGTCGCGGAGTGCAGCGGTGCCGGAGTCGAACTCGTGGTTGCCGAAGGTGGAGAGGTCGAAGCCCACGTGGTTCATGAGGGTAACCATGGGGATACCGGGGCGGTTGCCGTTGTCCACATAGGGATTGCCGGTGCGGCTGTCGCCTGCGGCCATGAGCAACAGGCCGGGGTCATTCAGCTGCTCCTGCTTCACGCAGGTGGCCAGCTGGGGCATGCCATCGATATTGGCGTGCATGTCGTTGATGCCCAGAATGGTGACTTGCTCGCCAAAGGCAGAGCCTAGCAGGGCAAGGAGAGAAAGTAAACAGGATTTTTTCATGAGTCCGATGGGTTGTAGTTGTGAGAATCAGCGGGGGGATTTGGTAAAGATGTGGCGGCCGTCGCACATGGGGCTGTCAGAGGCAATCACATTGCCCCAGGCATCGTACAAATTGCCTTCATGAAGAGGCGTGCCGGTGTCCGTGCAGTAGCGGCGCAAGGCATCCAGCGCAGTTGCCCCGGTAAAGATGGTAACGGGTTTGTCGTTAACGTATACGAGCATGACTATTCTTCCGGGTTCAGTGTGATGGTGATGCTGCTGGGAGTGGCGGTGAAATCCTTTCTTGATTCACCTTCAAATCCTTTCATTTCGCCGTGTACGCGGAATGTATAGGTGTTGCCTATGTGCTTTGAGAGCAGCATGGTGCCGTTGAAATGTATGGCGCAATGTTCACCAACGCCGTCAAATGATATTTCGGCCAGGCGCCCCTGGGGCTTCCATGTGAAAACCTTCAACTTGGGCATGGCTGTACCTTGCCCCATCCTGTATGTTTTGTCTTTGCTGCATCCTTTTTGACGCCCGGTCAGCGTCAGGGTGCAGTCGCCGAGTTCTTCCGGGGCTCTGAGTACCGGCTGTAAGCCAGCTTGAAACTTGCGATTTACGAGTTCCGATTGAGCTTCTTTATGGCCGAGCAATGCTGCCTGCTCCAGCCATGCAACGCTTTCCTGTTCATTAGGACTGTCTTGTTCCTTTTTCGTCCACTTGCTCATATCGGCACAATGCAGGCCACTTGCTGCATTGTAATATTCTGCCATTTCAAACATGGCAGCTGCATCACCGCCGCATGCCTTTTTCCAGGTATTGAGGGAAGCCTCACTCAGCAGTTCAATCGGCTGCTTGTTTATCAATAAACGGCGCAGTTGCGGATGCCTGGTCAAGTCTGCCGGGGTGCGGTTCAGTTTATCCTGTGCATCTGTCCTGGCACCGAAAGCAATCAGACGCAGGGCCATACGGTAATCGTTGGCATTTGCGGCACGGTGCAGGGGGGTAAGATTTGTGGAACGCTCGGCCAGGTTCGGATCAACTCCTGCCAGAAGCATCAGGTGTACTAATTGGGCATCACAGCCCGGTAATTCGAGAAGACTGTATTCCAACAGGCTGTTGCCGTAGCGGTCTGTCCAGGTCGCGTTGCCGGTGCTGCGCATGTTGGACAGGTAGGTCTTGAGTGTGGGCCAATGAGGAGTACCGAGGTAGCGCCCGGCCAGTTCTTCGCTGAGGCGGTTGAGATAGTGATTGTGCTCCGTTGATGCTGTTGCTGACGCAACAACTATGTCCTGCCTGGTGACAGATACAGGAGAACAGGAGGCGCAAAGAAACGCCATGCCTGTCAGAAGCAGGGAAAGTGATGTGGTTTTGGCAGACATGGCGATTGATTTGCTTGGTTCTTATACGGGAAAATGCGGGGTGCCGCAGCACCCCGCGTAGTTACGATTTCAGCTGTGGTAATTACTCAGCAGATTCAGCAGGAGCCTCTTCAGCGGGAGCCTCAGCGGCCTTGGCGGCCTTGGCGGCCTTCTTCTTCTTGATGAGCATGAAGATCAGACCACCTGCGGCGGCCAGCAGCACAATACCCAGGAGCGGGCGATAGAACAGCCATGCGATGCCGATGGTGATGAGCGCCACGGGAGTAGCGATGAGGAAGGCCACAATGCCGGTGCCGATGCCGATGAGGTCACCCAGGATGGGTAGCACGTCAGCAAGCACTTCGAGAGGACGAAGAATCATCTTGAGACCCATGTACATCATGAGCCAGCCCACGATGCGGAGAATCCAGGTCATCATGGTGTTGGCATC
>JAZRJB010000050.1:0-110192 GCA_045645565.1 Akkermansia sp. | reverse complement strand
AGATTGGTTCATTTTTTTTAGCACCGTCAGTTTAGTAGCTGGCACCCCAGAACTCAATCTCCATTTTTGTTTTCTTTTTTCTTCTTAGTTTTGCTTCTCTTCCCCCGGCTTTCTTTAGAACGCTTTTTGGACAGCTATGGGGAACCTGGTTCCCCGGCTCTTTTTATTCTTGCAGAAACATTGCGAATCTGCTACCCTCGTGCCGCTCCCCGAACCATGGCAGAAAAATTCGACATTAACAGCCTGAATGCCGCTCAGAAACAAGCGGTGCAGACCCTGAACGGCCCCGTACTCATTCTTGCGGGCGCTGGTACCGGCAAGACCCGAACTGTTACCTGCCGCATTGCCAACATGATTGCCAAAGGGGCAAATCCGCGCGGTATTCTCGCGCTTACCTTTACGAATAAAACCGCCAATGAAATGGCGGACCGCGTGGCCGGGCTGGTGGATCGCAAGTCTGCGCGGGCGATGACCGTGTGTACCTTCCATTCACTCTGCGTGCGTATTCTGCGCCAGGATATCGGCAAGCTGGGGTACAAGGAGAACTTTTCCATCTATACAGGGAGCGACCAGAGCGGTCTGCTCAAGCGGCTCATTATGGAATATGGAGCCCGCCGGGAAAAACTTGAACCAGCGCAGGTGCTGGCGGAAATGTCCCGCGTGCGCAACAATGGGCTGGAAGTGGAACACATCGAAGATACGCTCATTGCCGCAGTAGCCAAGGCCTACATGCGCGAATTGAAGGCTCAGAATGCAGTCGACTTTGATGACCTGCTCATTCTGACTGAGCGATTACTGCGTTGTTACCCGACTATTCATGAAAAGTGGAATAAGCGGTTCTCGTATATCACCGTAGATGAATTTCAGGATACCAACTCTTTGCAGATGAGTTTGCTGCGTCAGCTGGTCGGTCCCGAACATAATGTTTGCGTTGTGGGCGATGATGACCAGTCCATTTATGGCTGGCGAGGTGCGCAGATTTCCAATATCCTTGATTTCGAGAGTTTCTTCCCCAACCCTACGGTTATCAAATTGGAAGAGAATTACCGCTGCACGCGTCAGGTGCTGGATTGCGCAAATGAGCTCATCAAGCACAACGCAGGGCGTCGCGATAAAACCCTGCGTACAAATAAAGATGGAGAATTCCCAGTCAGGCTTATGGCTATGCCTGGTTCTCAGGAAGAGGCTGAATTCATTGCGGATGAAATTGAACAGTTCCGGGCGCGTCAGAGTCTGCCTTGGGAAGCCTTTGCCATTCTTTTCCGCGCGAATGCCCAGAGCCGGGCCTTGGAAATGGCATTGCGCGAGCGCCATATTCCCTACCGGATGGTGGGCACAAAGAGCTTCTTTGACCGCCGTGAAGTGAAAGATTTGCTGAGTTATCTGCAAATGATGGATAACCCGGATGCTGACTTGCATCTGTTGCGCGTACTCAACACCCCTCCTCGCGGGATTTCTGCCACAACGGCCTCATTCGCCATTGACTGGAGCCGCGACCATAAGAAGAGCATCTGGGCAACACTGGTTGATATTGAGTTCCTGACAGAATGCTCCACCCGTTCTCAGAACAGTATAGAGGCGTTCACCGAGCTGGTCACGCGCTACGGCTCAGAGTTTTCTGCCAGTGAACGTCCCTTTGTTGATATTCTGCAGGATTTCCTGAATGAAACAGGATATGAGGAATATATCGCAAAGAATTGTAAGACCGAAGAGGAGAAAATGCGCAGGCAATCCGCTATTGACGATATCAAGGTGGCATTGCGCCAGTTCTGGCTCCCCGGGCACAAATTAACGGATTTCCTTTCAGGTATCTGCCTGGACGACAGTAGGGACGAGGATGATATCGAGAGCAAGAGCGGTGTGTGTCTCATCACGATGCACGCAGCCAAGGGACTTGAATTCCCACAGGTTTACATCGTTGGCGTTGAAGAGGGATTATTACCCCATACTCGATCTGTGGACGAAGGCAGCCTGGATGAGGAACGCCGCTTGTTCTATGTGGGTATAACCCGCGCTCGCGAACGTCTGACCATGACGTATTGTGCCAAACGTAGTCGTTATGGTCAGGAAGAGCGCTGTCAGCCTTCCAGCTTTATTCATGAAATACCCCGTCACATGTATGAGTTTGTTGATTATGATAAACTCATGAAATCCCCGGCATCGGAAGACGAATGCGCGGATTTCTTCTCCTCCATGCGCGATTTGCTAGCGGATGACTGATAGCTTCTGCTGCTGATTTTCGTATTCCGCTGCATCCGGTTCTCAGAACAGCGGTGCGTTTTTTGGAATTGTTGGCTTGAAGTCACATGCGTAAGTGTGATAAAATCAGCGCATGAACCTTATTCGCAGTATAGTTCTTGCCCTGCTCGCCTGCTGTGGTCAGAGTATGGCTAATTTAGACTTCATGGTCGGGATGGATACGCCTTCCACCATGAGTGTGAGTTCTGTATCCAGCGTGCAGAGCTACCAACCAGGGAAAGCGTTCTATGTGGCTCTTAAGGCTGACATTGAATCCCCATGGCATGCGTACTGGCAGAACCCGGGTACCGTTGGTGAAGCGATGACCGCTGAATTGACTGCTCCTGCTGGTTTTACCGTGAAAGGCCCGTTCTGGCAGGTGCCCCATAAGCACGAAGGTGTGCTGGGTGTTGCTTACACTTACGAGAAACCGGTAATCGTGTGGGAGGTAACCCCTGCTGCCGATGCTCCCGCTGCTGCCAGTTTTACCCTTTCTGCCACGGCGCAGACCTGCTCTGATGAAGGCTGCAATCCCCCAGAAACGCAGAGTGCAACCCTCGAGCTGGCTGCCGGAGATGCTGCGGCAAATCCTGCCTGGGCTGATGAGCAGAAGCTCACTATCGGGCCTGGGGACACAGCCAGCACGGTAAGTGTCAGTCAGCAAGGTAATACGGTTAGCCTGAGCTTCACCGCCGACGCCGGCTTGGAATCCGCTTATTTCTTCTCGGCTGATAACAGCATTTCGCCTACGGCAGAACAGAAACTCACTGCTAATGCAGATGGCAGTTACTCCTTGCAGCTGACCCGGAACGATAATACCGACCCGATGTATCCTGCAAAGGATGAAACAACCGTTGGCAAGCCCCTTGCCGCACTCCAGGGTGTCCTGGTTTATGGTGATAAGCATTGCAGTGTGAATTGCGAAATGGCAGCCCCTGCCCCGGTAGCATCTGCCGGTGTGCCGGAAGGTCTGGCTGCGCTCTGCCTTTCTCTCTTCATCGGCGGGTTGATTCTGAACCTGATGCCCTGCGTATTCCCTGTTATCGGTCTCAAGGTGATGAGCTTTGTGCAGATGGGTGGTGGAAGCCGTCGCAAGGTATTTACCCACTCCATGATTTTTGTGCTGGGTGTTCTGGTTTCTTTCTGGATCATCTCAGCCCTCATGATTGTATTCTCAAATCTGGGAACGCTGGCAGAAGTGCCGTGGACTCAGTGGTTGGGTACACTCTGGAATGATGCCGGTTCCTCTACCCGCAGCTGGGCAGAATGGATGCAGAATCCCTGGATTGTCTACGCTATTCTCCTTCTCCTGCTTGTTCTCGGGCTCAGCATGTACGGCGTTTTTGAAATCGGCGCCGGCATCACGGGTGCTGGTCAGGGTGTGCAGAGCAAGGAAGGTCTGCTGGGCTCATTCTTCCAGGGCTTCTTTGTGACGATTGTTGCCACGCCCTGCAGCGCTCCTTTCCTGGGTGCCGCAATGCCGACCGCCATGGCTCTTCCTGGTGTCTGGATGACTCTTGCACTGACCTTCATGGCGCTTGGTCTTTCCTTCCCGTACATTGTGCTGGGCATGTTCCCGAGCCTGGTGCGCCTTCTGCCCCAGCCGGGTGAGTGGATGGAATCCCTGAAGCAGGGGCTTTCCTTCCTGCTCTTCGCCGCTGCTGCATGGATGCTCTACGTATACCTGGCATTCTGGCCTGCCAGCGAAAGCACCGACACGATGTGGGTGAATATGTCCCTGGTGGTATTCTGCGCCGCTTTCTGGGTTTATGGTCGCTGGTGCCTGCCGTTCCGCCCGCTGAGTACGCGCATTATCGGTTTTATTGTAGCCCTTGCGCTGGCTGCAGCTGGTTTCTGGGGGGCGCGTCCGTATTCCCCCACGGAAAACCAGTTGGAATGGGAAGAATGGAGCCCGGCTGCCATGCAGGAGGCTCTGGAGAACGACAGCCCCGTTTACGTCGATTTCACGGCTAAGTGGTGCGCCACCTGCCAGGCTAACAAGAAGGTTGCCTATACGGATGAGGTATATGCCGCTATGAGTGAAGCAGGTGTTGTGCTTCTGCGTGCAGATAAAACGGCTCCGAATGCAGCCATTGATGCAGAAATGCGCAAGCTGAACCGCAGCTCTGTGCCGGTGAATGCCCTGTACGTGCCGGGCAAAGAGCCGGTTGTGACCAGCGAGTTGCTGACCCCGGATTACCTGCTGGATTTCCTCAAGGAGAATCTTCCTGCTGAAGAAGAGGAATAAGGCAATTCCTGACAAGAGTCTGATATGCGAACGCTGCGGTGTCAATGCCGCAGCGTTCTTTTGCCTTAATGGGCTTCTGGTAAATCATCCCAGCTGGTTGTATACCGGCGGGAGATGAATGCGTGATTCCACGGAGTCTTGGCTGCGCGATTGGCAAAATGAACATCGTGCCCGGCTTTTTGAAGCTTATCCAGCACGTGCATCAAAGCACTTGGGGCCGGATTCGGGTTGTCGAATGACGGTGGCACATCAGCCGCCGGAAGAAGATTCGTGAATAAAACGCCAATTTTTCTGTATGGATACCCTGCGCGGTAGATTTCCTCCAGCAACCGGGTGGCGGCTGCTGCAAATACCCGGTTGTCATCGCTGTACCCGCTCAGTCTGATTCCGGCAGAATTAGCATAGAGAAGTGAGGAATCTGCCTCATATCGAGATGTTCTCAGGATAACCTGAACTTCGCATGCCATCATCCCCTCCTGCCGCAGAATACGCCCTGCCTTTTCTACAAATAGGCACAGAATTTTCCGGAGCTGGGGCAACTCAGTCACGGCTTCCTTGAGTGAGCGGGAAACCATAATCTGAGACCGAGGCGCCGGAGGCTCCTCATCAATGCAGGGAATGCCGTTCAGCTCCAGCGCCATCCGCTCACCATGCACACCGAATTGCTTGCGCAGCCAGCCTGTATCAGAATCGGCCAGCCCGGCTGCCGTCCGAATCCCCAAGGCGTGCATGCGTGGCAGCAAGCGTCTGCCAACGCCCCATATATCCCCCACCGGTGTGCGTTGCAGCAGCGGTCTCCAATCTTCAGGGCTGTTCAGTGATATAACCCCGCCGCATTCCGGTGTGTGCTTGGCTGTCTCATTGGCCAGCTTGCAGAGGGTGCGTGTAGGCGCCAGCCCTACGCTGACAGTAATGCCTGTCCACCGGCGAATCTTGCGGCGAAGGGCGCATGCTATACTGTGCCAGTCAACACCGGGGTGAACAATGGCGAATGCTTCATCAATGCTGTATTGCTGCACTTCCGGGAGTTCTTCCTCCAGAATGGAGATGAACCGGTCAGATAAATCACTGTACAAGGCAAAATTGGCAGAGCAGACAACGGCATTCATCTGCTCCAGCCTGAGCTTACATTTGAAATAAGGCTCGCCCATGGCGATGCCGGCCGCCTTAGCCTCGGCGCTGCGTGAAATCACACAGCCATCATTGTTCGAAAGCACGACCAGCGGACGGCGGCGCCAGTCGGGGCGAAAGACCTGCTCGCAGCTTGCAAAGAAGTTGTTGCAGTCGAACAGAAGAAACATATATCAAGCTGTTACTCCGGGTTGGAGCCCATGACTATGCGATAGAAGTTGCACCCTACAAAATTGCCAGCCACAATGGCTGCATAGAATATCAGAATATCAGCCAGATTTGACTGCCAGAATGCCAGCGGTGCAGTCAGATAATAGAAAATATCTGCTACACAGTGCGGAAAACCACACAGAATGAAAAGCGGCACACCCATCAGGAGCGGCAAGTTGTTCCCCTTTCTCGCAAAGGTAACAGCAGTAGTCATAATGAAACCACAGCCAATGGATAAGAATCCACCCTCAAGCGGAGAAAGCTGAAGTCGAGCCTCCAGAAATGCCTGGGCCGTCTGTTGTAACGGCATGCTGGAAAGACGCGCCAGAAGAGACACAAGACCGCACCCGATGATGTTACCCAAAAGGATGAGAGCCAGCCGCCCCAGTTCCCCCTTCTTCACGAAACCAGCAGCTCCGGTATAAAGCATGGTCTTGTAATTGACCACGGCCAGCAGCGCAAAGGAGAAGAGAATACTACCCAGAATCTCCCGCGTTACCACAAGACCTGCGCCGGAATCTCGAGAGGCAAGATAACCAAAACCTGCTATGCCCACACAAATGCCGGACATGATGGAGGACTTCATTACTGTGGGGAACTCTTTCATAACGGTAGGGTGTATCTGTTCGATTGAATGGGAGCGGCTGCAAAATCAGAGACCGAGCTTAGCCAGAATGATTTCCGTCACCATCTTGGGATTAGGTTTGGGATTGCTGACTTTCATGACCTTGCCGGTCAGGGCGTTAATCAGTTTCATATTGCCACCCTTGACAATCTCCACCATATCCGGGTTTTCTTCCAGAACCTGGGCAACGATGGAATCCAGCGCGTTTGTATCCGTCTTCTTGAAGCCCATGGAATCAGCTGCGGCAGCGGCGCTCATGCCGGAATCCCACATCTTTTCCAGAACCTCACGAGCCTGGTTATTAGAAACGAGCCCATCTTCAATGATGTCAACAAGCCCGGCAAGAGCCTGCGGTGCAAGCGGGCATGCATCAATGCTGAGTTCTTTCTCAGCCAGAACGGAGGTAAGGTTATTGATGACCCAGTTTGCAACCTTGCGGGGGGCTTTGCTGCCAGCTGCGGCTTCCTCAAAATAACGGCAGAGCTTGAAGTCACCCACCAGGGTGTTGGCATCTGCCACAGGGAGCCCGTAGCTGCTCTGCAGGCGGGCATGCAATGCATCCGGAAGTTCAGGTAATTCATCCTTTACCTTTTCCACAATGGGTGCTGTATGCACAGGAATGAGGTCAGGGCATGTATGGTAGCGGTAATCGTGTGCATTTTCCTTGGTGCGCATCACAATGCTCTCACCCAGGGTGTCGTCCCAGCGGCGGGTGGATTGCACCTGGGCTATCCCCATATCCAGCTCCTCAGCCTGGCGGCGAATTTCATAGATAAGCGCACGGCGGGCGGCGGACATAGAGTTGATATTCTTCATCTCAATCTTCGCGCCAAGCTCCTTCTGCCCCTTGGGACGCAAGGAAACGTTCACGTCGCAGCGCATCTGCCCCTTTTCCATATCAGCATCAGAAATGCCGGCGCAAATCATCATCTGCTGGAGACTCTTGAGATAGGCGTATGTTTCCTCAGGGCTGGTCAGGTCAGGTGCAGAAACGATTTCCATGAGCGGAGTTCCGCCTCGGTTGTAGTCAACAAGGGAGTATCCGTTATAATGGGTCAGTTTAGCTGCGTCTTCTTCCAGATGAATGTGATCAAGCTTGACTGTGCGCACCACCGCACCATCTGCCTTGACCTTGCAATCTGCGGGGTATGCCCAGGCATACAGCGGAACCTCACCGCCTATGCAGAGCGGCAGATCCAACTGGCTTGTCTGGTAGTTCTTGGGCATATCTGCATAGAAATAGTTCTTGCGGTCCCACTTGGAAACAGGCGGCGTGCTGCACCCCAGCATCATACCGGTGAGAATCGTGCGCTCAATGGCGTATTTGTTCAGAACAGGCAGAGCCCCGGGCATACCCAGACAGGTGGGACATACATTCGTGTTCGGTTCATAGCCGAAACCTGCTTTGCAGGAGCAGAACATCTTGGTTTCCGTCTTAATCTGGCAGTGAACTTCCAGACCAATAGTCACGAGGTAATCAGAAACAGGCATGAGTGGAATATCTGTGGTGAGGTGTGTTATTGTGAAGCTGATACGCTTTCCTGCACGGCTGAATCAAGGTCAGAGCGGAAGGAAGCATCAAATACGGTATTGAAAAGCGGGCTGTGCGTTGCTCCCAGGTTTTCGAATATGGCATCCAGTGATTCGGAAAATCGGTCGTACTTTTCCGTCTCATAACCAGGAATGCCTGCAATGCGTACGATTTCTGTGCGGATTTCCCAGAGAATCGCTTCTATGGGTGCCATAATCTCATTGGCGCGAGCCTGGGCCTTGGGACCGAATTTCCGCTTGCCGACGTGTTCCGCAGGAGTTAGTGACTGCAAGTGGTCCGCAAGTCGAAATAACTCTTGTATGGCCTTGGTGGCAGTTGTTTCGTTATGAACGCTGAGCAGAACGTTGAGTACAGAACGATCCGGCGCCGCCAGTTTCTGCATGCGGTTGAGTTCCTGTATAGCCTCTGCATCATTCAACTGGGGACCAGGATTGCGAAGGTCCTCTAGCGTTTCTTCAGGGAACAGCCCCATTTCAACGGCTTTGATAAACGCATTCTGAAGCTTTGACGAACCGTAGCAACGCGCTCTGCACAGGCTGATGAATTCTAATTGGATTTCATCCAGCACCTCGAGAATCCGAAGCTGCATGCCGTCCATCATGCCGGCGCATTCGGCCTCGGCGGAAGGAACGATGGGGGCGTTGCTCAGCTGGTTATCCAGTTCAAATGTGCGTGTCAGCAACTCTGCAAAAAGAGTAGCAGAAGTATCGGCATCCGTCCTGCTGCTGATTGAGGAAAGCAGGAACCACATCTCTGTGGAGGTTTTGAGAAACTCCTGCCCCAGCACCCGGTAATGGGCAATTTCTTCATTGCTGGGGGCATCTATCGCATCCTCATACATAGCCTGGGCCTGCGCCGGGGATATATTCCCCAGAGTAAGCGTGAGCCCTGCAATGTAAAGTAGCTTTTTCATGCGTTTTTCGCCCGGATATTATACCTTTAGCATGGCAAATTGCAAGCCAAGATTAGCCGTCGATTCAAAGAATTATTGACATGAGTGAAGAAGATTGCCGGATTCCCCATTACGGGAATAGACACTAACTCAGCCCACTGTGATCAGGTAACCGTTATATCTTTGCTCCGTCGGTTACCTTAGGTCCATCATCTTTCACTTCAGGAATTCTGGAATCGGCGATTCAGTTCATTCATAGTGAACGGAATAAGAGTAGCTTTCCCGCCCGGGCTGCAGTATGGAATCTCGCATTCCAGCAAGGCAGCAAGAACAGGTAATGGATTCTGCATGTAACTGCTCATATCCTCCTGCTGGGCGTATTGCCGTGCCAGTTGGCGGGCGAATGGTTCGAAAGGCGTGCGAGAGCGGTTAATGCGCACTTCTCCACTGGTGAAGGTGCGCAGCAGTTCTTGCACGAAGTCGCTCACCTTGCTCAGTGGCAGAATGGATGGCACGGCTTCTACTCGTAATGTGTTTCTGCCAAAGGGGGATACCTGGAACCCGGCCTGCTCTAATTGGGGCTTGATTTCAAGCGCAAGTCCCATATCCCGGGTATCAAGTTCGATAAGTTCAGGAACCAGCAGACGTTGAGAAACCAGCGGGTGCTTGTGGCTGGCTTGCAAACGCTCAAAGATGATGCGCTCCCGGGCCGCACGGGGGTTCATGATGACCAGACCTTCCTTGTTCTCAAACAGAACGTATTGATTCTGCAGGATTCCCATGTGCCTGAAATTGGGTAGATGAACCGGAGGCTCTGTCGGTGTGGTATATGCTTTTTGTTCGGCCGGAGGCTCAACCGGAGGCAGATTCAGCTCCTGTTGACGCGGCGTGATAAGCGGCTGAAGCTTCAGGATTGGTCGGGGTGCCGGGGGGGGGATGACAGGCTGTTGCTCTTGAGCTGTTATGCTGGTTGCACTGCTTGCCTCCCTCTTCATCTGAGGTGGCTCAGGCTTTGCTTCCGGAGCCGGAGGAGTCTGCTTTTGCGTGGGTTCCGCATCTGACTCGCCGCGGGCATGAGCCGCCAGCGTTGCCGCTACGGCATCCATCACCGCGAGCGTCACATCGGAGGGCCTGCGGAATCGCACTTCGCGTTTTGCAGGATGTACATTAACGTCCACCAAGGAAGGGTCCACCTCCAGGTAGAGGAAGAGCGCAGGATGAAGACCAGGCGGAAAACCGCCATATCCATCTCTCACCGCGCGGTTGATAATCTGGTCCTCGATAGGACGCCCGTTCAGAAAGACAAATTGCATGCGCCGGTTTCTCCTGGCAGCGGACAGCGGCATCAGATAGCCACTGATTCTGACACCCGGGGCATCTGTGGGGCGAATCCGCATCAGTGATGCAGCTGTTTCTCTACCCACAAAATCAGCTATGCGGAACCGCAGGTCATGAGTGGCCGAAACATCAAAGACCTGTTGCCCATCCCGCACATAAGTAAAGCGGATATGCGGAAAGGCCAGTGCATGGAGCCGCACCTGGTGTTCAACGTGTCCCGCTTCCGTTTCCTCGCTCTTCAGGAATTTGCGGCGAACCGGGGTGTTAAAAAACAGATTGCTGACACTGATTTCTGTACCCGGAGCCCGCCCGGCGCTGACCATCGGGGTTTCAATCCCGCCATCGCAGGATAAACTCCAGCCTTCAATGTCAGAAGCAAGCCGGGTTGTGAGTGTCAACTGGGAAACGGATGCAATACTAGGCAAGGCTTCGCCGCGGAATCCCAGGTGCTGAATGGCAAACAAATCTTCCACCTGTATCAGTTTGCTGGTAGCGTGGCGTTGCAGGCAGATGGCGGCATCCTCTTTGCTCATGCCACTGCCATCATCAGATACTTTAATCAGGGAAATGCCACCTTTCCGGATTTCAACACGAATACTGCGCGCTCCGGCATCTATGCTGTTTTCCACTAATTCCTTGACAACGGAAGCAGGACGCTCAACAACTTCGCCTGCCGCTACTTGGCTGGCGAGGATGTCGCTCATAAGGTGGATGTTCTGCCTGGGGGAATCCGTCATGGTCGTGAGGAATTTACCACGACTGAACAGCGGCGTCAACTCTGCAATGTTCTGCCTGGTTCTGATGCTGACACAGAAAGACACGCTGATTTCTGGAAATTTGCGGGCTGAAGGTGTAGGCTTGTGCTGTGAAAAAGTGCCAGATATGCGGCAAGCGTGCGTCAATGTTTCTGACGCAGATTGTGAATGGTCAAGTTTCGGAACTTGCCCTGTGCGAGGCCTGTGCCCGCGATAAAGGTTTATTTGACCCTCAGTCTCTTACTTTTGCTGAGAAATTCTTTCCGGAAGAGTTCAAGAATCGCGTTGATAAACTGGTGCGGGAGCTTACAATGGGAGAAAGTTCCCCTGCTCCTGTGCGCGGGCTCGATATGCTGACAAGCTGCCCGGTGTGCGGCTTCAGTGTTGAGGATTACCGCAAAACTGGGCGCCTTGGCTGCTCTGACTGTTATGCTGTTTTTGCAAGAGAACTTGACCCGTCTGCTGAGATTTCTGCAACCGATGCAGATGAACCCGTTGCCATGCATATAGCCAGGCTTCAGAAGGAACTCCAGCTGGCAATTTCCCGTGAGGATTATGAACGGGCTGCCATGCTTCGCGATCAGATAAACGACCTGTCCAACAAGAATGCATGAAGTTTGACGCTATACTCAACACCCCGCCTGCCTGGTTGTCTGAAATGAATGACCCGGATGGAATCGTCATTGGTTCCATTGTCCGCATGGTGCGGAATCTCCCGGGCTTCCCTTTTCCGGGATGGAGTACCTCTGAAAGCCGCGCTGCGGTGGCGGATTCATTGATTCCTGCCATTAAAGGGATTCGTGGTTTCAAATCAGCTTTCTGCGCAGAAATGAACACGCTGAGTTATGGTCAGCGTCGCGCTCTTCTGACCCGCAAGTTCCTCACGCCCTGTATGGCGGCTCGTCAGGATGGGTGCCATATCATCATTCCCCAGCGCAAGAATATGATTCTGATGGTGAATGAGGAAGAACACCTCGTCATGCATGCGTTCCATGATGGCTTTGATGTTGATAAATGTGTTCAATCCCTTCACCAGTTCGAATCTCAGCTCAGTGAGCAAATCAGCTTTGCCTACACGACTCAGAATGGATACCTGACCAGCATCCCCTCAGAAGCCGGTGATGGACTTCAGCTTTACATTCTCCTCCACTTACCCGCTCTCAGCTTTGCGAATATGATGGGGCAAGTGACCAAGGCTCTGGAAAAGCTGCATGTGAATATTTCTCCGTATTTCTCTGATGGTCAGGATGATACTGGCAATCTGTTCATTCTGTTCTCCATTCCCGGTCCGGAAGATAGCCTGGATGAGATATCGGACAATTTCACCGAAGTCATTGACCACCTCGTGAACCGAGAACGCCAGGTGCGCCGCCGGTTGCTGCATGATAAGGACTTGAACATTCACGATGCCATCGGGCGTTTCTACGGGGTGCTGACGCATTGCCGCCGTTTAAGCACGAAAGACATGCGGGACGGATTCTCAATGCTGCGTCTGGGGACGCTCCTGGGTATCATTCAGTGGGAGTCCTCCGTGACGGATATGATTAACGCCATGCAGTGTTTCCTGCTTCAGCAAACAACGCGGACTGCCCTGGCGGAAGAAGAAGACAGCGTTAAGCTCAGCATCGAAAGAGCAACCGCTGTGCGGGATTTCATCAACAACAACCCTCATAAACTCTCATATACAACAGTATGAATAATAACTTTACCCCCCGGGCTCAGCAGGTCATGAACATCGCCCGGCGCGAGGCTGACCGCTTTCATCACAATTACATTGGCGCAGAGCATGTTCTGCTGGGGCTGCTGAAGCTCGGTCAGGGCGTGGCTATCAGTGTCATGGAAAACGCTGGCGTTGATATTGCCGGACTTACGCGCAAAATTGAGCAATCCATCGTTCCCGGTTCATCGCCGGCAGATGGCATGCTCCCGTATACGCCCCGTGTACGCAAGATGCTGATTCAGGCTGGTGAGGAGGCAAAATCGCTGCGTCATACCTATGTGGGCACAGAGCATCTTCTCCTTGCCATGTTGCGGGATGAGGACGGACTTGCGTGGCACAGCCTGATGGCCAGCGGCTTGAATTACGAATCTGTACGCCGCGGTGTAATGGAGGAAATCAACCCCGGATTCGGTGTGGATGAACGACCTGCTACCCCCGGAGATTCCATGGATGGCGGCAATCCTCATCAGCGGCATGAGGAGGAGGAAGAGGAAGATAGCAATGCCTTCCTCCACCACCAGTCTGCCCGCAGCAATACAACCTCCTACAACAGCCGCTCCAATACTCCGGCGTTAAGCGCATTTGGCCGTGATCTGACTGCAAAGGCTGCCGCTGGAGAGATGGACCCCGTCATCGGGCGTCATTCTGAACTCGAACGCGTGATTCAGATTCTTTGCCGCCGTACGAAGAATAATCCGGTTCTGCTGGGTGAGGCCGGTGTGGGTAAGACCGCTATCGTGGAAGGACTTGCGCAGCAGATAGCTTCTGGCGATGTGCCGGAATTCCTGCTCGGGAAGCGCATCATTTCCCTGGATATGGCCATGATGGTGGCTGGAACGAAATACCGTGGTCAGTTTGAAGAACGCCTGAAGGCAGTCATGGATGAAATTCGAAAGGAGAAGAATATCATTCTCTTCATCGATGAAATTCACACGTTGATTGGCGCCGGCTCTGCGGAGGGGACCATGGATGCCTCCAACATCATCAAACCTGCCCTTTCTCGCGGTGAGATGCAGGCTATAGGTGCTACAACGCTGAATGAATACCGCAAGCATATTGAAAAGGATGCCGCCTTTGAACGCCGTTTCCAGCAGGTTCAGGTAGGTGAGCCTTCCACTGAGGATACGGTTCAGATTTTGCAGGGTATTGCACCTCAATATGAAAAGCACCACCATGTGCATTATACTCAGAAAGCGCTGGAAAGTGCTGCGTACCTGGCAAAACGCTATCTGACTGGTCGTTTCCTCCCGGATAAAGCCATTGACCTGATGGACGAAGCCGGGTCGCGTCTGCGTGTTGCCCGCATGACCCGACCTGCCGATATCAAGCAGGAGCAGGATAATCTCCGTCAGTTGGAAACCGCTAAAACAGAGGCTGTGAATAACCAGGATTTTGAAAATGCAGCTCGTCTGCGCGATGAAATCCGCCAGCTTGAGCAGAAAATCGGTCATTCGGTTGACCATTGGAAGCATGAGATGGATTCCAATTACATTGAAGTTTCTGAAGACGATATCATGGCGGTTGTTTCCAAATGGACGGGTATTCCGCTGGCTCGTATGGAAGAGAAGGAAACGGAAAAGCTTCTGCGCATGGAGGAAGAGTTGAAGAGCAAGGTTATCGGCCAGGATATTGCCTGCTCTGCCATTTCCCGCGCACTGCGTCGCAGCCGGGCCGATATCAAGGACCCGCGGCGCCCGATTGGCTCATTCCTCTTCATGGGACCGACCGGTGTGGGTAAGACTTATCTCGCCCGAAACCTGGCTGAGATTATGTTCGGCACCGCAGAGGCTCTCATTCAGGTAGACATGAGCGAATATATGGAGAAGTTCAGCACCAGTCGACTGATTGGTTCTCCTCCAGGCTACGTCGGGCATGATGAAGGTGGGCAGCTCACCGAGCTGGTCAGAAGACGCCCCTATGCCGTCATCCTTTTCGACGAGGTTGAAAAAGCACATCCAGACGTGATGAACCTTCTGCTGCAAGTGCTGGAGGAAGGCTGCATGACTGATTCCCTTGGTCGCAAGGTTAATTTCAGCAACACGATTATAATCCTGACTTCCAATGTTGGCGCCAGTCTGGCAAGCCAGCAGAGCACCATGGGCTTTGGCGCCATGAATAGTGAGAGTACGGATTATGACAGCATGAAGGAGAAGATTACCGAGGCTGCCAAAAAGCATTTCCGCCCGGAGTTCATCAACCGCTTTGACGAACTCATTGTCTTCCGTATGCTTGACCGTCCGGATTTGGAGCGAATCGTGGTTCTCGAAGCTCAGAAACTCATACGCCGGCTGGCAGATAAGCAGATTTCGCTCACGTTGTCGCCCGAGGTTATCAGCATGCTGGTTGATAAGGGATATGACCCGCAGTACGGTGCCCGTCCTATGCGTCGTGCGATTGAGCGCCTGCTCGAAGACCCCATCGCCGAGGCTATTCTGCGCGGGGAACTTGTGGCAGGCTGCAGCAGCCAGGCTGTGCGGCCAGCGGGCACCAGTGATATTGCATTTGAGCCGCTGACTCCGTCAAAAAGCAAGAAAGTCACACGCAAACGCAAGTCTTCATAATGCACGAAAGGCGGTGCTTACGGCACCGCCTTTCGTGTTTATAGAATGAAACAGGGAATCAATTAGCGAACCCATTTGCCGGCCCCCGCAGGAAGCTTGCCCTCGCCAACGGGTTGGTAGCGGGTGGATTCCAGGTTCCCCCAGAGAGCAACGCCGAAGGCATCTTTCCAATACTTGCTCATGCTGCGTCCGGTGTAACAACCATAACTCCAGCATTCTGCATCTGGCGCGAATATGGAAGCATTGATCTTCTTGGCTAAATCCTTTTCGTGAATCCATGCTTTCGAGGCTGCCATAATCGCATTGCTGTAATCAAGCATGAAGGCGTGGGGGTTGCTGTGCCCGAAATAATAGAACCCCGTGATGCGGTCGGTTTTCTTTCTCGCGGCTGTATTGATGGCCTTGTACACATCATCGGCGGAATCCACAAACTTGAAGCGAATCTTCCGTTTGGCGGCCGTCTCCTTGATGCGGGCGATATAATCAATGTTGTTCTCCTTACCACGGGTAAGGTAAGACGGACGGTAAACCAGCCAGAGGATGTCCTTTTCCGGATCTTTTGCGAGAGTCTGGTCAATGTACACCGTGGAAGCTCTCACAAAGTTGGCCCACCAATTATCATGCGCGGCCGGACCCCGTAGGTTTTCCCATGAACGCAATGCCACACCACCACATAAAACCACCTCCACGGCCTGCGTTAATGAACTTCCTGCAAGCAGCATTGCAAGAAGTATGCTTGAAATCTTCTTCATGACAGCCGTTGAGCATACAGGAATTACTGATGACTGTCAAGATTTCGCCATGTGTCAGCCTTACGAAAAGACTTGATATCGGGTAGCAAAAGGGGTAAAATCTCGCCCGTCATGACTGAATTGCCCAAGGCTTACGAACCCACCTTAGTAGAAGAAAAATGGCAAACCCGCTGGATTTCAGAGGGTTGCTTCCATGCCGACCCCAAATCTGACAAGCCCGCTTACAGCATTGTCATTCCTCCTCCTAACGTAACGGGTGTGCTGCATATGGGGCATGTTCTCAACAATACAATTCAGGATATTCTGGCACGCCGCGCCCGCCAGGAAGGTAAGGAAGTGCTCTGGCTTCCCGGTACTGACCATGCCGGTATTGCAACTCAGGCCCGTGTGGAAAAGGAACTGGCCAAGGAAACGCCCCCCCGTACGCGCTACGACGTAGGTCGTGAGGCTTTCGTCGATATGGTCTGGGACTGGAAGGAAAAGCACGGTGGTATCATCATCAAGCAGCTCAAGAAGTTGGGTTGCTCCTGTGACTGGGACCGCGAGCGTTTCACGATGGATGATGTGTTTGCTCCTGAAGTCGCCCGCGCTTTCACCGAACTGTTCAAGGAAGGTCTTATCTACCGTGGTCGCCGCATGGTGAACTGGGACCCGGTGCTTCGCACTGCTCTTTCTGATGAAGAGGTTATCATGACTCCCTCCAAGAGCAAGCTGTACACTATCCGCTACAAGCTGGCAGATGGCAGTGGTCAGTTGTTGGTTTCTACGACGCGTCCTGAAACGATTATGGCAGACGTTGCTGTTGCCGTTAATCCGAAGGACCCCCGCTTTGCCCACCTCATCGGCAAAACGGTGATTCGTCCTCTTTGCGAGGCTGAAATCCCCATCATTGCAGATGAGCATGTGGAGATTGATTTCGGTACTGGTGCACTTAAGATTACCCCGGCTCACGACCGCACCGACTTTGAAGTCGGTATGAAGAACAATCTTGAAATCATCGATATACTCACAGCTGATGGTCATATCAACTGCCCCGGCTGCCCTGAGCTGCACGGGTTGGATCGTTTCGTTGCCCGCGATAAATCCATTGAGCTTATTGAGGCCAAGGGGCTGCTTGAAAAGGTCGAGGATTATGAGAACAATGTGGGTATTTCCCAGCGTTCTGACGTGCCGATTGAGCCGCGTCTGAGCATGCAGTGGTTCCTGAAGTACCCCTGCGTCAAGGAGGCTGCTGATGCCGTCGCAAATGGTGATATCGTTTTCCGCCCTGCTCACTGGGGTAAGACCTATGCCCACTGGCTGGAAGGTATTCAGGACTGGTGCATTTCCCGCCAGCTCTGGTGGGGGCATCGTATTCCGGTGTGGTACCGCAAGGAAAAGGCAATCGAATTGCAGGAAGCAACCAAGCTGGATGCCGACGATGCCGCTGCCGGTGATATCTATGTAGGCGTGGATGCTCCTGCCGATCCGGAAAACTGGGTTCAGGATGAAGATGCCCTGGATACCTGGTTCAGCAGTTGGCTGTGGCCGTTCTCCACGATGGATGAGGAGTGCCTGGCTAAGTTCTACCCCACCAGCGACCTGGTGACGGGACCCGATATCATTTTCTTCTGGGTGGCCCGAATGATTATGGCCGGGTACCGCTTTGCCGGTGGCAAGCCGTTCGGTAATGTTTTCTTTACCTCAATTGTGCGTGACCTGCAGGGCCGTAAGATGAGCAAGAGCCTTGGCAACAGCCCTGACCCGCTTGACCTCATTGCCAAATATGGAGCAGACGGTCTGCGCTTTGGTCTGATGCGTATTGCACCTACCGGTACAGACGTGAAGTTTGACGAAAAGCAGATTGAGGAAGGTAAGAATTTCGCCAATAAGCTTTACAATGCGGCTCGTTTCCGCATGATGCAAGGTGCAGCCAGCACGGAACCGGCTCCCCGGTTTACTGCGGTTCACATCGACATTCTCTCCAAGCTCAAGGAGCTGCATGCAACTGTGGCAGACGGACTTTCCAAGTACGAATTCAACACGTACACGCAGGCTCTGTACTCCTTCTTCTGGAATGAATACTGTGCCCTGTTCCTTGAGGCTGTGAAGAATGATTTGCGTGACGGTGATGCCGCTGTCAAGAATGCAACTCTGTTCACGATGGACACAGTGCTGCGCCATTACCTGGCCCTGCTCGCGCCCATCATGCCCCACATCGCTGAAGAATTGTGGTCCAGCCTTGGTTTTGCCAAGGATGGCATGCCGCTTATGAGTACTACTCTTCCGAATGCAGACGCGCTGCTGGCTGGTCTGAACTCTACGGAGGTATCAAAGGCTCGTGCTACGGCAACGGCTCTGTATGAGACGGCTAACAAGGCTCGTAATCTTAAGGCTGAATACAATCTGGCCACGAACCGCAAGGTGAAGTTTGTGCTGAAGCCTTCGCTTCCTGTGGATGCGGACCTGGCTTCCCGCCTGGCTTTGCTTGCAGGTGCCCAGTCTGCTGAAATTGCAGCTGATTACGAGGCTCCTAAGGGCACGCCCACAGCGTTGACTCCCCTGGGTGAACTCTTCCTTCCCCTGGACGGTCTTGTTGATGTGGATGCTGAAAGAAGCCGCATTACGAAGGAATTGGAGAAGATTGAAAAAGAAATCTCCAAGAGCAAGACTAAGCTTGGCAATGCGTCTTTCGTGGATCGTGCCCCGGCAGCGGTGGTGGACCAGGAAAGAGCCCGCCTTGCTGAGTGGGAAACCAAGGTGGCACAGCTGCAGGCTATGCTGAGTGCCCTTGTTTAAAATCACCATATAAATTCAAGATTTATGAAGCAGGATTTGTTTGCGAAGTTGACTGCAGAAGAGAAGGAAACGCTTACTCTTTGTGGTATTTCCTCACAAGAGCAACTGTTGAAAAGTTCTGTCAAACAGATTTTGCGCGACATTGAGTTAGCAAAGACGTGCTTCCCTGAGAAGCATTTTACGCTCACGGAAGCACGTCTTAACGCCATTATCTCTGACGCTGCGGAGACTGAGGATAATATTCAGAATACACCATCATTTGTTCAGTTCGATGAGTTGTATATTGAACGCAAGGCTCCGGAGGTCAGTTTCAGGCATAATGCAAAGAGGGAGAAAAACTCGGCTGCGTCCAAGGTGTTACCCGCCCACCATATACTGCACAGTCCTGTCAGGAGTTCGCATCCTTTTCTGGCAGTCTTCAGTGCATTGAGTACTTTGCTGCTCATTGTTCCGGCGGTAAGCATTCCTGCGTTGATTGTACTTTCTGCAATCAACAATCTGCCGCTTATTCCCTTGCATTATCTGGCCATTTGCCTGATTATCGTTCCTTGTATCCCGTTCCTGATTCTTTCCCGCATGGCTACTTGCCCAGTGTGCCACATGAAGATTTTTTCCTTCAGCCAGTACACGAGAAATCGTGCAGCGCATCATCTTCCCGGGCTTGGATATAACATAGCAACGGCTCTGCATACGATTTTCCTTCTGCGTTATAATTGCCCTGCTTGTGGTACGCCTGTCAAGTTAATTGGGGGTAAGGGACGCAGGATTCATCATTAATAACTGCCTGCGTCAATGAAATTGCTTCGCTTCATTGCTCTTGTTGTTGCTTGCTCTTGTTCATGTCTGGCTCAGGAGCTGCCCTCCAATCACATTGACCTGACTTCCTGTATCCTCGATTTTCTTTCCCGCACTGAGTTGTGCCTGAATGAATGCCGCGATGCTGAGTCTGTTCGGTCCTCACTTCCTGTCTTGTCTCAATTAAAGGATGAGTGTGGACGTTTACGCCAGGCTCAGCTTGATCTCCCTGAACCCACAGTTCAGGATTACATGGCTGTGCAAAGCCAGATGGAGACATTCGCCACTATCTGGAATGCCATTCGCGCCCATATTGAGCGTCTCGAAGAAGCGAAGTTAATCAGCCCGGAAATGAGAGAAATTCTCCGCGTTTCACCCCCTGAAAAGTAATTTATAACTATACTACGGAGACTGTTGGAAAACTTTTTTTGCTACCGCAATCACAATATATAGTGCTGTATTGATTTTTTTGGTACTATATTCTCTGTGCTGGTGAGAAAGGTATGGGAAGGCTGAATTTTTGGGCTTGCAAAAATTTCAGAAAGCCGTAATATCCTAGATGAACACCCCCCCATACATAGGAGTTATGAGCAGAAGTCCATACAGCAATGGTGAAAGCCAGCACGAGCAGGATGTCCAGAATCTCACAGATTTTGTGTTATTTTCCCAGCGTAGTTGCATCCTGAGGCTTTCCCCGGAATTAACAAAGGGTAAGGTTTCATTCCCCCAGTTCTTCCTTCTTGCTTACCTTGCTGAAGAGGAATGCCTGTCCATGACCAGCATTGCAAAGATGATGGGGCATTCAACAGCCGCTGCTACCGGCATGGTTGACAAACTTCAGGAACTTGGTCATTTGAAACGCTATACAGCTGCTGCTGACCGCCGGAAAATCATGGTTCGCATTACGGAACAGGGGCGTGGTCTGGTAGCACAGATGCGCAACAATATCGCAGCCGACCTGGCACAGATGATGAGCCATGAAGACACGTCAGCCCCGGTGAACACCGCCCGCCGAGTCATTTCCCGCCGCACCACAACGCGCAAGACCAACGCCTGATGCAAGAGTTGTTTTATGAATAATTATTCTCCTGATTATCTGAATGTTCTGAACGCATATCCTGAGAACTTTGCACGTTTTATCACAAGGATTCCAGGTGTTCCGACAACCACAGACCGAGCAGCCGTCATTGCGGCTCTTACCCCCATGCATGAAGAGGTTCTCCGGCAGGGCGGAATTGCGGTGAAGATGTTGAGAAGAGCGCAGCAGGTTCATGGTAACAAAGTAGCCCTGGTGGGTGATATTGGTTGCTCCTATCCGGTTGAAGGTGTCGATGGTCTGTTCTGCGGTGGTAAGGCAGACTGCTGCCTGGGGATTTATGTGGCTGACTGTGCTGCCGTATGGATTTACGACAAGGAGACGCAAAGCCGCGCTCTGATTCATTCTGGAAAGCAAGGCACGCAGCAGAACATCGTCGGCGAAACGCTGACTGCCATGTACAAAGTACTGGGTGTACAAGCAGCTGATTGCATTGCTGTTATTTCTCCCTGCATACGTCCTCCCCATTATGAGGTGGATATCGTCAGTGAAATCCGTCGCCAGCTTGAGGCTGCGGGTATCGCTGCAGAAAACATTACAGATTCCGGTCTTGATACAGCAGCTGACCTCGAGACGTTCTATTCATACCGGGTAGAGAAAGGCAACACGGGGCGCATGCTTGCCCTTTTCGGCAGAACGCCGACTGCTGCGGAATAATTGAATGAAAGAGTCAAAAAAACAACTGCGCCGGGTGGTGCTGCAAAGGCTTAAGGTTGCTGCAGCTTCAGACCAGGCGCAGTTGCGTTCTTTTGAACTGAGGTGCAGAATGGCACCGTTACTTCAAGGCAAGAGCGGATGCATAGCGGTGTATGCGCCCCTGCCCCATGAGGTTAATCTGCTGCCGCTAATAGATGAATACCCGGGATGGTGTTTTGCATTTCCCAGATGCCTTCCCCATGGGCAGATGGTGTTTCACCAAGTAACCCATCCGGAAGCTGATTTAGAACCCGCAGCCATGGGAATCCTTGCACCCAGGGCAGATTTGAGGCTGATTCAGCCAGAAGAAATAGATATTCTGATAGTCCCAGGCGTGGCGTTCACCCATACTGGGCAACGGTTAGGATACGGCGGCGGATATTATGACCGCTACATGCCCCGCTGCACTCATGCCCGTATTCTGGCACTCGCCTTTGCAGAGCAAATGGAACCACATATTCCGACTGAACATCACGATTTGCTGATACCGGAAATCATACATCTGTGAAATCACACCTATCTGACTTGAATTCGGCTTTCCAAGTGATAAGTTGTATGTTAGCATAAGCGGCATGCCCAGTGTACTGATAAAGACTTATGGATGCCAGATGAATGAGCGCGATTCTGAGCAAGTCGCGAGTATGTTTCTGGCTGGCGGCTACGAGCTTACAAAAGATGAAGCGGAGGCGGATGTTATCCTCATCAATACCTGTTCTGTACGAGAAAAAGCAGAGTTGAAAGCTCTGGGCAAGATGGGGCTTCTCTGCGCACGCGCGAATGCCAAGCCCTGGGTTGTGTACGGTTTCATGGGGTGTATGTGCCAGAGTCGCGCTGCCTCCCTTTTCCGCGATGTTCCCCGCCTGGATATTGTGACGGGTACCCAGCAGTACCACAATGTGTATAAGCTGTGCAACAGATTGCTTCGAAGCCGACTGGGGCAGCCGGAGTTTGAGCCGCTCCGCCGCGGAGCCCACATCTGCGCAACTCAGCAGGAAGAAGGATTCCAGAATGCTATTCGTGACCACCTTCCCCCCGCCGGTAACTGCACGGCTTTCGTTTCCATTATGCAGGGCTGTGAAATGCGCTGTTCCTATTGCATTGTACCCAGCACCCGCGGTTCTGAATGCAGCCGGCCGGAGGCAGATATCCTGCAGGAAGTCCGTGAGCTTGTTGAACGCGGCGTGAAGGAAGTAACACTTCTTGGGCAGATTGTCAACCGCTATGGAAAAGATGAGCCGGTCATTAACGGACGAGGTGCATTTGTAAGGCTTCTGGAAAAGCTGAATGACATGGATGGGCTTGAACGCATCCGCTTCACCAGCCCCCACCCTATCGGCTTCCGCCAGGATTTGGTGAACGCCTACACATACCTTCCCAAGCTGTGCAGCCATATTCATTTTCCCATGCAAAGTGGTAGCGACCGCATTCTGCAGCTCATGCGCCGCCCCTACAAGAATGAAAAGTATCTGAAGCTGTGTGAAGCGATGCGTGAGGCGCGTCCTGATCTGGCAATTACCACTGATATCATTGTTGGTTTCCCCGGCGAAACGCATGAGGATTATCTGGAAACCAAAGCAGCCGTTGAGCGTATTCAGTTTGATAACGCCTTCGTGTTCCAATATTCACCGCGGCGTGACACCGTGGCTGCGGTAATGGAAAATCAAATCTGCCTGCGCGTCAAGGAAGAACGGAATCATGACTTGTTAGAAGCCGTGAATCGCATTGCGGTGGCCCGCAACCAGGCGCTTGTTGGAACAGAACAGACAATACTGGTAGAAGGCGCCAGCAAAAATAATCCGGACCGGCTTCAGGGCCGCACATCGCAGAACAAGCCCGTCATCATACCTGGCGGTTCCGCTGAGGTGGGAACCCTTGCACCGGTGCGCATTACAGAATGCACGGGGTTCACCCTTTACGGCGAAGTTGTATGATACGCAGTCTTGCAGCGCTGATGCTTCTTGTTGCTCCCTTATCTGCCAGGGAGTACCCATGGAGCGGCTTGATATCACCAGAACTGATGACCGATGCGGTGTCCCCGGATACAGTGCTGGATGAGATTCCCTGCGATTGGCGCCCGGTTTTGTCTCCTATTGTGGAATCCCTTGTTAGCGACTGTAAGAATGCCAGAGATGCGGTGCTGACGGTTTCTTCTCAATTGAGCAGGAAAACGGGTGTATACTACTCACCTGAGCGCCGCAAGCACAATATGAATGCGCTTGAAGCGCTGGCGGAGAAAAAGGTTTCCTGCACAGGACAAAGCATTCTCCTGGTATGTGCCCTGCGCAGCATTGGTATTCCGGCACGTGCCGTAGGTGTCATGACCTGGAATCATATCCGAGGTAATCACACCTGGGCAGAAGCCTGGTTCGATGGTGAATGGCACATGATTGAATTCAATGAACAGGATTTCAATACACCCTGGGTCATGGAAAATATCGGCATGCTGAATATCAACCATCCGCATCAGCGCATCATGGCAGCAACACCGTCTGGTCACCATGTCTGGGGAATGAGTTCAACAGATTCTCCCGTCCCGGCGGAAGATGTCACGGAGCGTTACACCAGAATAGCCGGTAACTGGTACCAACGCAATGGATTATCCAAACGATATCAACGCTTACTCATTGATGTTCACCCCAGAAGCCAGAATGGGTATTCAGTGGAATTACTGGATGAGAATTTCAGGATTCTGGAAAGCAGTAATCTCCCGGATCTACAGGATGATATTCGCTACATGACGCGCCTGCACCTGCCGAGGCTGGGGCAGTATTTTCTCCGCATCAATGGCAACAAGCGCCCTATACCCATATCTGCAACCGACCAGCCTGTGCGTATTATCCGCTTGAATCACCAGCAAATTTCATCAGATTCATGAATATTTTTCCTGGAAAAGACCTGTATACCAAGCTCTGAAAAAAATCATCCGGTACATGTACCGGAGTGAGCCTGAGTTGTATATGATAGGAACGCGAGCCCACGTCATATGCAACATGTACAAATTTTTTGAATTCCGGCAGAAAGCCAGGTCCTCCCGCATGATTATCTTCATGACAGAAGGGACGGAGTTCACCGGCCTGGCAGACCGGATTCGCTGCATAGTCAGTGCTTACGCCGTGGCAAAAGCTTACGGGCTTCCCTTCTACATATATCACGACAAAGGCTTTGAATTGACAAAATACCTGCAGCCAGCTCAAATTGACTGGAGGATTGAAAAGAGCTATATCCGCAGGTGGGGGGTGAACAATGTGTCCTTACTCTGGTTTAAAGATGCCTGGCCTCAACTGAAATTAACGAGAAAGGAATACCACTGGTACTGGTCCCTCAATCTGTTTGAACTAGGTGTTGTGCCATCGGAAATCGGAATATTCAGTTCCAATTTCCAGAGCCTCTTCAAATATAGTCCCGGCTTGAATCCCTGGTTGCTGATGCATTGCATTTCCTTCAGATGAAGGAAAACGATTACGTTGCTGTGCATATCAGGTTCTTAAACTTCTTTGAAGCTGTTGAAGAGCGATGCGAGGCGGTTGATGGAACTGCTACCAAAGAAGAACAGGCCGAAATGATACAGCGAGTCAACGATACGCTGGAAACCATTTATCGCGAAAGCGGAAAGCCTGTCGTTCTCTTTTCTGACAGAAACAAGTTCCTTGCAGCTCCGCACCCAGAGTTTGCGCTCCAGCTGCCGGGTGAGGTCGGGCATATTCTCTGCCACGAGGAGCATGATGCAGAGACAGATAAAGCCTTTGTTGACATGATGATTCTTTCAAAGGCTGAAAAGATATACAGCATCACAGGTCCGCAGATATACGGCGGAGGCTTCTCTCGAATGGCCTCATTTATCGGAGATAAGCCATTCATCCAGGTTCCGCTGAGCGGAACTCAGATTTCGTAAAGCTTTTTCTTCAACGCCACAGCGGCAGCGGCCATTTCGGCCTTATGCTTGCTCTGCCCCTCTGCGCTACCGAGTTCAATCTCATTCCAGAACACAGTAGCGCGGAACGGACCGGCGGGCTTGCTCTCATCTACCAGTTCGATTGCGTACCTGGGGCCCATGCCGTTGATGGCCTGTAATGTTTCCAGCAATTCACCCTTATGATTTACAGCAATCATATTGTGGGCATTATCCAAGCTTTTCTCGAGTAATTGAATAGAAACCTTGCGAGCTGCGTTGTATTGGGAATCCATCATCACTGCGCCAATGACGCTTTCAAACGTATTGGCCAATATCGACACCGCCTTTCTACCCCCGGTTTTTTCCAACTGAGGGCTCATGGTCAAATGTTCCCCCCAACCGAGTTCAGCACACAATTCCGCCAGGTGGGCACGGCTGACAATCGCCGAGCGCATTTTGGTAAGCAAGCCCTCATCAGCCTTGGGATAACGGGTGAACAGCTCCCGGCTCACCACTAGTTCAAGCACAGCATCGCCAAGGTATTCGAGACGCTCGTAATTAAGATTTGTGCTGCGCTTCTGGTCGCTGCTCGGATGCGTCAACGCCTGAGTCAACCACACCTCATCAGTAAAGACATACCCCAGACTTTTTTCAACCGCAGCTCTATCCATGCGCTCATTCTAGCACAAAGCATGAACCTTGGCTAGTGCAATTCATGAAAATCACTCTGTCATGAGCCCGAATTCTCTTGATTTGACTTGATTTTGGCGTTAGAATCGCGCGCATGACCACAGAGGAGAAAAAAGACTTCATCCGCGATATGGTAGCAAAGGATCTGGCTGAAGGATACTGCCAGGTGCCGATTACCCGATTCCCTCCGGAACCGAATGGCTACTTGCACATTGGCCATGCAAAGGCAATATGTCTGGATTTTGGTCTTGCTAAGGAATATGCCCATCTGGGAGCCGTGTGCCACCTGCGTTTCGACGACACGAATCCCTGCAAGGAAGACATTGAATTCGTGAACTCCATTCAGGAAGATATTCACTGGCTGGGCTTTGACTGGGGTGAGCATCTCTACTGGGCTTCCAATATCTTTGATTTCTACTATGAATGCGCAGTGCATCTCATCAAGAACGGATTGGCCTACGTCGACCTCCAGGATCGTGAAACCATGCGCCAGCAGCGTGGCAATTTAGTAACGCCTGGTATCGAATCTCCCTACCGTCATACCTCAGTGGAAGATAATCTGGCTCTTTTTGAAGCCATGAAACGAGGTGATTACGCAGAAGGAGCCGCTGTACTCCGAGCCAAAATTGACATGGCCAGCAGCAATATGAACATGCGAGATCCCGTTATCTACCGCATTTCCTACGACCATCACCACAACACAGGCAATTCTTGGTGCATCTACCCGATGTACGACTTCGCGCACCCGCTGGAAGACGCCTATGAACACATCACCCACTCCCTCTGCACGCTGGAGTTTGAAAATCATCGTCCGCTGTACGAATGGGTCATTGATAACTGCCCCGTTCCTGCGCGCCCCAAGCAGCGCGAGTTCTCCCGTCTGAACATCACCTACACCGTAATGAGCAAGCGTAAGCTGCGCCAGATGGTGGAAGAGGGTTACGTAGCAGGCTGGGATGACCCCCGTATGCCTCCAAGCTGCGGTATGCGCCGTCGCGGATATCCCGCCAAGGCTATTGTTGATTTCTGTGAAGGTGTCGGTATTACCAAGTTTAACGGCAATACGGATGTAGCCCGCCTGGAAAACGCTGTTCGCAACGAGCTGAACGCAGAAGCCGAACGCCGCATGGCTGTTCTCAAGCCGCTCAAGCTTGTGCTGACTAACGTCCCTGACAACTTTGAGGAGGAGGTTGAAGTGGTCATCAACCCCGAGAAACCTGAACTGGGGAACCGCAAGCTGACACTTACAAAGGAAGTGTGGATTGAGCAGGACGACTTCATGGTGGAACCTCCCAAAAAGTACAAGCGCCTGTCACCCGGCGCCTGTGTACGCCTGCGCGGCGGCTATTGCATGATATGCACTGGTTACACGAATGATGCTGAAGGTAATGTCACGGAAGTACAGGCTGAGATTATTCCCGGAACGGTTGGTTCCAACCCGCCTGAAGGCATCAAGTGCAAGGGTGCTATTCACTGGGTATCCGCCAAGTATGGTGTCAAGGCCGAGGTGCGCCTCTATGACCGCCTGTTTAAGGATGAAGCCCCCGATGCCAACGAAGATGGATTCCTTGCATCGTTGAATGCGGACTCTCTTACCGTGCTGACAGATGCCGTTGTGGAACCGGCTCTGGCAGAAGCACCGGCAGAATTCCTGTGCCAGTTTGAGCGAACCGGTTACTTTGTTGCGGACCGCTACGACCACAGCGCAGACCATCCAGTGTTCAACCGCTCCGTGGGACTTCGCGATTCCTGGGCTAAGATGAACAAGTAAACATCTCTTCATGAAGCACATCGAATTCACATCCATAAACGGAAACTTCGATATCAACGATTTCATTAATCGTTGTGACGCTGCTACAATGGGCGAGGAACTACCGCCACCTCCGGTTACAGAGCCTGAAATCAAGGAGGTTGTACCCTGCTCTGTACCCGTGGCAGATGGTGTGGATCCCATCGTTTATTCCCCCTTGGAAGAGGTCCTGGAGGAGCTTCGCATGGGCAGACTGATTCTGATGACCGATGACCCGCATCGTGAAAACGAGGCTGATCTGGTATGTGCTGGGCAGTTTGCCACTCCTCAGAACATCAATTTCATGGCCACCCATGCCCGTGGTCTCATTTGTGTTCCGATGGCTCCTGAAAGGGTGGATTCCCTTGGTCTGCCTATGCAGGCCCAGCATAACACCGAAAAACACCACACCGCCTTTACGGTAAGTGTGGATGCCAAGGAGGGAACCACGACGGGAATCAGCGCATTTGAGCGTTCCATTACAACCATGAAGCTGGCGGACCCGAAAGCGACGCTGGACGACTTTGTGCAACCTGGTCACTGTTTCCCGCTCCGCGCAGTGGAAGGCGGCGTTATCCGCCGCGCTGGTCACACGGAAGGTACGGTTGACATGATGCGCATCGCCGGTCTCGAGCCGGTGGGCGTGTGCTGCGAAATTATGAAGGATGATGGGACAATGGCCCGTCTTGGTGAATTAGGCGCCTTTCAGAGAAAATACGGTTTCAAGGCCTGTTCTCTGGCTCAGATTATTGAACACCGTCAGCATACAGAAACACTTGTTGAGCGGGAAGAGGTAGTCAAGCTGCCTACGGATTTCGGTGACTTCGATTGCTACTCCTATCATTCCAAAGTGGATGGCAAGACTCATCTGGCCCTGGTTCATGGAACGATTGATCCTGAAAAACCAGTGCTTTGCCGCGTGCATAGTGAATGCCTGACTGGTGATGTTTTTGCGAGTCGCCGGTGCGACTGTGGCAGCCAGTTGCACGCAGCCATGCGCCAGATATCCCAGGAAGGCGGGGTTATTCTTTACCTCCGCCAGGAAGGGCGCGGCATCGGGTTATCTGCAAAGCTTCATGCTTACAAACTCCAGGAACAGGGGTATGATACCGTGGATGCCAACATCAAGCTTGGTTATGCTCCGGACTTACGGGATTATGGCGTAGGCGCCCAGATCCTCCGTGACCTTGGCATCAGACATCTGCGTCTTCTCACCAATAATCCGCTCAAAATCCAGGGGTTGTCCGGTCACGGTCTTGACATTGTGGAGCATGTGGCTATCTCCATCCCCGCGCATGAGGATAATCAATACTACCTGGACACCAAGCGCGACCGCATGGGGCATCTGATTTAACTCGTCTTTTAAGCTTGAATTCAGAGCGGCATGAACAGCATTGCTTTCATGCCGCTATTTTTATGGTGTAATTCTTACAATAACACTGTTCTCATACACCTGCACACTATCCGGGTGAGGCCAGTGTGGCATCTGGGCATATACGGCACCATACTTTTCAACATGCCCCGTCAACATAGACTTCATGCCATGTAAACGGTAATGTTTTGCGTACCAATGCACAATGCTACTATTAATCAAACGGGGAGATGCCGCATCCCGCACATTGGAAGCAGAAGGTGCGCAACCAAGCAGCACGACATCGTAATCCTTAAGACCATGAGATAATGCGGTTTCTTCCGCTTTGGCGTATATGGATTTCAATTCCTGCACGGCATGCTGATACTCATACGCGACATCCCGAGCGTGGGCAGATGTCGTATACGCCGCTTTGAGCAAACAGAAAATAGAAAACACCATGAGGAGGGGGCTCCATCTCTTCGATACTGGGCACATTACAAAGGCAAGCATCCATAACCCTGCCAGGCGGACAGGTGCAGCCAGCTGCACGCGCTCTTCCATCTTTACCCCCATCAGCAATGAAAATACAAAGGGCAAATACCATACCGAGACAAGCAGAAGCACATACACAAGTGCTTTATTCCTGGCATAATGACGAATGATGAATACACAAAGAAGCACCAGGGGAACACAAGCAGAAGCACAGGCCAATGATTGCGGATTATGAATCCCGAATGCGCTTTTTACTGTTTCCAGGGCATAGTGAGCAATGAACAGAATCTTGCCAGACATGTCCAGCTCCTTAAACATCGGCCATTGAGTAATAGAACTCTGATAATTCTTTACATATTCAATGGTTTCCTGGGGCACGGATACAAAATATGAAACGACCCACTGACCTGCTGCATACAGGAGCAATGCGGCTATGCATATAAGGAAAAAGACTTTACATTCACGCCATGAAAGAGAATTTTCCCGCAGCATAACGAGCGCCCATAAAACATAAAAATAAACGCCTAACGTCTGGTATATGCTCAGCGATAAAGTAAGCAGGAGAATGGCAGACACATAGCAACGCTTATTCTTCCACTGGTATAAGCTTAAACTCAGGCTGAATATACCAAGCGCGACCACGTCGGACATGAAGCTATATTCGAGTATGGAGGCAAACTGGTTGCTCGCCATGTAGAAAATTCCGTACAGAAGTTTCTCCACGGGTGAAACAAAACGCAGAAGTTCACACTGAATCCAGACTGCGCCAGCAATGAAACAGCCTGCAATTAGCCCGGAGCATAACAGAAAACTGCCCTCTCCCATCAGTGTTCTGAATAAATACAGCCCCCATCGACCCGCTACCAGGTAGGTATCTGTTGCTTGTCCCTGCCAATCAAGAATTTCGTCCTGATGCAAGGAGAACCGCCCCATTGTCAAGATGTTGACCACCAGATATAACAACAAGAATACCAGTATCCATATCATTGCAGAATACTGACGGCTATCATTTGAAATTACGTTTTGCGTATTCATTCTACAGAAAAAAGCTAACAGGCGCAGCATTCTAGCACAGATCCGGTATAACAGCAAGAAATACAATTTAATCATGTTCGTAAATATGCATCTAAGGTCATATACTGTCACATTTATGGCACAAATGGCTATTTCACGGCCCGCAAATGTAGTGTATAATACGTGAAAGCAAAAATAGACCATATGTCTGACCCGAATAAACAACCCAACAAGATACCCACTCCTGGAGGCTCGCCCAACTGGGGCGTCATGATTCTCATGGCTGTCATTTGCGCCATTCTAATGGTTGCTTTTGTGTTTGACGGCTCTATGTCTGCGCCAGGTCGGACAATATCTCTCGAACAATTCCGGCAGGACTACAAAACCGGCAAGGTTGTTCTGAATCAGCCTAAGGACTTCCCGATCGAAATCGTCCTGAACTCCGGCAATACAGAGGGCTCCATCACTGCTTTTGAGTACCGTACGCTGCCTCAGTACCCCAAGGCTGCGTTCTACATGCCCTTCACTGAGTCTGATGACATTCGTGCGCTCTGCAACCGTTTTGGCATTACCACCACGCGTGTTGAAAAAGCGCCCGCTGAACTCCAGGGGGACCGTATATGGTCTACTGAAGAATTTGCCCGCATGGGGGCAGAAGGTCGCATCATCACTTCTGCTTCAAGCCCTGTTATTTATGAATCAGCAGGGCATGGTGTCATCGTGGGTGAGTACCGTTTGCCTGCAGTTGCCAAGCCTCAGATAAAGGACCTTGAACCGGTCCGCGTGGAATTCAATCCTGTCTTCCAGGGTGAGCAGGTGCGAGATTTGCTGGGGAACCAGGTGAAGTACTCAGTGGAGAGCAATACCTGGAGCATGTTTCTGCTGAACGCACTCCCCTTCGTCATTGTTTTCTTACTTATTCTCTTCTTCTTCCGCGCACAGGGCGGCGGTCCGGGCGGCGCCATGAAGTTTGCACGCAGCCGTGCCCGCTTGCTTGATCCTAATCAGAACAAGGTCACATTCAAGGATGTTGCCGGCATTTCCGAGGCTAAGGAAGAAGTGTGGGAAATCGTTGAATTCCTGCGCAATCCCAAGAAATTCCGCAATCTTGGCGGTACGATTCCCAAGGGTGTGCTGATGGTCGGTCCTCCAGGAACGGGCAAGACCCTGCTGGCTCGTGCTATTGCGGGTGAAGCTGGCGTGCCGTTCTATACGATTTCCGGTTCCGACTTTGTGGAAATGTTTGTCGGCGTGGGCGCCAGCCGTGTGCGCGACATGTTCGCAGAAGCGAAAAAACACAGCCCCTGCCTTATCTTCATTGATGAGATTGATGCCGTGGGGCGTCATCGTGGGCATGGTGTAGGCGGTGGTCACGATGAACGTGAACAGACGCTCAACGCCCTGCTGGTTGAAATGGATGGCTTTACTGCCAATGAAAACGTCATCGTCATTGCTGCCACGAACCGCGTGGATGTGCTTGACCCCGCCCTTCTCCGCCCCGGTCGTTTTGACCGCCAGGTAACAGTAAACCTGCCGGATGCCGCTGGCCGTGAGCAGATTCTGCGCGTGCATGCACGCAAAGTGAAGCTTGACCCGACCGTAGACCTTGGGCCCATAGCCCGCGCTACCACCGGTTTCTCCGGTGCAGAACTGGCCAATCTGGTAAACGAAGCTGCCCTGATTGCAGCCCGCCAGAATAAGCCCACTGTGCAACAGGGTGACCTCGAGGAAGCTCGCGAGAAAGTGCGCTGGGGGCGCGAACGCCGCTCTCTGGAAATCTCTGACAAAGAGAAATACATGACAGCCGTGCACGAGGCCGGTCACGCCGTGTGTCTGCTGAAGACCGCGCTTGCCAAGACTCTGCCGCTGCACAAGGTGACCATTATTCCCCGTGGTCCGGCACTTGGTGTAACCATGATGCTGCCGAACGAGGACAAACTCAGTGAGTATAAGAGCGAGCTGCTTGACTATATCGTCATGGCGATGGGCGGTCGCTGCGCTGAGCTGGTTGTATTCGGGGATGTATCAGGCGGTGCCCGTGGTGATATTCACCAGGCCACCAGCATTGCACGCAAAATGGTATGCGTATATGGTATGAGCGACAAGCTCGGTCCTATCGAGTACGGTTCCAACCATAGCGAAGTCTTCCTTGCGCGTGATATTTCCCAAACTTCCCGTAATTATTCTGAACATACCGCTCAGATTATTGACGAAGAGATTCAGCGCATTGTGACTGAGAACTACGAGCGTGCTGTCCGTATCCTCACGGAAAATAAAGATCGACTGCTCCTCATTGCAGACAAACTCATCGAGTTTGAAACGCTCAGTGGCGACCAGGTTGCGGAACTGTTGGAAACCGGAGATATGACCAATCCTCCTGTCCGCCAGCTGCCTCCCCCCGTTCCTGTGGATGAGGACGCACCTACGGATCTCCAGACCCCGGATGATGAGCCGCCCTCATACTCGACAGAGGAAGCAGCTCAGGAAGAAGAAAAGAAAGACACTATTTAACCCCCTTATATCAACACACACATTATGAACAGCAAACAACTCGCCTTCGCCTGCGCCCAGGTAGCTTGCGATGCCAAGGCCTCCGACATTGCCATCTACGATTTGCGTGGCACCTCCTCCATCACGGATTATGCCGTGGTCTGCACCGCTACTTCTGTGCCTCACCTGCGCGCCATCATGGGCGATGTGGATAAGGAAGTCTGGGAGAAGTACGAAATCTCTCCCGTGTATGCAGAGCGCACTCCTAATGCACTCTGGTGCGTACTCGACTACATTGACGTCATGCTGCACGTCATGGCCGGTGAAACCCGCGATTTCTACGAACTCGAAACGCTCTGGAAGCCCGAGAACCGCATCGAGTGGAATGATGGCGACCAGGCCTGATTAACAAAAAATCCACCATTTGTTTTCATATCGCTTCTTTCCTCAGTGGAAGAAGCGGTATTTTTATTCCGGCTCGCAGCAAGCGTTGCATGGAGCTTCGCCTGCCAGGATTTCGATACCATGCTTTCGGAACCGCGCTACTATTTCCGATTTCAGCCCGTCATTGTACGGCAACAGTGATTTTGTTTCATCTGTGGTGCGCGCCCCGCACTCGAGCAGGATTTCCAGAATTTCAATCCTTTTATCGATAACTGAATCCATTTCTTCACTTATGCCGCGCTGGGCATACTCGAGCAACCAAAGTGTGGAATCAAGAGCAGTTGAAGGAAAAGGCTCATTATCCTGATTCAGATTATCATTCACATTGACACCTTGTTCAATCAACCATCGCAAGGCGTCGGGATTTGTAACAGAAACTCGCCTCACAACAGAACTGAGCATATCAGCATCAGCCCATTCACGCTGTGGTCTGGGTAATAATCCATCCTGGATAAGCCCTTCCATCGTCTCCATAGAAGCCGGTGTCAGCAATAGAAGCTTTACAGTATCTTTGGTGGTAAAGCGTGCATATCCATGCCTCAATAACCAATCAAGAACGTAGGCCCCGTCATCATCCGATGATACAATGGAGAATTCAAGGGATTTGAGCAGCGCTTCAGGCTCCTCTCCGTTAAAATCGCCCCCCCGTTCATGCAGCCAGCTGAGCAGACTGACTCTCTCCATCGCGGGCAGCATCTCTCCAGAAATATCAGGCGCGGTAAGCAGCAGACTCCGCAGACTGGTAGCGCTCAGTTGCATAGCCGGGTCGATGCCTTTCTGCACAATCAACTTGATTAATGACACATCGTGCCGTCTGACGGCCTGCGTCACAAAATCAATACCGCTGTTCTCAGCTCGGCCGGTTTCGAGAAGTGCAAACAAATCGCGTCTGGTGTTGCCGAATTTGCAGCGCAGTTCAAATGCCACCTCCAGCTTTACCAACAGGTCCAGTATGATGGAACTATTCGCCTCCTCCTCCATCTCGGTCAGGTATGTATGCATCGCCTGCTTAAACTGCTCAGCACCTTCATTAAGCAGGTATGAATCAAATGCCGTCAGTACTGCAATTTCCTCCGGGGAAAATGACGCATGCGGCCTGGGGGTGCTCCCCCATCGCCAGCTATTCGTCCAGCAATAGACGGAACCTGCCAGTAGGCATAATAGCGCAGTCGTCAGCAGGCCGCCCCTGATTATGATGGAGCTGAACTTCATTTTGTGTAAGCATTGGATACCAGAGCTTTCTCTCCGGCCTGAATTCGCAGCATCTCCATTTGCAAACGCGTCAGTTCCTCATTGAAATGAACCGGGGTCAGAGGTCGCCAGCTGCCAACCCTGCCCATGTGTTCCATGGTGCGCTGCAAATGCCACGCCAGAGGCGTACTCTGGTCTAACAAGGGAAGAATGAGACGCGCCGCGTCTGAAAGGTATCTTTTGGACGCATTGCGAGGCCGTGGTCCGGCTATCGCCATGTTATCAAAGCGGAATCCAACATCCATCAGATAGGTGTGTTCAAGCGCAAATGGCTCGGATGCAATACGTTCAATATCGAGGTAAATACACACCCGGCATAATTGCTGGAGCAAGCCGCAGATAACAAAGGACGGCAGCACCCGACCATTACTCACCATCATATCCAACGGCTCGCCTTTGATACGTTCCATGGCCAGGTGCCAGGAACCATCACTTTGCAGCAATTCGAGAGGTGCCGCAATATTGGGATGCTCAAGGCGGGCTTTAAGCCGGGCTGATTCCACAAAGAAACGGACCTTGCGGTCATCCTGCATGGCAGATGTCCTCAAACTGCGGAGCAGCATTTCACGACTCATGTTCTTCTGAGTTGCGGCATACGTTATCGTATCCGCATCCTCATAAGCAACAGAGGACAGAATATACTGACTGGCAACAACACGCGGAAGACTGTATGCAGATTGAGGCATATCTGAGAAAATTAAGAATTAACCATCATATCCAAGCTTAAGCACCGGCAGCCCTTCCACTGCATTATACCATGCTTCAGCCGGAATGGTGATATCAATGTAATAAACCGGGTCTTCGTCATCATCCTCCACCAGAACGCGTTCCATAGAGACCTCACAATCATCCTGACCGAGAATAGTGGGATAAACAGAGTTTATCTGGTTGGCGGGTATGCTCAGCACATAATCCATCTCCTCTTCACCAGCAGCGCGTTGAGGCAGGAAAATGTACACATCATCCCACACCACACTGGCGCTGACTTCTTCAGGTAAATCCATCGTCTCCTGCGCGATGGGGCGGCTGTTGTAAATAGCTTCGCCATTAACACGCATCCATGCACCCACGCGCTTGAATACGTCAACGACACCTTCCGGAATGGAGCCATCAGCCTTCGGCCCGATATTCAACAGGAGGTTACCACCCTTCGCGGCGCACTCTTCGAGCTGAAGGATGATGGTTTGCGGCGATTTGTAATTAACATAATCATTCCGGTTGTATCCCCAATGGCGCCCGATGGTCATACATGCCTCCCAATCACGACCGGGATAACCTTCGCGCGGAATTCGCTTCTCAGGGGTTGAAAAATCGCCCTTTGAAAAATCAAGAGCCTTGGTATCAAGACTTGCATCAAAGCCGCTGAAAGAATAGAGGCGGTTGTTGAACAACACTCCGGGGTTGGCGTCGCGGCAGGTATTCATGAGGTCTCTGGCCTTCCAGGCCTCGCCCTCGGCCGCACCCTGGGAATAGTCCCACCACAGGATATCAATCTTGCCGTAATTGCGCACAAGCTGCCGAACCTGATTGTGCAGATATTCCTGATACGATGCATGATTGCGAGGAATCTGCTTGTCGCGCAACATTGCAGCCTGCCCTGCCGGGTAGCATAAATCCGGGCATATTGTATTGTCGTAGTCCGGGTGGTGCCAGTCAATAACGCTGTGGTACAAGCCCACGCGCATTCCAGCAGCCCGGGCTGAATCCGTGAACTCCCTCACCAGGTCGCGATCAAGCAACTTGCCCGTGCAATAGTCTGAAACCGGAGAATCAAACAGGGCAAACCCTTCATGATGCTTACTGGTCAGAACCATGTAGCGGCAGCCTGCTTCCTTGGCCAGGGCTGCCCATGCATCTGTACATCCGGGGGCGGGCTGGAATAACGGTAAAGCCTCTGCTGCGTAGGTGTCTGTATCCAAACCGAGATTGCATTGAATCCATTCGCCACCACCAGGAGTGCCCTTGAATTCACCAGCCAGGCCGGAATACAAGCCGTAGTGAATGAACATACCAAACTTCGCATCGCGCCACCACTGCATGCGGGCGTCCCGCTCTTCCTGAGTCTCAGTGACGGCGGGGGGCTGTTCTCCAGAACCGGGTGAGACTTCATTACCGGGCGTTAACGGTGCCAGCATAAGCGCACCTGCCAGCATGTAGATGATATTCCGTGATTTCATTATAATAAATACTACATAAATTACTCTCATCTGTCAATAAAGTTGACAGATTCATTTTATCATGCTAGAGTTCGCTCTATGGAAGATCTTTCACTGACACATACCATCACCAGCTATGAATGCACAGATAATCATCAGATGAAGCCTGAGTTTTTCCTGCATCTCTGTCAGGAAATGGCTGAGGAACATGCTGATTTGTATAATCTGGGGTTCGGATGGGCTGTGCAGAATCATAAAATCTGGGTAGAGACACAGGGTAATTATGAGCTGATTCGTTGTCCGAAATGGAAAGAGACCGTGACCCTGCGCACAAACACGGGGCAAGCCAGCGCGTTGCAGGCACGTCGCTTCGTCGAAATGACGGATAAGGATGGCAATGTTCTTGCCCGTGCAGATTTAATGTGGGTTCTCATTGATATAACAACCCGCCGCCCCTTCCCGCTGAAGCGCACAGACGTAGCGTTCAAGGATATGGATTGCCCGGCCATAACACAGGAGATTGAATTCCCGGAATGGAGCGACGCACCGCTGAGCACGGCTTCACACACGGCAAGCCGCCGCGATATTGACTTCAACGGGCATATTAACAACAGTGCTTACCTCATCTGGGCACTTGATACGCTCCCCGCAGAACATACACCTGAAGGCTCCCCTGCCCGGTTCCACCTTGCTTTCCGCAAAGAATGCATGCTGGGTACGGAAATTGAAATCCAGCATTTCCGCACGGGAAACCATACCCGCCATATTATCAATTCCGCAGAAGGAATTCGCGCAGAGGTGAGAATTGAGTGGAGCTGAAAAAGGTTGCAAAAAACAGGTTTTCAGTGTAAGGTATCTCCCATGAACGCCCAGATGGGAGCCAGTATTGATGCGTTATGCCAACGGCAATGTGCTTTTGCACTGTATTGCCTGCCGGGTGTCGTATCTCCCGTGTTCTGCATGGCCGCAGACGGTAGAACGGAAGATAGTCCCCTGTTCAAGAATGGCTTTGTGATAGCCACGTTCGATGGTAAAAGTCTGTTTATTCCATCAGAACTGGAAACACCACCTGACGCGCAGAACTGGGAGATGATGGACAGAGCGCCCGATGAGGTGGCGACTTCCAGGGAGAAATACTCCTCTCTGTTCAACCTGTACACAGGCTTCATTCGCGAAGGTTTAGTTAGAAAAATCGTCCTGGCCAGAATAGCCGATTACCCGACTGCCGATGATTTTTCTCCGAGCCGGGCATTTATGAATGCCTGTGAACAGAATACGCGTGCCTTCAAAGCTCTCGTCCACACGCCTCAATGGGGTACATGGTTGTTCTGCACCCCTGAGCAGTTAATCACCGGAAGCGGCAATCAATGGCATACCATGGCCCTGGCCGGCACACGAATTCCCAGTTCCCTGCCCTGGGATGCCAAGAATATAAAGGAACAGGCTCTTGTAAAGGATTTTGTGAGAGCTGTTCTTACACCGCTGGCTGATGAACTGGTTGAAAGCCCCCTGGAAAATCTCCGGGCCGGGCGTATTGAGCATCTCTGTACCCGATTCAAGTGGACAATGCCGCCAGGTCGCATTCTCTCTCTTCTGGACCAGCTGCCGCCCACCCCGGCCGTATGCGGAGCCCCTGTTGCAGAAGCTCGTTCGTTAATTCAGCAATTCCCGGACATTGAGCGTTCCTGCTACGCCGGGTACCTGGGCCCCTGGGGGCACGGTAGCGTTCGGTTCTACGTATCACTACGCTGCATGCAGATATTTGACGGTTTCTGCAGATTATACGCCGGAGGCGGGCTGATGCCCGACTCCGACGAAGAGCAGGAATGGCAGGAAACCGAAAATAAAATGGAATGCATGCGTTCCGCTATGCAGAACCTCACCTAATTCTCGTATTTGGGCGCAAGAGCCAGGAACATTAGTGTCCAGCCGGAGAAAATCATTTCTACCGCTATCAGTGTGCCAATGAGCCAGGTGGATGATTCCGGCCATCCCCAGACAATCATCGCTCCGAGTGCCAATGAAACAATGGCGTTTAAAATACGCCAGAATTTCCCTTTATCGTCATTCCAGGTGGATATGGCGACAGCCATCCGCAAAATGCCCGCAGCCAAAAGGCTTGCGCCTATCAGCAGCGTACACCACTCCATGGACAATGCCGGCATCAATATAGTGAAGATACCGACTATAAGGTAAAGAAATGCCGCCAGCAGGTTCCACCAGCGATCAGTCTTGCGCACAAACACCTGCACGAAACGGAATATACCCGCAGCGGCAAGAACAAAGCCGCCTACCCATACGGCAGATATACCCAGCATAAAGGGAAAGCTGAGAAGGATGAAGCCGAGAATCAGCTCCAGCGCAGCCAGAACTCCTGCCAGCCACGGACGACTCAACAACCTGCCGCCGGGGCTGGAGCATCCGCAAGGAGCTGATTCACGATTGGCAGCAGGCATGATGGTGATGATGGTTAAAACGATTCTGAACAACAGACCAGCACACCTGCTTGAGGAAGGCGTCCACATACCCGGCACGATTATTACGATAACGCAGATAATAGGCGTGTTCCCATAAATCACAGACCAGCAGAGGGCGCATGCGCGGCAGCAGAGCATCCTGGTGCTTCATGGCACCAAGCACAAGTAATTTGTGACTGACGGCGTCCTTTGCCAGAACAGCCCAGCCGCTTCCCTGCACTCGCAACGCAACCGCCTTGAACAAGCGAATCAAGCCATCGTACGACCCAAATGAGGCATTGATGGCATCTGCAAGCTCACCTTCCGGACCAGGACCGGGAATGGGAGCCATATTCCCCCAGTAGAGGGTATGCAGCATGTGCCCTGCCAAATTAAAAGCCAAATTCGATGCTGCGGCTCCAGCTGAACATTCCGGCACTTCTCCTGTGGCAATCCGATGCATCAATGAGGCGGCATCATTCGCTCCATTCACATAGGCGGCGTGGTGCTTCTCATAATGCAGACGCACTGTTTCCGCATCCAGCAGCGGTTCAAGCGCCTCGTAATCATAAGGCAGGCGAGGCAGGACATACTGCCCGTCTGCATATCCGTCTCTTAGACAAATAGTATCCATACAAGGGAGGACTCTCCCTTTTCAAGCATAGTTCAGTGCTTGTTATCACATATCAACGGACACCACGGTAGCATTATCTGCATACGGGTCATCCAGCGCCTGGCAAGCCTCAATCAGCGCCACTGGCAGGCTCCCTTCCCGTGTGTTGAGGATGTTTCGTCCGACACTCGTCAACAGCTCAGGGGAAAGAATATCTTCAACGCCATCAGAAGCCAGGATGATACGGTCCTCCGGCAGGAGCGGGTATGGAATCGTAGGTGCATCAACCAGGTCAAGCGGCTCACCAGTCACGGCGCTGCGCAGTACGTGACCGCGACGCAACGCTTCCTGAGCAGTCATGCCGGCGCCAATGTACTGCCGGTACACATCCCGGAAGGAATGGTCCTGATTCAAGCGGATGAGACGGCCTCGTCTCCACAGATACACGGCGGTATCACCCACGCTTATCCAGCGCAGCACACCGCTTCCGGCAAAAATGGCTGCCAGCGTAGTGCCACCATAAGCACCGCGCTCTTCAAATGATTCACGCACCGCCTCGTTGGCATCATCCAGCGCATGACGCATGCGCTGAGTCATCGGCATATCATCATTCCGCTCAAAGGAACGCAGGTAAGCCTCAGCCGCGAGAGATGAGGCCAGAGCGCCATCATGATGACCACCCATGCCATCACACACAACAGCCAGCACTCCCTCCGGGAAGTGCTTGACCACATAGGCATCTTCCTGCTTGCGCCGGGTACCTATCCACTGTGCAACTTTGACAATCATGTATCTGCAATTCTTAATAACATAGAAACGTATTACGCGCAAGAAAAAATCACTGCTTGCGTATTGAAACCGTGCAACTACTGTGTTAGAATACCGTCAGCGATGGTCACACAATCCCTGCAAGACGAACTCTACGCCTATCTTTCACACCCCGGATACGAGCCGGAAGAAATGGTGGATATAGCCCGAGGCATGGGCCTGCCGCCGGAACGGCGCAAAGATTTGAAACGAGTTTTGGAACAAGGGGTACGCAGCGGAGACCTGCTCAAGCTGCGCAAAAGTCTTTACGTATTACGCAAATTGCAGGGAGGACCACTCACCGGGCGGATTTCTCAACGCGGTTCCCGCCTGTTTTACGTGCCTGACCACGAATCAGCCCGGAAGCTCGCCTCCTTGCATCCGGGAGAAGAAGTATCCGCCTTCCTCATTGCCCCCTACCGCAGCCACGGAGCCATGGACGGAGACAAAGTCCAGGTATCAGTGCGATTACAGGCACCAACGCGGGACCGCCGCCATAAATACCGCCCGCAGGCCAGTGAAACCCGCATTGAAGTACGAGTGCTGGAAATCCTTTCACGCGGAAGAGATCGCTGGGTGGGTGTTTATCGCTCAACTGGTAAAAATGGCATCATGGTGGGCGATGGGAAATCCAGCCCGGAACTGGTCCGGCTGCTTACACCTCCCCCGCCGGAAGTACTGCCGGGCATGGTTGTGGTCGTAGAGCCAAAATGCTACCCACTGGCGCAGGGAGAAGCGACAGGACGCATCACGGAGGTACTGGGCTGGCCTGAAGATGAAGGAGTACAGGTTACCACCATTATGCACAAGTTCGGGCTGGCCGACACCTTCCCGGTTGACGCCCTGGAAGAATCAGAACAGATACCGGATTTCATAGGCCCGGAGGAACTGACCAGCCGTGACGATTGGAGAAGCCGCTGTGTGATAACCATAGACCCTGAAACAGCAAGGGATTATGACGATGCTATCTGCGTCACCCGGAAGGGAAACGACTGGGAACTGGCTGTTCATATTGCGGATGTCAGCCATTATGTACGCCCGGGGTCTGCACTGGACCGGGAAGCAGAAAAGCGGGGGAACTCAACGTATCTGCCAGACCGGGTTCTGCCCATGCTGCCGCCCCGGTTGTGCGATGGTATCTGTTCCCTGAGAGAAGGAGAAGACAGGCTTACCCGCCTCTGCCTCATGCAGATAAACAGACAAGGAAAAGTCTTCAAGGCTGAGTTCCGGAACGCAGTCATCCGCTCCCGCCGCAGGCTGAGCTACCCGGAGGCATTAGATGTTCTGCAAGGAAAAAACAGCACGGGAGATGCCGAGGTGGATGCCATGATTCACGAGGCTGGCAAATTGGCAGCCCTCCTGAGGAGAAAAAGATTTGAAGCCGGTGCATTGCGACTGGATATGCCGGAAATCAGATTGATTACAGATGAACACGGAGCCCCGGTTGATGTGGAGGTGGAAACCAGCGATGAAGCCCACCAGCTTATCGAGGAATTCATGCTCATCGCAAATGAAACAGTTGCGCATGCGCTCAATGCACACGCCATACCAACGATTTACCGAGTACATGAGGCGCCAGACCCAGCTAAACTGAATGAGTTATCACAGGAACTCAAGGCATACGGCATCAAAGCAGGAACCCTGGACACGCGTGAGGAAATCAACGCGGTGATGGACAAGATAGAAGGTCACCCGGATGAGGATATTCTCAAGGTTCAGTTCCTCCGTGCCATGATGAGAGCCCGATACTCCAACCAGGCATTAGGACATTATGGCCTTGCTAAGGGAGACTATTGCCATTTTACCAGTCCGATCCGCCGTTATGCAGATCTGGTTGTACACCGCTCATTCAGCAGGCTGAACAATGCCAGCGCCCCGTTGGTTCCAAGAAGCAGCATTCTGGCAGGCATAGCTGACCATATCTCCGAAACAGAACGCAACTCAGCAGCCGCAGAAAGCGAAGCGCAACAAAGCATGATGAGCCGCTTCCTCGAACTGCAATGCAGCAGTCCGTCGCCTCGTGAATGGGATGCCGTGGTTCTGGCATGCTGGTCGCAGGGACTTGCAGTGGAGGTGCCCTTCCTGAAAGTCAAGGGGTATGTTTCAGGTGCGGATTTACCAGGGAACTGCTCGTGGTACTTTGAACGCCATGCCGAACGCTGGACCAGCACAGATGCACAATGCCTGTATCCGGGAGCCAAATTACGCGTTATTCCTATCCGCGTAGACTCAGCCACAGGGTTTGCGGACTTCAAACCCGTTTGACACCGCAAGACGCCTGCGAAGAAATTTTGAACAAACGGATTCGCATCAACATCTGTTCTGAGGTAATCCTTCTTGTTTTTCGCAAAATAAGAAGCATGACACCGAACAAAATGAGGCAAACGCGCAAGAATCTTGACTTTTGCCCGTATTCATAGTAGACACTAAGTCAACAACAGTACATCATCTTATGAAAAAGACGTACATCATGATTCTGGCAGGTCTGGCCATCGTAGGTGCCACGACTACGTATTGCTTCTCCCAGGGCAACCAGGAGATTGCTCCTATTGAAAATCAGCCTGCTGCTGAAATGACCCAGCCTGCCCAGCCCGGCATGCCGGTTGCTGCTGCAGAAGTTTCCACTGAAGATGCCAAGAAGGCATTCTCCTACTTCATCGGTTACCGTTTTGGTCAGGAAGTCTCTGCTGGTGCCACCACTCTTACCGTTGATGACTTTGACAAGGACACCTTCTTCCTTGCCCTTTCCGAAAGTCTGGAAGGTAAGCAGCCCACCATGGACCAGGCCACTATCGAAGCTGGCATGAACGCATTCGTCATGGCTATGCAGAAGCGCGAGCAGGTCAAGGCTGAAGCCAATCTTGCCGCAGGTAAGGCTTACCAGGAAGAATTTGCCAAGAATGAAGGCGTAACCAAGACTGAATCCGGTCTGCTCTATCGCGTCATCACCCCCGGTGAAGGCCGCACTTATGATGCAGCAACCGATGGTCAGGACGCTATTTGCAGCGTTGTTTACGAAGGCAAGCTGATTAACGGCAATGTGTTCGATAAGAGCGAAACGCCTATCGAAATGCCCATCAACCGTGTGGTTCCCGGCTTCTCCGAAGCCTTGAAGCTCATGCCCATCGGCTCCACTTGGGAGGTCTGCATTCCCTCTGACCTTGCCTACGGTCCCCAGGGGCCTGGCGTGATTGGCAACAACTCCACACTGATTTTCACGATTACGCTGAACAATATCACAAAGGCTGAAGCTCCTGCAATGAACAGCCAGTCTCTGCAGCAGCTGCCGCCCGAAATCCTGCAGCAGCTCCAGCAGCAGGGTCTTGAGATTCAGCCTGATGATGAAGAAGCACCTGCCGAGGAGGCAGAAGAGGTAACTGAGGAGCCGGCTCCCGCACCCGCACCTGAGGCTCCCCAGGCTCCTGCTGTTCTCGATGAATCTCAGAGCTTCTGATTCTCCTGACAATCAAATCGACAAACCGGCGCAGAGAAGCATCTGCGCCGGTTTTTAATTCTGGTATTTAACACACAATGAGAACTTGACACGCTACCCTTGATTCAGTAAATTACTGGTCTATGCACCAGCTCACAGAATCCATCGGTAAGTATCTGCTTGCAGCCGTTTCTCCCCTCATCCGTTACCCGGAAAAGGCAGAGTTGAGAGTTGCTGCATCTGCTGATGGAGATTTGCTGCGTTTCCGGCTTGTGCTGGAACAGGAAGATGTGGCCAGAGTCATTGGACGGAATGGTATGACGGCCTCCGCAATCCGCTCTCTTGCCAAGGCTGCCGGTGAAAAGGCAGGAACAAGAGTCGTGGTTCACATCCTTTCCAAGGAAGAAGCAGCGGCTTAATTCCTCCCCTGCCCAAGCTTCATGCAGGAGCTTTTCCCAGATCTGGCTGATATTTCATCCGCCGCCCGCGTGCTGGTGGACGGGATGAATGACATGGTTCTTGATTACTCAATACCTGACAACATGAAGGAAGTCAGGCGAGGGTGCCGCGTTCAAGTTCCCTTGCGCGGACGCAGTGCCACGGGCACCGTTCTAGCAATCTCACCGCCGGCTCCGGAATGGGCATCGCGGCTGCGCCCCATCACACGGCTGATTAATGATGCCCCGGTTGTTTCATCTGAGTTGATGGAGCTTGCAGAATGGGCATCCCGGTATTACGCTGTGCCGATTGAGCAGATGATTCGCTGCATTGTGCCTGAACCGGTGCGGCAGGAACACCACGAGGAAAAAACACGCAAGGTCATTGTTCTTCAGAACTGGCCGGACGATGATACGCTCAATAAAATCAATCGCAAAGCGCCTCGCCAGGCCGCTATTCTGCGGTATCTCCATGCCAGTGAATCAAAATGCGAGCCATTGGCTGATTTGGGTGGCACCGCTGCGTTGAATCCCTGTCGCGCACTGGCCAAGGCTGGCTATGTGCGCATCGAAGAAGAAGTCATTCACCGGGATCCGGCAGGTAATGAAGAATTTGCACCGACCCAGCCACTTACCATGAATGAGGAACAAGCCGCCGCGCTGAAGGTCATCAATGCCGCATTCGATGCACGGGATGCACGCCCGGTCCTGCTTCAGGGTGTTACTGGTTCAGGCAAAACAGAAGTCTACCTGCAGGCCGCACAGCGAGCCATGGAGCAAGGCAAAGGGGTGTTGATACTTGTGCCGGAAATCTCACTTACCCCGCAAACCATGGCGCGGTTCAAGGGGCGCTTTGCGAATACCCCGGGCAGTGTCGCCATTCTGCACAGCGCCATGAGTGATGGCGAACGCTTTGATGAATGGCACGCCATTCACCGTGGTAAAGCCCGCATTGCCATCGGACCTCGCTCCGCCGTTTTTGCCCCGGTGCAGAATCTCGGTCTCATTATAGTCGATGAGGAACATGACTCCTCATACAAACAGGAAAACAGCCCCCGCTACCACGGGCGAGATCTGGCTGTCCTCCGGGCTAAGCTGGAGGGCGCCAGCATTGTGCTTGGCTCCGCTACTCCATCGCTTGAATCGCTTTATAATGTGCGGCAGGGAAAATATACCATGATACGCATGGATAAGCGGGCGGACGGCCAACGGCTGCCGCTCACCAGAGTGCTGGACATGCGGACAGAGGCAAAAGATAAACGGAATCTGGGTATATTATCGGAACGGCTCCGCATGGCGATTGACGAGCGCTTGAACAAGGGTGAGCAGATTATCCTGCTGCTGAATCGCCGCGGTTTCGCCAGGGCTCTGCAATGCCCGGAATGCGGTTACACCGCCAACTGTGAGCATTGCGCCCTGCCCATGACGTACCATGCAACAGAAAACAGGCTGGTCTGCCATATCTGCGGATTCCGCCAGATGGTGCCGCCGCGTTGCCCTGATTGTCACACGGCTAATATATCACTGGAAGGTTACGGCACGCAGAAGGTGGAGGCTGTTCTGCGCCGGTGTTTTCCGGAAGCCCGCATGCAACGGGTAGATGCAGATGTTACGACCCGCAAGAACGCCCTGCGCGACATCATGGCAGATTTTCGCGCTCATCGGACCGATATTCTCCTGGGTACACAAATGATTTCCAAGGGATTGGATTTTCCTGGGGTCACGCTGGTCGGAGTGCTGAATGCAGATTTAGGACTGAATGTGCCAGACCCGCGGGCCGCAGAACGGACCTTTCAACTTCTGACTCAGGTAGCAGGAAGAGCCGGCAGAGGTGAGCTGGATGGAGAAGTCATTATCCAGACCTACAACCCGCAGGCTGCCGCAATCCAATTCGCAAGGCGTCACGATACGGATGGCTTTGCGGAAACAGAACTGGAATTACGCCAGCAGATGTACTTCCCACCGTATTGCCACATGGCCGTCGTAACCACACGCAGCGAACAGGAAGACCTGGCTGCGCTGGCTATCGAAACATTACACCAACGCCTGGTAAACGCCCTACCGCCCCAGGTGCAGATCAGTGATCCCCTTCCCGCTCCACTGGCTAAGGCGTACGGTCAATTCCGTTACCAATGTACGCTTAAATCACCACGCGCCAGAATCCTTGCAGATATCTGCGGAAGAGAAATCAGCCAGTTGAACTGCGGTGACGGCGTTACTGTCTCACTTGATATCGATGCCTATTCATTCATCTGAATTTTGCGTTGACACTACCGAAGCAACATGATAGGATTTTTCCTAGTTATGAAACCACCCGTGCTACTTCTTACCATGGTTGCAGGACTCCTGACGATTTCTGCACTTCCTGTTGCATACGCAGAAACGGCAAATGATGCACCTAAAGCCGTTAAGAAGGTCAAGAAAAACAAGAAGTCCAAGAAAGACGCCCCCAAGGAAGAGGTGAAGAAAGAAGAAAGCGTGGTGGGCGCCATTCTTAAGAAGAATACTTTTTTCAATAATCCTGAACCAAACTTCGATGCTGATTTCTTCATTTTCCTGGAATCGGCCTCCTGGTGTGGTCCTTGCAATGCAGAAATGCCTGAAGTTGCCAAGGCCTATGAGCAGATGAAAGCCAGCGGCAAAGTCGAGCTTATCCTGGTGGGGTACGATCAGACTGAAGCAGCCGCCAAGGGCTTTCTAGAGAAGTATAAAGCCAAGTTCCCTGGGGTGATGCGCGGCGCCAGCGTGCCTCAAATGCCTGCCGCCAAAGGTATTCCGCATGCCGTTATCATGAAGGCGGATGGCACGCTCATTGAAGAAGGCCATGGTTCCCTTATCCGCAGCTGGAAGAAGCTGACGATTGGCGAATACACGGTCGTAGGAGATGACGGGGTGCCCCGCGTAGGTAAAGCCACGAAAGGCATGAAGTTCACCAATGCCAAGCCCAGTGCAAAGGCTGATTTCTACATCTATATCTACGAACCCAGCCTCGCACAGGCAGATACGGCATTGCTCGACGAACTGGCCCGTTCCTACAAGGATATGAAGAAGTCAAAGGTTGAGCTCATCTATATCAGCGAAGGCAAGACCCCGGCCATGGTGTCCAAGCTCCTCAAATCTCACAAAGCCAAATTCCCCGGCATCCTGAAAGGGGCAGACGGCGTTTCTGATTTGCCCGGGCTTAATTCTCTCGGTTCTGAAGCCAGCGCATGCGTTGTCACTCAGAGTGGCGCAATTGTTACCGAAGGCGCACCCGAAATTGTAACCAAATGGAAGCAATTTGTGGAAGCTAACAAATAAGACATTTATGAACGAAACTCTCATAGATTTGAAAACGCGGCGCAGTTGCCGCAAGTACACAGCGCAGCAAGTACCTGCAGACTTGATTGACAAAGTTCTGGAAGCCGGCACCTATGCGCCTACCGGGCATGGCCAGCAGAGCCCTGTCATGGTACTGGTTCAGGACGCAGATTTAATAGCCAGGCTTTCAGCCCTGAACGCCCGGATTATGGGCACCACAAGAGATCCGCTCTATGGCGCACCGACAGTTGTTGTAGTATTCGAGGATACAAGCATTCCGACTGGGCATGAGGACGCCTGTCTGGTCATGGGGAATCTCATGAACGCTGCTCATGCAGTTGGTCTTGGTTCCTGCTGGATTAACAGAGGGCGCCAGATGTTCGAGCTTCCGGAAGGTGCTGAGATTAAAGCATCCTGGGGGCTTGGTGAACAAATGGCAGGTTTAGCCCTCTGTATTCTCGGGTTTGCAGCCGAGGGTGGCACAATTGACCCCAAACCTCGTAAGGAAGGATATATCATTCGCGCATAAAACCATGAAAACATTATACTTATCTTTGGTTCTCGGAGTTCTGGGCTGCAGCACCCTGCAGGCTCAGACCACACAGCCGGCTCTGGTGAGCCAGGCCTTACAGGCACCGACCATCACCTATATTACTGATGAGAAACCGGCTGCTGATGCCAAGTTCTACGTTTACCTCTGTTCCGCTTCCTGGTGTCCGCCTTGCCGCGCGATTATGCCGAAGATTGTGGCAGAGTATCCTCAGATCAAGGCTGCTGGCGGTGAGATTATTCTCCTTTGCTTCGACAGCACCCAGGCTGCCGGTGTTTCCTACCTGAAGAAGTACAATGCCTCATTCCCGACAATGATGGCAAATGGTGAGAATATGAGAAACATCGTGAAGAATCTGCCGGGCTTCACCCCGCCCCGCGGCATTCCCTTCGCTGTTTTCGTAACAGCTGACGGCAAGGTCCTCAGCAAAGGTCACGGTAACACCGTCCTGAACTGGAAAGAAATTACCAACAAGTAAATCCAGAATAAAAACGCCGCAGTACAAACTGCGGCGTTTTTATTGTACAAATCAGGGGGGCTTATCAGTGCGAATCAGCAACAACACCATCGCGTATAATCAGGGTGCGATCCCCGCGGGCGGCGATGGAAGAATCATGAGTAACCGTCACAAGGGTCTTACCACCTTCTTCTGCTAATTCAAACAGCAAATCAAGAATCTGCCCGCCATTCCGGGAATCAAGATTGCCTGTCGGTTCATCTGCAAAAATGATGGCAGGGTCATGTGCCAGCGCTCTCGCAATAGCCACGCGCTGCTGTTCACCACCGGAAAGCTCATTAGGCAAATGCTCCATGCGGTTTCCCAGACCTACGCGTTCAAGCAGGGCCTTCACCCTTTCAGTTGCTTCAGTCCCAGCAACAGCTGTTGCCAGTGAGGCATTTTCAAGCGCTGTCAATTCAGGCATGAGCATGTAGTTCTGGAAAATAAAGCCCATCATCTTATTGCGGAACAAAGCCCGGCGCCGCAGTGATAAGGCGTAAATATCCTCACCGTCAATGACAACATTGCCCTGATGAGGAGGCTCTAAGCCCGCCAGGGTATACATCAGCGTTGTCTTGCCGGCGCCACTGGGACCGCACAGGAATACTTTTTCTCCCCGGCGTATGTGTAAATCCAGACCATGCAGCACTTCAATCTGCTTTTTTGCAATGCTGTACGAACGATGAAGGTTTGTTGCGTGAATCATGAGCGGGAAAGTTCAATGTTATCAATCAGGCGGACATCACCAAACCAGGCTGCTACCGCCAGCAAGGCCAGGTTCTGCGGGTTGGTGACACTGTGCAGAGTTGTTGCATCTACCAATTCAACATAGTCGCAACGCACCCCGGAGATTGATTCCAGCGATTCTCGAACACGCGTACACACGGACTCAATTGCCTCACCGGCAGAATAGGCGCGGGCTGCCTCCAATAAAGATTTCCGGATGCCCGGAGCCGCATCGCGATGCTCAGGAGTGAGGCGGACATTACGGCTGGAGAGAGCAAGACCATCATCAGCACGGACAATCTCGGCACCATGGATGGTAACCGGAATGTCAAGGTCTCTCACCATGCGGCGGATAATGGCCAGCTGCTGGTAGTCTTTCTTGCCAAATACCGCATCCGTGGGCTGGACCAGATTGAACAACTTGCATACAACCAGACAAACGCCAGCAAAATGACCGGGGCGGCTCGCGCCGCACAATACAGTGGAAAGGTGGTTTTCCTCCATGACGATGGAGCGATCCCCGCAGTACATGACATCAGGCGTCGGCATGAAAACGACATCAACACCGCAGGCCTGGCATATTTCCAGATCCTGCGCGGGTGTCTTGGGGTACGTCGCCAGATCTCCTGCGTTATCAAATTGAACAGGATTCAAGAATATGCTGGACACAACGCAACCATCCTCGCCGGCAAGTTCGCGCGCCTGTCGCAGCAATGAGGCGTGACCCTCGTGCAATGCGCCCATCGTAGGAACCAGCACTACGCGCTTTCCGCGCAATGGAGCCAGCAACGTGCGCAACTCTTCCTTTGTATATGCAGTCTGCATGCGCATGATATTAACACAAAGCCGGCAGAGCATCAACCCATCATGACAGGTTTTATCATACATGATTCACTCTTCGTGAATATGCCGTGGGAATCCTGCTCTTTTCTTGACTCAGCAAAGGGCGCAGGGTATAATACCCATGGTAAAAAGCAGCCAATGAATAAGCAACTCTACATATACGATTGTCTGTCTGCCAAGCTCCGAGCCTCGGACGGCAATTTCATGACCATCGGTGCGGGTAACAAAAATACCTTCCGCGTTAAAATGAGTGCAGAAAATGGGGGATCATTTGCACAGCGGGATATGACGTGCCGATTCTTTCCACATGGCCGCATTACAGAATATTCATTGAATGGCGTCACCCTCAAGCAGGATGTTGTCATTCGCCCGGAAACCATGTACCTGTTCGTCATGGGGGGCGGTTGCTTTGTCTGCTGGTACGGGAATGATGCCTCGCGTCCGGATTTCAGTCAGTATGACCCGACCATCTGGTATCTGTATAACCCGACGGTTGATGAATGGTACGGACCATACGCGTTATCTGATTTACCCCTGGTAGCATCCGAATTACCGGAGGATATCCTGGCCACCTTTGAAGGTCTGGAACATTGTGCTTTTTATCTGAAAGACATTCTGAGTGTGGCAGCGTTTGCCTGCACCCAGCATGAGGAATTACCGGAAGTAACGCAACCTGAGCAGAAGCAGCAGGAATCCTTGCGGTGTCCGTGCTGCTGGGAATTCTTCACCCCCGGAGATATGCTGAGCATAGCTGCGCACCCCGATTTGATGGGTGATGCCATACTGGGGGAAGATGCCATGCAGCGGTTCAAACCCGAGTATTACTCCCCGACCGGGCAACCGCTCGATATCAAAGGCGCCATTTGCAGTGATTACGCGTGCCCGCATTGTCACAGCAAACTCCCCCCCTTCTTTGCCAGCACGCAGCAGCACATCATTTCTCTCGTAGGTGTTCCTGCGGCAGGTAAAAGTTATTATCTGACCTCCTTGGTTCACGAATTGGAAACCTTATTCCCGAGGGAATTCGGCATGCCTTTCCGCGATGCGGATCCGGCAATGAACGAACCGTTGAATGAAATGCGCATGCGGCTCTTCATGGCACAAACGCCACAGGAAGCCTATATTGCCAAAACCCACATGCAGGGTCGCCTTTACCACAAGGTGTGGCGCCAAGGTGTGTATGCCAGCATGCCTCGTCCCTTCATCTATAACCTGAATAAGGGCTCCGAGGTGCATTCGATTGTTCTGTACGATAATGCCGGCGAAGATTTTCAACCCGGGAGAAACTCCATGCTCACCCCGGGCAGTTACCATCTGACAGTGGCATCGGCCATTCTCTTCCTGTTTGACCCGACGGCCAATCCCGGGTTCAGGCAATTGTTACAGGAAAGTCAGGACCCTCAGCTGCGCAACAGCATGTATCGACCTGGACGGCAGGCCATGCTGCTTGCTGAGTCAGAAATGAGATTACGCACCAGACTGAACCTGCCGCCCTCTGAAAAGATAGATGTCCCCATGGCGGTCATCATTGGCAAGAGTGATACCTGGGCGCATTTGCTGGGACCTGAGCCTCTGTTGCCAGCAACGCGCAATGGCATGTTCATGGCAGAACACGTCAACGTCAATTCTACAAGGCTGAGGCAATTCATCTTCAACATTGCGCCGCATATCTGCACCAATGCAGAAGCCATTTCATCCAATGTGCGTTACTTTGCCGCGAGTTCGCTGGGTGAATCGCCTGTCGAATTCACTGATGAGCATAGCGGCAGCACGCTCATCGGTCCCGCATCGGGTGAAGTTCATCCCATCCGTGTCACAGAGCCCCTGCTCTGGGCTTTGCACAATGTTGCGCCATCGCTTATCCCTAGCTCTCAGAACTAAATATGTCGTTTCAGCTGATACACACAAGCTCACTGCATCTGCTGGATTCTGATGGTTCCGGATACGGCACTGTTGCCAGGTCTGAGCAGATGCCCAAGGTCCTGTGCAACATGCTGACAAGTCTGAGTTCATACCGTGAACCACGTGGGGGAGCTGTTGCAGACGGGCCTCAATTCAGTTACCACATCATTACACATGCCGGTAAATCATGGCATGTCCTGACTTGCACCCAGAGAGCAGGAGCCGATTACAGTGGCAGAGCATGCCACATTTCTCACCACCTTATCCTGTCACAGGAAGAGGTGGTAGAAATGCTTTCAAACGATTTGCGTCCAACCCCAGCCGGGCTGATTCTGGCTCTCATGAACCGGGGATTCTGGAAAAATAGTTGGGAGGGAGAGCCATGTTTCATCAAGGATGAACCAGACCTCAGACCTGGGGACCTGCCTGACGCGGCATCGCAACCCACCTGGAAACAAATCACCGGGCATAAGGCCAATGCCAGGGCATTCTTCACACCGCCATTCAACCGCGATTGCTTGGTCACAATCAAGAAAGGCACGGCTATCCAGGATATATTGCGTCTCTTTCATGAAAGCGACTGGCTAACGAATTCTCAAGGATGGGGAATCAGCTTCACTACGGCAGCGGATGATGCAGATTCCTACACAGACACCCTGCGCATGGTGGTCATACCGGATTCACCCCTTGTTCAGAAATCACTCCGGACCGGCCACCCCGTCCTGGAAATCAGGCAGGATATGGAACTGATGCAGCCTGCGGCAGTCAAGGAGCCGCCTGGCAGCGCTGTCATGTATCCGACGCCTTCCAATCCCCCCCCTGGACTTGTTCATACACTGGCGCGTTCTGTTTCACATTACCATTACACAGAAGACCCGGACTGGCTGCTGTACGATGTACGCCCCGGTCGTTCCTTCCATAAGGTTCTTCTGGCAAGCGCTTCTTCCGGTCTGGCCATTATCATGATACTGGCAATCAGTATCATCAGCAACATGTCTGACGACTCAGATTCTGATTCATTCGTCAGCAATGCATCTGAAACCACAGAAATCGTGAGCGTGAATGGTTTGCAGATGCTTATTTCCCTGACTCAGGCACCATACGACCATAACCATACACAAGATACGCTCTATCAGCTGGTACAGCTGGAGAAATCCGGACCGGAAGTCGATTTACTGCAGGAAGGTGTCATGCTTCTCAGGCAGGCCGGGCAGCCAGATACCCTCCACGCCAAATCTATCAAACGGCTTTGCGAATGTGCACGGCTACTTGGCGTCAGAGATACCGATGTTGTGCGGCTCTATCTCAGAGAAGCCACAAACAATGTTACACCAGAGGATTGGCAGCAGCAATTCAGCGGGCAACTTGTCGAAGCCTGGATTGACCTCAAAATCAGTGAGCCACAAGTGTTGGCTTTGCTTGAAGAGGACGCCCTCAAAGCATACGCTCCGGTATTCAATGAACCGCCGACCACAACATTGCTGACCACAACGGAGACAGCGACCGTAACAGAATCTCCCACCCCGGCAGACATTCAACCTGCTCGCATTTCCCTGATTCCTGTGCCTGCGGTGTGTGGAGAAAAAATGCCGGAGCAACTACTGAAAGTCATACCTGAATTACCGATTTCCATATCCGCTGGCACCGTAGTGGTATCCAGTTTTGCCAAGGGTGGCTCGCTGGAACCGCCTCAACGTGTCGATTTAACTCCGGGCGGATTCACTCTTGAACTCTCCCAGACAGAAAAATCCGGCACGTACAAGCTTCATCTCGTCCACCCGGAAAAGGCTCCATCTCCTGTAAATGATGTGGAATTCAGCATACGTGCGGGCAGATTGCACGCAATCCGCAGCGGACAGTATGATGCCGTCGTCGCATTCCCTGTTCCCACAGCTGAAAATTTCCACACGAATATCATTCTGGCGCCGCGTTTCGGTATTCCTGTTCCTAAAGGTGAGGAAATAGAACTTCCCCCCGCCGCGAATGCCAGGCTTGATATCAATCCGGATGATTTGGTAGTAATCGCACCGACAGAACAATCACCAGTACCCCGGCTCCAACTCAAGAAACGGAAGAACGCACCCTGGGTACTTACCCGGCGCAACCTCTCCCGCATACGCTTCACAATAGAGTTGCCGGTGCTAACTGGTCACAACTCCGTCTGTATGGAAGATGACGAAAGTCCTTCCGGCTACGAATGGGAAGAAGCGAGGGTTGTCGATGAATCCGCCACGCGCACCCTTCTGCGTTGCAATATGACTTACCGTCCGGATTTACCCGGACGCCTGGAGCGCATGTTTGAAACGGTGGCAAACAGCCCATGCTGCGGTGAAGGAGGTTCCAGAAACGCCGCCATGAATCTGGCTCATCTGTACTATATCAGCTGTGCCCTCAAACCGGATAAATTATCGAATAAACAGCGCAAGCATCTCTTCCAGGAGTATTGCCAGCTTTTTGCAGATAAGGATTTCAATCCCATTCTGCACAAGATTCTGGAAAAGGATACAGCCATTCTGCTTACCCGGAAGGAAGCGACTTCCCAGAAGTCAAAGGAAATCATCCTCCGTCGCAATGTGAGTAAAATGCTGGAGGAACGTCAGATGCGTGACACCATCCGCATGCGCGTCTGTGAAGTGCTGACCAGATCCCTCTACGCGGCATATACCTCAGAGCAGCAGAAGGAAATTAAGCGCCGCGAAGCACAGAATATCTTTATACTCGACAGCATCAACATCGGCAGACATGCTGAGCTTATCTGGCAATTCCGCAAACAGAAAACGGATTCGCGTAAATGAGGAAACGCCGCAAAGACCCAGTTCTGCAGAAACTTCGCCAGCTCGCACGCGCCGGCAAGCACGCCGATGCTGCTGAGTATCTGGAGGAGGTATTGAGACGCTCGCCGAACCATGAAGCAGCCAGACGCGAGCTTTCCCTCTATCTGACCGGCAAGCCGTTCTCATTTGAAAAAGCGGATTACGATGAGCTGCAATCCATCATTTCGCACTTCCTGACCACGCCTCACCTATTTGCCGGCATGCGCAAAATGGCGTTGAAGCGCATGAGGCAGCGCGTCTCATATCTTGAAAAGACGCTGCGTCACATGCTGAGTGCAACAGAACTCAGAACGCTGCAGCAAATGCGCAATGGCATTTCCAGAGAGATACAGCGCCGCCGCAAACCGCTGGGTAAATTCGGCATCGCACTGGCAGCCTCCATCACCATTGTCTTTGCTCTCGCTGGTGTTGGCATATACCTCTGGAAAAATGCGGAACACGCAGCTGAAGAGCTGGCTAAAGCAGGTAAATCCGGATTCCGGCGCCATATTGCCAAGCAGGTACTCAATGCTCATGATACCGGCTTGAACCGTACCCTGAACCGCAGGGTCGGTGAAGAGGCTGATAAACTCCGGGCGATGATTAAAGCGACCAACGTGCGAGCCCGTGAATTGGATGCCATTCTGACCAGCATTGAGAAAGGCGAACAGAGCGTGGTGAGCCAGGGTGTACGCCGCCGCGCTGTCATTGAACGGAAACTACTTGAAATGGGGGCGGATGCCGGCAAGCTGAAAACACGCTGGGACGCTCTTTGTGAAAAAGAAAAAGAAGCACTGAACCAGCAACGACTCGCCCTGGCAGCAGAGCTGATGTCGCCCCTGCCCGCATCCCAGCACTTGCAGAATTATCTGGAAGAAGATATAAAGCTGCTGAACTCACGCCGCAACATTCTCCTTCAACGCATCAATATCTTTGATGATGCCCAGGTCTCGCTCAAGTTACCCCAGGATATCATCAAACCGGTGAGAGAAGAAATGCAGCAGCTGGAACTCCTGCTCAACGAAGTCAAGCAGCTGCACCAGATGCTGCAACTCCTGCCTTCTGCTCACGAGTATACGAAATATAAAGAAACCCTGCAAGGATTCACCGCCTGCCATTACAGCCTTGCTGTCGACTTGATGAAGGTGCGTTCCTTGTTGCCGGAAATTGACAGTTTGCGGGGCATGATGCAAGAGCATGGTCAAAACCTTCCTGCGGGTCAGCTGAAGGCTGCCCAGGTATGCCTGCTTGAAGGCGGACCGACCTTCTCACCGGCCTTTCCTGCCACGCAATCCCAGCTCCACTTGCTGGATGAATTGTTCACGAATACGGCGTTGAAGACCAGATTGTATGAGTTGACCAACGTGAACAACGAATATGCGTATTCCGAAAAGATGCCTGTTATCAACGGTGGTCGCGCCAGCTTCAAACGCTCAAGTCTTGACCCGGATTTTGATCTGGCCCGGCGCCAGGAAATTGTGTGGTTTGACCCGCATCTCATTATGCACAGGGTTCTCGATCCGAGGCCATTGTATGAGGAGCTTGGGCTTGATGACCGTCCTACCTTTACCAACACGTCCAATCTGCACGCGCTTCTGACCAAGGTACTCAAGATGCAGAATCCAGAAGTTCCTGCGTTGGCAAAAGCCTATGTCTTTGACTATCTGATGAGGACGATTGAGCAGAGCCCGCATTCCCTGATGCACGGTATACGATTTGCCCCGGAAATGCGCCGGACTCTGGAAAGCTTCAAGAAAGTCAAGGGGAAATGCAATATCAAGCTGGATGGTAATTGCTGGTTACGCATCTCCCAGGCGCATGCTGCGGCAGAGCGGGAGTTTACTCATTGGTTTCACCGGTACCGGGATGTTGATTTCTCTGCGGAAATAAAGAAAAACGTAGGATCGCTCATGCGCATTTCTCCGCGTTTCTGCGGATACATCAATGAACAGGGAGAACTCTCGACTTTCCTGCCTATCCAGAATAAACAGTTGATATGGTATCTCTCTGAGGGAGCCATGACCACGACGCCCTACGGCAGCCCCTTGCAGATGCCGGTCAGGTTGTCACCGGTCTTCATTGTTGAAAAGCAGTTCTGATTACCATGCTCATTGCCCTCATATCTGACATTCATGACCATGATACCCACCTGCTCCTGGCGCTCCAGGCTGCAGCTGAGCGTGGATGCAGCCACCTCATTCACATGGGCGACATGACCAGTGCTTCCACCTTCAGGATATTACGGGATGAGTGGTCTGGCTGCATTGATCTTGTCTTCGGCAACAATGAATACGAGCTTTCCACTTTCCAGCGCATGGCGGATCAATGGGACAACACGAGGCTGCACGGTTACGCCGGTAGTATTGATATCGACGGGCGCAGCATCTTCTTCACCCACCTGCCGAGAGATGCCCGCAAGGCGGTGGAATCTGGCCGGTATGACGCGGTTTTCTACGGGCATACCCACTGTGCTGAAATCATCCAGATAGGGCGCACGCTCATTGTCAACCCCGGGGAAATACAAGGACGCCAGAGTGCCCCGAGTTTCGGCGTTTATAACACGGAGACCAACACGGCTGAAATCATGACATTCTGATGGACTATCTTGTTTACAACACCAGCGAACTGCCGCCTGAGTCCATGGACCTGCGTCTATTGGATGAAGCTGATGCGGCAGCCGCAGCTGCACGAGGTGAACGCTTTGCCCTGGTGCGTTCTGTGTTGCGCCGGGAACTTGCCCGCAGAACTGGAATTGATGCTCCGCTGATTCATTTCACATATAACCAACATGGAAAACCAGACTGCGAGCATCAGAACTTTAATCTGAGCCATTCTGGAAATTGTCTCTGCATGGCATTTCATCACGCCCCTGTCGGGGTGGATGTTGAGCGCATCCGCCAACGGGATTTTGCCCGCCTGGCACCGAGATTCATGTGTCCGGAGCAGCTGGAGGGATTCCTTTCCCGGCATTGCCCGATGGATGAGTTCTACATCTGCTGGTGCGTTGCAGAGGCCCTAGTCAAACACGCTGGCAGCACCATGTGGTACGCCAGAAATTTCCCATTCATCTTCGAGAACGAAACCATTCAGTGTTTATTTGACTCTGCTCCGCATATTCAGATTTTCACTCCCATGCCCGGGTACCAAGGGGCTGTAGCTTTCTCACCTGCCTGATTTTCACCATGACCGCACTCCCATTTCATTCGACCATCATCATCTGGCTTATCATCTCCAGCATGGCTGCCTGTTTTCTGCTTTGCGCCGGCGGGTTCATCTGGAAACACACTACTCGCGCCCTGCCCCCGGTTCCCTTATTTCCTGGTAGCACCTTCCCCAACCTGCTTGCTTATATCTATACAGCATTTTTCATTGTTTTCTTTTCCTCCGCCTCGATACAATCATGCAAAATGCCGGCAGAACCGGCGAATCCGGTAGAGATGGTCCAGGGCATGTTGATTCAGATTGCTGTGTATGTACCATTCCTGTTGATTTACTTTACCTTACCCCGCCGTGCCGTTCCCGTATCCAACTTTGTCCAGAAAGTCAGGTGGATTTTCTCTGCACTAGCCTTCCTGATTATCTTCAGTTTCCTTACTGAGGCGATTGGACTCAATCGCTGGCTTATTGATGTAACCGGATGCCCTGTCCACCAGGACGTCGTTGTTTCCATACAGAGCGGCTCACCGGTAGAAAAAATCATCATGTCCTTCATGGCTGTCGTGGTTGCTCCTATTACGGAGGAATGCTGTTTCCGTGGCTTTATATATAATATACTTAAACAACAATCAGGGCGCATCCTTGCCATTCTGGCTTCATCTCTTTTCTTTGCGGCGGTTCATTCATCCATTCCGCACATACTGCCCTTGTTTGTATTTGCCGTTATTCAGTGCATTGCTTACGAAAAAGCGCGTTCGCTCTGGCTGCCTGTCACCATTCATTTCTTGTTCAACTTGCTTAATGTCCTCTTGATCTTATTCTGTCCCTCGCATCTTTTATGAATACTCCGCTTTCCCAACTTGGTGAAAATGCCGTGCTGCACCGTCTGCTCCAGCACATTCCTCACAATGCAGACGTGCTTGTAGGCCCAGGGGATGATTGTGCTGTTGTGGCTCGGGATAATGAGTGGGATACCCTGCTCAAGACGGATGTTGTGGTTGAGGGCCTCCATTTTACGCCTGACACCGCGCCTGAACGCATCGGGCGCAAAGCTCTGGCTCGCGCTGTGTCGGATATTGCAGCCATGGGTGGTCTTCCGGAGCATGCGCTCATCACGGTGTTGTGCCACCCTTCACGCAGTGTTGAATACCTGGAAGGCGTTTACCGCGGTATCAATTCCTTAGCTGAGCAATTCTCCATTTCCCTCGCCGGGGGTGAAACTTCAGGGCTCCCATACGATGGGCTTGTCATCAACGTGGCTCTCACTGGTAAAGTTGAACACGGAGCCGCTGTGCTTCGCTCCGGTGGTCGGCCGGGTGACTCCCTGTTTGTCACGGGGCTGCTGGGCGGGTCTTTCCCTTCCGAATGGCATCTCGACTTCATTCCTCGCGTAGACCTCGCCAGAAAGCTCCTGAAGGCAGGTATGCGCCCTTCTGCCATGATGGATTTATCCGACGGGCTCGGCTGCGATTTACCCCGGCTTGCAGCGGCCAGCGGATGCGGTTTTGACTTGTATGAACATCAGCTTCCCTGCCGCCCCGGTTTTACTCCCGCCGATGCTGTTTCACACGGTGAGGACTACGAACTCCTCATTGCGCTTCCTCCCGAACTTGCCGCAATCGTTCCAACTTCCCCATTTGCCAATCACTTGCACCATGTCGGCGTTCTGACACCTCAGAACCATACTAAAATACTCTCCGGCTGGCAACATTTCACCCCCTAAAACCCTTGTTTCAAAACGCTAATAAGTCATGTTGAAAGTCTCAATCTTTCAACTTTATTAAACATGCAATTCACTTCACAGTATTATTGCTCAATGCATTGTGCAATTTAGACACCTTTGTTCTACACCGCATCAAAAAGGCTTTCAACCTTTCGCACAAATATCAGGAAAAGTTAATAAAGCAACTGACAGGTTGTGAAAAAAAATTTTACTGTGGAACGCTCATGGAACACAGCATTACGGATGGAACGGAAGACCGGGGCGCAAAAAAATCTTTTTCTGAACGGGTAGTCGTGGCATATTGCACCCCGCCCTCCCCAAGCGGAAGGCAACAACAACTGAAACGACACGACGAAACAAGCCGACGATGGACGAAACAAAAAAGGAGAGTGAAGCCCTCTGGGCGCAGATCATGGAAGATCTGCGTACCCGTGGACAGGCGGACGGATACGCCATCGAATTCATCACAGATCTTCGACTGATTGAAGACACTGGAAGCAAGCTTATCATCGAATACCCTCAGGGTCTCATGGTAGCATGGCTGGAGTTGAACTACAGCGAGTACATCATCAATGCGGCCGAGCATGTGCTTAAATCCCCCCGTGAACTGGAGTTTGTGGAGGCAGGCACTCATCTGGAAACAGTCGCAGAAAAGGCACCAGCACCCGCGCCGGCAAAAGTAACCGCCGCTGCCCAGCCTGCCCGCAAGACAACCAAGACAGCCCGCACCAGCAAACAGCAGAGCAGCCTCAACGAAAACTACACTTTCGAGAACTACGTTGTAGGCTCCAGCAATCACTTTGCCTATGCCGCAGCCCAAGCGCTGGTCAATTCCACTGAGCGAGTATTCACCCCCCTGTTTATCTATGGTAATTCCGGTATGGGCAAAACGCACCTGCTGCACGCCATTGGTAATGCTTTGCGAGCCCGCCGTGATGATGTGAACGTTCTGTATGTAACGAGTGAGCAATTCACGAATTCATACATTGAGGCCATCCGCAAACGCGGCGATGCATTGGAAGTATTCCGCAAGAAATTCAGAAAGATAGATGTATTGCTGATTGATGACGTGCAATTCATGGCACGTGCAGACAGGACGCAGGAGGAATTCTTCCACACCTTTAACACGCTGTTTGAAAGTGGAAAGCAGATTGTTCTTTCTGCAGACTGCCCCGCTTCGCAGATTACCAACATGGACGACCGTTTGAAAACCCGTTTCTCCCAGGGGATGACGGTGGAACTCACGGCTCCATGCTATGAGATGCGCGTTGCCATTCTTCAACAGAAAATGCGCGGCTGGAAGCAGAATCTACTGACTGATGAAGTCGTGCAGTTCCTGGCACGCAACATCACTCAGTCCATTCGTGCCCTTGAGGGCGGTCTTATCCGCACCAGCACATTTGCTTCCCTGAGCAATACCTGCCCGTCTATTGACTTCCTCCGTGAGAAGCTCGCAGACCTGATGAATCAGCGCGTCAGCTCCGGCATTTCCATTGCTGATATTCAGCAGCGTGTGGCTGATGAATTCGGTCTGCGTCTCGCAGATATCAATGGACGCCGCCGCACGGCTACCATTGCGCGCTCTCGCCAGATTGCCATGTTCCTGGCCCGGCGTCATACCTCCTGCTCTCTCCAGGACATCGGCGCTGCCTTCGGTGGTCGTGACCACGGCACCGTGCTGCATGCCATGCGCACCATTGAGGAGAAACTCGAAGAGGATAATAGTCTCCGCGAGATTGTATCCCGCGTTTCGGCAGCATTCGCCTGATGATTTATTCCCCGTCCGAATTTCCTGAGCCCGCTTCTGCGGGCTCTTGATTTTATAAGAACCCGCTTAATTGCCCCTTAAATCAAGGGGAAAGCTATTTTCCTACAAATAAAGTATCTTTTACCTTGACAGATGTCGCGCTGTTAATATAGAATACGCACAAGCCTATGATGAGAATTTCCACAAAGGGACGTTATGCCCTCCGTATTATGCTGGATTTGGCCAAGCACAGAGACCAGGGTCCTGTTGCCTTGCGTGAGATTTCAGAACGTCAGAAGATCACACCCAAGTACATGGAAAGCATCATGTCCTTGCTTTTGCGTGATAATCTGGTGATAAGCCTGAGAGGTAAAGCTGGCGGTTACAAACTGACCAGAGAGCCCGATGACTATCCTCTTTACGAGATACTCAGCACCGCTGAGGGTGGGCTTGCACCCGTTCACTGTCTGGCAATGGATGAAAACGATTGTCCCATCCGCCAACAGTGTCTGACCATTCCTGTATGGGAAGGTCTGCACCGGGTCATAGAAGACTATCTTTCCAAGATTACGCTTGATACCCTTCTGAAAGGCGAATCAACCTGTATATAACCATTTATCTATGATTACGCACACGTCTCCCCTCTTTGTAACCAGCGCCATAGTTTCCACTATGGCGTTATCTGTCATCCCTGCTATGGCAATCGAACTCAATGCTGCTGATTATGGAGTGCTGCCCGGCAATAAGGATTGCGGCGCCGACATGCTGAAGCTTATAGAAGCAGCCCGCAGCAAAGGCGCCACCCGTATCCATTTCTCCGAGGGTGAATACCATTTCCATGCAGAAAGCGCCCTGCCCATGCAGCTTTTCATTTCGAATCATGACCAGCAGGATGTGCACCCTGTAGGTGTCCCGCTGGTGAATCTAAAGAACGTGGAACTGCGCGGCAAGAAAACACAATTCATTTTCCACGGCAAAATGCTGCCTTTTGTACTGATGGACTGCGAGGGCGTCACCATCAGGGACATCAGCATTGATGCTGCAGAACCTTTCTCTTCCGAAGGTCGCATCGTGGAAATCAAGGATGGCAAGACCACACTGAAGCTCAGCCCTACCAGCCGCTACACGGTGGAAAATGGCAATTTCCTGCTTACCAACAACGGCCGCAAGGATAGGATTCACTGCATACTCGCCTTCATGCCCGATGGCCGCATGGTGCCCACCGGCAAATCCGGTGACATGGGCTGGGGTGCCGCAGCCGAGCAGCTGCCCGGCAATCGCGTGCGCTTCGCAGAGGATGCCAGCGGGAAAGGACTCGCCGTGGGCCAGACGCTCGTGTTGCGCAGCTACTACCGCCCGCATCCCGGCATGCTGCTCTACCGCGCCAAGGACACCACTCTGAAGAACGTGGTATTCCACGACAGCCAGGGTATGGCCCTCGTTGCCCAGCGTAGCGAGAACATCACCATACGCGGTGGTGGCTGCATCCGAGCCAAGGGGCGCATGCACACCACGGCGGCAGACGCCACCCACTTCTCCAACTGCCGCGGTCACATCAGTGTGCAGGGTGCAACCTACGAGGCCATGATGGACGATGCCATCAACGTGCATGCCACTTGTCTCGGCATTACGGAGGTGGAATCTCCCCGCACCTTCATCGCACGCTACATGCACGGCCAGGCCTACGGATTCGAGGTGATGGAACCGGGCGAGCAACTGCAGTTCATTCACGGCCCTACGCTGGAGCTCAATCCGCAGCTCCGCAAGGTTGAGAAGGTGGAAGTCATTGACCCACGCCACGTGCGCGTGACACTTACGGAGGATATTCCTGCCGGTATCGGCGCAGGGGATGCCATCGAGAATGCCGACTGGCACCCCAGCGTGGACTTCAGCAATAACACCGTGCGGCACAACCGCGCCCGCGGGGCTCTCTTCACCACGCCCAAGCCCGTGCGCGTCATCGGCAACCACTTTGACCACACCCACGGCTCCGCCATTCTGCTGGCGGGCGATGCCCAGGGCTGGTACGAAAGTGGCGCCTGCCAGGATGTACTCATCAAGGACAACGTGTTCCGCCACGGTCTTACCGGTCTCTACCAGTTTACGGATGCGCTCATCGCCATCTGCCCCGAGGTTCGCAAACCCGCCGAGCAGAAGCAGAGCTATCACCGCAACGTACGCATCATCGGCAACCAGTTCATCACTCACCGTGTTCCCCTGCTCTCGGCCATCTCGGCGGATAATGTGACCTTCACCGGAAATAAGATTCAGTACCGGGACATTTACCCTGCTCAATCTGAGGGTCAACCCTACCTGCTGAAGGAAGCCTGCGGCACCATGAAGCTGCAGAAAACGAAGTAAATGCGGTACTTCATCGCCATCAATCTGCTTATCACCGCCGGGATTGGCTATGTTCTCAGGAACGCCAATCCCGGCGAGTCCTGTAGTGCCGAAGGCATCATACTGCTCCAATATTCCTTCCCGTACTTCGCCACAGCATACACACTGCTGATGCTTTTTGGCTTCAGGCGCAGGTCATCCCTGCTCTCGCTGCTGGCTGGAGCGGCCCTCTGGTTCCCCCTGGCTGTGGCATGGGGCAGTATCTGCGGACATGAGAGCTACTCCTGGATTCCACTGCCGCTGTCGTTTCTCGTTCTTCCACCGCTCGGCATGGCCTATGCCTACTCCAGCCGGAACTGGGATTACATCCTCTGCATTGCCTATCTCCTCGGTTTGATACCCGCCCTTTTTCTGCTGCGATGAATCCTGTGCGGCTCGGATACGAGAGTGGTGTGCCTGTCGCTCTGCGCCTGGCAGTAATTGTAGTCTTCATCATCAGTATCAGCCTGCTCTGGCTCAGCATCTCATGCCCATGGGAAACAGCAACGACCATCTTCCTTGGCGTTCTTATTGTCATCTGGTTCGCCGCTATCTTCCTGACCAGTCTGCTTCCTATCCTCGGCAGATGCTCCTTGCGTATGGAGGGAGATACCCTCGTCATTGAAAAGTCAGTTCTCTGTATCTGCTGGCGCCGATTCAGTATTCCGCGTAACCAGCTTTCCGTTACCTGTAACACACGTACCGAAATTCGTGGAGTCTTCCTCAGCTCTCGCCACACCATCCAGGTATTCATCCCGGCTATCCGCACGCCACAGGGGCTTATTCGTCTGCCGCAGATTCATCGCAAAGAGGATGCCGAGCGTATCATGAAGCTGCTGCAGGAGCTTCTTGGGACATGATTCTCTACCATATTGCCGTCATTGTGGTCGATTGGACTTGAAAATTCGGGCGATTAGGTGTATAAGGCGCGCATGTCAACGCACGTACGCACACGCTTTGCTCCGTCGCCCACCGGATACCTGCACATCGGTGGTGCCCGTACCGCTCTGTTCAATTACCTTTTCACCCGCAAGATGGGTGGCACTTTTGTGCTGCGCATTGAAGACACCGATCAGGAACGCCACGTGGAAGATGCCATGAAGGCTATCTTCACCGGCATGAGCTGGCTGGGGCTGGACTGGGACGAAGGCGAGGGAAAGGGTGGTGAGTTTGCTCCCTACTTCCAGAGCCAGCGCAAGGATATCTACGACCGCTATTTCCAGAAGCTCGTGGACATGGGGCGTGTGTACGAATGCCCTGCTCCCAACAAGCGCGACAAGAATGGCGATGAAATCCCCGGCACCAGCGAGGGTACTGTGTGGCGTTTCCGCTTCAAGCGCGAAGGCGTGATGACCCTGCACGACATGGTTTGCGGCGATATCTCCGTGGACTACAACAACGAGGACAACACCCCCGACATGGTGGTGAAACGCACGGACGGTTCCTACATCTTCCACCTGGTGAACGTAGTGGACGATATCGAGATGCAGATTACCCACGTCATCCGCGGTGAGGACCACATCATGAACACCTTCAAGCACTTGCAGCTTTTCGACGCCTTTGGCGTGGAGCCCCCGGTGTATGCCCACATCCCGCTGATTCAGAACCCGGATGGTTCCAAGATGAGCAAGCGCGACGTAGGTGCCCAGCTCGGCAACTACCCGGAGGAAGGCTTCCTGCCGGATGCCGTGGTGAACTTCATCGCCCTGCTCGGCTGGAGCCCGAAGAGCGATGACGAGGTATTCACCAAGGACGAGCTTATCAATCTCTTCTCCCTGGAGAATGTTAACCGCGCTGCCGCCAAGTTCGACATCACCAAGTGCAAGTGGATGAACCAGCAGCACATCATGCGCCTGGCTCCTGAGAAGTTCGTAGAGCTCGCCCTGCCGTTCTGCACCAAGGCTGGTCTGGAGGATACCCCCCAGCTGCGCGAGGTTCTTCCCTCCGTGCAGACCAAGGTGCAGCTGCTCAGCGAAACTCCTGCCTGGGTGAAGTGGGTGCAGGTGCTGGAGTATGAGGAGGAATCCATGGCCAAGCTGCAGGAGAACGCCCGCGAGATGCTTAAACTCCTCACTGAGTCTTTCAAGGGGATTGAAGACTGGAGCGGTGAAGCTGCTTTCCAGCTCATCAAACCTCTGGCCAAGGAAAATGGCGTGAAAGTTGGTGCCATGATGTTCCCGCTGCGTATGGCCCTCACCGGCTGCCACGCAGGCCCCGGCATTGATGTGATCATGCAGTCCCTTGGCCGCGATGAGGTGCTGCGCCGCATCGAAATCTTCCCCTGCTGATTCAAATCAGACCCCGTCGCCCATGCGCACCATTGATTTCGATTACCACCTGCCTGAAGAGCTGATTGCCGACCGCCCGCTGGCGGATCGCGCGGCCAGCCGCATGCTTGTGGTACACCGCGATACCGGGCTCATCGAGCACCGCCATTTCCATGATATCATGGAATATGTGCAGCCCGGTGACCACTTTGTACTTAACAACACCAAGGTGGTTCCTGCCCGCTATTTCAGCAATGATGGAGGTATCGAACTGGTGCGCGCCGGGCTGGCGCAGGAACTCGTGTGGAAATGCCTGGTGCGCCCGGGCAAGAAAATGAAAGTGGGTCGCACCGTGCAGGTGGGCGATGCCACCGGCACAGTGGAAAGCATTGATGACGAAGGCTACCGCTACATCCGCTGGGATAAGTTTGTGGACCCGGAGGTCTATGGACGCCTAGCGTTGCCGCACTATATGAACCGCGAGAGCGAACCTGCCGACAAGGAACGCTACCAGACGGTTTATGCTGAGCATGAAGGCGCCATTGCTGCCCCCACGGCAGGTCTGCACTTTACCCCGGAGATTCTGGCAAGCCTGCCGCACAGCTTTGTGACCCTCCATGTGGGTGTGGGTACCTTCCGTCCGGTGAAGGTGGAAAACATTGCCGACCACCACATGCACCGCGAAAGTTTCGTGATGCCGCAGGACACAGCAGATGCCATTGCCGCCGCCAAGCGTGTGGTTGCCGTGGGCACCACCAGTGTGCGCGTTCTGGAGACATTGGCCACACGCCACGGCATGCCCCTGCCCGCAACCTCCGGAGATACAGATATCTTTATCTACCCCGGCTATGAGTTCAAGACCGTGGGTGCCCTGCTTACGAACTTCCACCTGCCGCAGAGTACCCTCATCATGCTCGTAAGTGCCTTTGCAGGCAAGGAACTCATCATGAAGGCCTACCGTCAGGCCGTGGAGATGAAATACCGATTCTTCTCCTACGGCGACTGCATGCTCATTATCTGATCATGAATCCTGTCAAAAAACTCTATAATTTCCACGGCAAACTGAGCCGCCGGGACTTTTTGGTTTACTGGCTCTGGGTATTCCTGTTGCCAAAAGCATGGCCATTCCTGGCGTTATTATTTAATTACCTCGTATTCGGAGAAGATATCAGACTGGAAGAAGCCGCCGTGGGTGGCGCACTTTCTGTTTCTGTGCATCTGCTGCTGCTGAGCTTCTTTCTCGGAGCCATCTGGCGCCGCATGAATGACATCGGGTTCTCGGTGTGGCCCAAGCTGCTTATCTGCGCCCTGCCGATTGCGATTCTTCCCCCTTACGGCTGGATTCTCCAGCTCATTCTGATATTGCTACCCGGCAGAAAAGAGCGGGAGTAAAAAAGAGCGCACCTTAAAAGGTGCGTCTTTTTTATACTCACTTCACACGGCGGCGTCTTGCCGCCAAGCCCGCCAGAGCCAGCAAGGTAAGGGCGCTGGTGGCCGGCTCAGGAATATGATGGTTCATGATAAATACGATGGAACCGACATTGCCGCCGGTCACATAGCTGCCGGTCATCAACTGAGGAGTCATACCCTGCTCCACCTGAGCCTGTGCTGTAATCACCATATCGGTGTCTACCGTCACGCCTGATTCAAAATTCAGCTGAACCGCATCGTAAAGCTCCATATCATACCCCTCGAAACTGACCATCAGGCTCTCACCTGTCAGCGTCAGATTGCCGGCCAGCAGATCCGTGGAGATTTCCAAAACATTGCTGCCGCTATCCAGGGTGTAGGTCTTATCCATTCCGGAAAGGTTCAGGGTCAGCGCAGTGTCGAGCGTCCTCTTATTCCCGGCGGTCTCACGCACCAGCAGCCCCACATTGGAAGCCTCGATGGTGGCGCTGGCGCTATCTGCCACGGTCTTAATCTGGGAATCGCTTCCCAGCATCACATTCTGCAGCTTCAGCGTTGCGCCGTCGTACAGCTCCACCAGTGAATTGTGCACCTCGGCCCGGTTCCTGCCATTGCCGCGAATCACGGCGTTTTTCCCATCCCATGCCAGTGTGCTGCCGCCGGATATCACGGCTGCATTGCTATCATCCTTGCTGGATATCTGCGCGCCCGATGTCTGAGAATTAGTTTCGGATTCAACAATCAGAGAATCTGTCAATGAAAGGAAATCCTTAGCTGCAACATTCACAGCACCTGTTACAACAGCCTGCTTGCTGATAGCTACGCGACCGCCTTTGCCTGAACCTATGGTTAAATCTGCATCGCCGGTTGCGTATATCTCACCAGTCATTTGCAAACAACCAGCACTAGAGGAGGAAGGCGCATAAACAGACGCCATTTCCTTAAAGTAATATCCTAAGGAAGTCGCCAGTGTTGCATCCCCAGCTAATTCAATATCTGAAGCATATACAGAAAGAGGATTCATGTAATTGGAACCACCCAATATAGCGCCATCTCCCAACTGAATCCTCAAATTGGAGCTGGCAACAGCACCCGCTGTATACAATGCTCCATTCTGTATGGAAATATTGGCAGTTCCCAGCGGTGCTGTAAGCCCGACACCATCAGTGAAAACGACAGTGCCGCCATTGATATTCACAGTAGAAATCCCTGTTCCAAAGCCCATTCCGTTTGCCGAAGCAAGGAAACCACCAGAAACGTTCAGTTCACCGGCTTCACTCAGTTGAACAGATTTGACAAGAACGCCACCAGTAGAATTCTCAGCACCAATATTCAATGAACCTCCTCTTACAATGTAATCCGATTTGACATCATTCAACATGTTCGCGCTGCGAGTTCCTGACACTTTAATGCTCAGATTCTCCGTGATAGTTCGCGTAGTTGCCGTGTTAACAACCAAAGAAGCATTCCTACCACTCAGGGCAAGATCCAGCACCGCATTTTCTCCGAGATTCAATGCTGATATTGTTGTTTTTGCAGACAATCCAAGGTTGAGCTTACCATTGGTAACAGAAATGTTGGATGTTGAGTTACTGATTTCAGCATCTTCCAGCACCAGGGTTCCGGCTTTTACATCAATGCCGGATTTGACAACGGTCCACGGCTTAATGACAGTGGTACCGCTGCCAATTTGTGATATCGTGTTTGTAGAAATCTGGCTTCCACCAAGGTCTGAAAGGAGATATTCTTTGCTATTATTTTCAAAATACATAGCATCAGCAGAAACGAAGCCATCAACTGTAACAGTTGTGTTGGTGGCGGAATCACCGAAAACAACGTTGGAGTTGTTATTCGGAGCTGATGTATCCGTGCCAAATTGAGTGGTGCTCCAGGTATAGGACGAATCTGTACCTTCCCACAAGTAACCGTTTTTAGCAAAGGTGACCAGCAGATTGCCGGATTCATTTGTGCTGAAATCTGCACGCATGAATGAAAGATTGGCAGAATTCAAAGTATTCAATACGGAACTCCAGTCACCGGCGGTCAAGGTATATGTCTTTCCATCCTGTGCCGTTGTCAGACCTGTGAAATCAATCACAGCACCTGCACCAGAACCCAGCGTGCCATTAAGTGTAAAGCCAGTCTGGTCAAGCGCTGCTGCATCAAAGACGAGCGTGCCCCCATTCAGGTTCAACCCTGCATTGAGTGTCGCCCCTGTTCCACTGATAGTCAGGGATTTTCCACTATCAAGGCTGTAGTTATAGGAACCAAGATTGAGAGTAGCATCCTTGCCGACCTCGAGATTACCCATTATCTTCAACGACGAGGTCGTCACATTGAGCGTGCCCTGGATTGCCGCCACATTATTGAGTACCGCATTGCTGCCGTTGAAGGTCTGAGTGCCGGTTCCGTTCATTTCCAGACTCAGCGATTTCTCTGCGGTATCATTATCATGTCCCAGCGTACCGCTGAAGATGTATGTACCACCGCCGGTGATAACGAGGGTTCCACTTCCTGTGGATGCCGGAATTGAAGTAGAATCTCCACTCGTCGGGGACGGACCAGCCAGCACATGGCTGTAGGTGCCGCCATTCAAACCGCCTATCTGTGCTTTTTCTGCATTCACAGCCAGGGAAACAGCCGCGGTGGAAGACGCACTGTTAAGGTTGATAATTGAGCCAGAGACTGCCTTGTTCCCTGCAATTTCCAGGAAGGCCTGGTGCGTGCGAGTCGCCACATTATTGCTACGGTTAACCGTGATATTGCCGCTGTATTCTCCGCTTCCCCCGATGACAACACGGCTCGAGGACCAATGGGTGGTGTTGGTGTTCCAGATGATATTACCGGTACCAGTCAGAGAATCAACCCTCCAGATGGTATTCCAATGATTTTCATCCAGAGTTAGGGTCTTATCATCAGCTATGTTGAGGTGGTTAAAGTGCTTCAGCATGTCCGAATCGCCCTCTGAGCTGAAGAAAAGGGTATCAGACTCCACGCTGAGAGTGCCCCCGATGTGCTGGGCTGTAGTAGAAGCCATACGCAGCCCCGAAGAGGCAAACGCGATGGTGCCACCGTCCTGGTTGAAACTGCTTCCGGTCAAAATCCATGTACCGCCGGTCATATTGGCGCGACCACCAGCATCCACCGAGAAAGTTCCTGTCAGAGTCACCTCGTATTTGCCTGTACCTGTGGTCATATTGGCACCATCAGCCAGCTGAATGTTACCATGCATTCTGCGGGAACGGAATCCATCTCCGTTCCATGTATTCAGGTTCAGTGTAGCGCCTGATTCCACCCGCGTGATGCCGGTTGAGGAAAGCGAATTATCCACACGTGTGAACAAGGTCCCCTTTTTCACCGTGAAAAGATTCCATTCATTATCTGATGCGGCCAGCACAAGATTGGCAGTCCCGGTCTTCTCGGCATTATCAAGCCGCATGCTACCATACTGGAACTTCTCAGAAGTCATGTTGAACACGAGAGTACCGCCTTCTCCGCTCGTCAGAAGCCCCCCCGCATCCACCTGCAGATTGGTCAAGGTCTGACTGGTGGTACCCACATCCAGCACACCGCCTTGTTTTACTGTAACAGAAGCGGCTGTTATAAGAGCGTCATTCTCTGAGAAAACTAAAGAGACAGAACCGGTTTTCCCGGTACTGGAATCCTGCACCGTTACTGCACCAGTATAAGCATCCTGAGCAGCAAGCTCAACTTTACCTCCAACGTTCCCCTTGGCATCCACCAGCATGGAATTGCTGCCTGAAATGGCATTCTTCCCCAGGTTCAGCGTTCCGGAATATCCCCCCAGACGATAACTTTCACCACCGCCGACAGTGATACCATTGATTGTTGCAGAATTGAGCGCAGAAAGGGAGATTTCGCCCATTCCGCTCATATCGATGGTATTACCGTTATAATAATCAAGCAGCAGCGCACCACGGGAGCCGCTCTTGATATAGCCAGCCACGCTGCTCAGCGCCCCACGCAGCATCATTCCACTGCCATACGTCAAATCAACAACAGCATTTCCAAACGCATCAACAGTGGTATAATCCAGAGTCATGGCTCCGGCTAAGGAGATGGTGCCGCTATAATCATTATCTGCATTATTCAAACAAACCACACCGGTCTCCCCGGTGCGCCCCAGCACCAAATTCTGGTTGCCGGTCAATTTTGCATTTACCACCAGTGTGCCGCCACCGCCGCCGAGATTCGTGGCAGCAATCGTATCACCTGCAGAACCATACTGCACCACCTTACCCTCATCTGCACCGATGATGAGCGAGGACCCCGTCAAATCAAGAGCATGCTCGAAATCTTCGCCAAGAGCCAGCAGACCGGTTGATGTAGCCGCGTCCACATAGTTGAGCGCATTTTCGTGCGTCAGGCCACTCTTCACAGAAAGAGTTGTGCCGGCATCCAGCTGCCAGCCAGAGCCTGTTCCAAGTGCTGTGGCATTTTCAGCTATCACATGGCCATTCAAGAGCTGTTTGGTACCGGAGAAGGTGTTTTCTCCTGTCAGAATCAGCGTACCATCTGCTGTATCCACAGTCATGTTGCCCTTGCCGGAGATATTGCCGGAGTATTCCAGCTCCGAAGTGGTTCCCTCAGAGAATTCCACTTGCAGAGTACCACCAGCATTGAGGATGGTAGCGCCTTTGTGACCATAGTACGAGGAAATTGCATAGGTATCCTCCAGCGCATAACCGCCCTCAATGTATTCATAGCGGTTCTGCACGCCTTCTCGCATGATGTAGGTACCGCCATCATTCACGGTGACATCTCCTGTCAGGCGGGCGTGACTACCCAGTTCAAATGTTGCGCCATCTGCCACGGTCACATCCATCTGGGCATCAGAATAATGCCAGTCATTGTCCTTCTGCCAGGGTCTTTCCGTACCTATCTCATTTGATGCCGCATGCTGTGTCAGCGTGCCCTCGAGCTTCACAGTACCACTGTTTACAGACAATCCGCTGTCGGCATGCTCCAGTTTAGTGTGAATGCTATTGAGTGTCCAGGTACCATCTCCGGCATAAATGACCTTGAGGGATGCATCCGCTGTTTTATCGTCCAGGAAAGAGCCCAGATAGGTACCGCCAGCGGTAAAGGTGACTTGAGAGCTGCTGTTTCCCTTGAAGTTAGCAATCACCGCATCCTGAGTGAGAGCTTTCATGCTGAAATTGCCATCTTCTCCCTCAGTCCAGTTATTGCCATGGAAATCAAGCGTGCCGCCACCATTACCGAAGGTGAAATCGCGTTTAATCTGAGAGATTCCACCTTCAAGAACTACTGTTGCACCATTGTTGGCCAGCACATTGTAGGCAGCATAACCTTTGCTCTGATTCAGGACGGTTTTCCCCTTGCCTCCCAGATTCAGCATAATTTTATTGTCGACGCTGCCTGTGATATGCAGATTTCCATCCCCGATTTTACGCACTTCGCGGAACTTATCAGTACTGGTCAATTCAAGATACACATCAACGCCATCGCCAATGATATAACCAGCTGAATCAAGATACCCATTACCGGATATCGTGTATTTGACGGGTTGCTGCTGATTATTGTACGCCTTGAACTCTGTATAACCAATGCCTAAATCCAGATCACCTTCGAGGACGATATCGTATTCACTGCAATCTGCCGTTGCCTGGAACACGAGATTATCAGTCATGAACAAATCTGCATAATCAAGACCTTTTCCCTCGTTTTTAGAAACGTTGTGGGGTGCAGCATTCAGATATGACTCGGTCTGCGCGTACCAATTATCCGCGTCTTTGATACCGTCCATGTCGTCCCAAGTACTCACACCATTCCGTACACCGGTAAATTCAACGAGCACTTCACCATTCGCTGTTGCCTGACCTTTCCACAAAGTAGTGCTGATGTTTTCAGCTGTGTACGCATAATCATAACGCACATCCGTTTCACTAACTGTGATGCCGCTATCCTTTGTAGCACTCAGATTAATGACAGATGACGATGTTGAAACCGTTTTATCATAAGAATTGATTGCCGACAGCGCTTCTTCAATATTACTGCCAGCATAGCCCCATGTATCAGTCAGCACCGCCTGTACAGCCGCGATATAACGATATTCGCCAGCAGACGCATCCCACACCCAGTCTGAACTTCCGGAATCCTTCTTCTTGACGGCGTATGGCAAGGGGGAAGTGGAAAGGTCCCAATCCTTTGCATCATAATCCAAACGTATGTACCCGGAGCCGCCGTAGGTCTGTGATTTAATTTGATGAACACCACCTGTATGAAGAGTGTTTATTGCCGTTTCCACTCCAGTCTCTGGATCGTATACAGATGAATAACCAGCACCTGTATGGTACACTAATTCTCCTTTCAGACCTCCGGATTTAAGGGTATCCAGATCGCTGTAGAACTGACTCGTTGTTACGTCCGTAACAATCTTACTCAATCTGGTTACTTTAAAATCCCAATTAGAGGAATGAATGAACTGACCATCGCGAGAGCCATCTGAGCTGAAGATAGAAGGTATTCTATACTCTATACCCGTATACTTGACAGATTGGTCTGTACCTAATTCCAGAGAGGAAAAAGCGGGCTTCTGCACACCATTATGAGCAACAGTGGCTACAAAATTGTAATGTACACCAGTCGCTGCACCGTTTATTTCCTGATTACTTTCAAAGGAAATCATCCCATGCTCCAACGCCTCGGAACATGTTCCATCCGCATAGTAAATCCTGACATCCGAACCATTCTTATTCAAATGATTCAGCAATTCATTGACATTGGAAACACTATAACGCCCACAGTTCTGACCAAAGTCGGCATAAACTTGCAAATTTACATCCGTACTCACCGAAGCAGCCCACGCAGGAGCAATAGATACAGCTGCAAGAAGTGCTACAAGTGAGCGGCGGAGAGAAAGGGGGAGATGCAGTTTCATGGTAGAATTTATGCTTTTATCATTCTACCAGAAACGCCCCGGAAATCAAATCAATTCCGTGGCTTGGAAAAAGAAAAACGCCCATGAGGCGCTTGGTGGGGCTTGCGCGGCCGCAGGCGAAATCACCAGCGGAGCTTGGCGCGCAGACGAGCGGCGTAATCGCTGCCAGGAAGGTTAAGCAAGCGCAGCGGATGCGGAGCTTTGCGAACGCGCAAGGTTTCGTTCAATTCAATGGGATAGGTATTACGGCCATCAAGCGAGAAGATGAGCGATTCCCCGGCGCGGCCACGGCGTTCGCGGGGGCGCAGGGTGATTTCCACCGAATCGGGCAGCACGATGGGGCGGCTCGTCAGGCTGTGCGGGCAGATGGGGGTGAGGCAAGTCACTCCGGCCGTGGGCCACATGAGAGGACCGCCGGCAGACATTGAATAAGCCGTTGAACCAGTCGGGGTAGCCACCAGAATACCATCTGCATGATAACGGTTCAGGAGCTTGCTGTCCAACTCAACATCAACATCAATCATCTTGCCAGTCTGCGCACGGGTAAGGGAAAGCTCATTCAGCGCATAAAACCGGCGCTCAGCCTCCTGACCAAAGGCGTCAAACTTACGCACCTCAAGCATGGAGCGTTCATCAACCTCATAACTGCCGTCAGAAAGCGCCTGGACAAGCTGCTGTATTTCATCACGGCTGCATGCACTCAGGAACCCCAGATGCCCCATGTTGATGCCGCCGATAATGGTACCGGAACCACTTGCGGTCAATGCCACAGAAAGCATTGTGCCATCACCCCCAAGGCAGAGAATCAATTCCGGACGGCTCAACACCGGGTCATTCATCGTGTGACCGCCCAGCTCATAGGCATTCAGCCCGGCAGAAGAGCATGCGTCCATAAGCTGCTGAAGAGCCAGCAGGCAAGGAGCCGTGCGAGACGGTGCCAGAATGCCAATGGAAGCAGGCGTATCCACGATAAGAAATCAGCGTTGTTCGCGAACAATCTCAGTACCGATACCTTCAGGAGTGAAGATTTCGAGGAGCAACGTGTGGCGCAGGCGGCCATCAATGAAGTGAACCTTACGCACACCGGCGTTGAGCGCATCCACAGCACTCTTCACCTTGGGAATCATGCCGCCGGAAATCACCCCCTGCTCAATGAGTTCGAAAGCCTCCTTGCGGTTGATACTCTGAATGATGGTGCTGGGGTCGGCCGGGTCGTTCATCAGGCCGGGAACATCTGAGATGTAAACCAGCTTCACCGGCTTCAGCTCACGGGCCAGAGCCGCAGCGGCAAGGTCTGCATTAACGTTCAGAGACTGATTGGTGCCCAGCTCACGGGCCAGCGGAGAAATCACCGGAGTCAGCTGCAGGGAAAGAGCCTCTTTCACGCGGGAAAGCTCGCAGCCAATAACGCTACCCACCATGCCGATATCCACCGGGTTACCCTCGGCATCCTTCTCCATGAGCTTCTCACCCACGAACACATTGGTACCGGGAATACCCACAGCCTTGCCACCATGATTACGCATCATTTCCACCAGACCGGGGTTAATAGTGCCACTGAGCGTTCGCTCTACAATATCAATAGCCTCAGCAGTCGTCACGCGCAGACCGTTCACAAAGCGGGCTTCCAGACCAGCATCTGCCATGGCCTTGGAAATTGCCTTGCCGCCACCGTGAACCACCACGGGGTTCAGCCCCATGATTTCCATCACCACAATGTCACGCATCAGGGACTTCACCAGCTCCGGGTTATCCATGGCCGAGCCACCGAACTTGATGAGAATCGTCTGGTCACGGTAGGCCTGAAGATACGGCAAAGCCTCAATGAGAATATCAGCCTTGGAAATTTCCTGGTCCGGGGTAACAACCTTGCGAATGGGAATCATAATCAGATATAACGTTTAATTTTGAAAATAATAAGCGGCAACGCACCGGAAAGCACCATGAGAACCAGAGACAGCCACACGCCCCAATCAGTCTCAAGGAAGGGCATGAACTTGAAATTCATACCGAACATACTGGCAATGAGTGTAGGCGGAAGAAACACCACACTCATGATGGTGAATACTTTGAAAATATCATTCTGCTCAATGTTAATCAGACCAAGAACGGCGTCAAGCATGAAGTTAATCTTATTGGAAAGGAAAGCCGCATATTCCGAAAGGGAATTCACGTCTCGCGAAACGGAACGCAACGGCATGTACAAATTATCCTCCCCGATGCAGCTTTCCTCATTGCCTGCGTACGTGATGAGACGCAACAAGTTTACCAGAGCATCACGCTGACGGGTAATAAGGTCACCCACTCGTCCGAGTTCTTCAAGGGCATCACGCAGGTCATCCGTATCCGGGTCTTCCACCTTCTGTTTACGGCGCGTATGGTGCGTACCGAACACCTTCTTGGAAAGGGCATCCAAATCCGCACCGAAACGTTCCAGAACGTCAGCCTGGCGATCCACCAATGATTCCAGCAAACCGATGAAAACCAGGTCACGGTTTGTCTGACTCATGCGCAGCAACTGCTGAGAGAACATCCGGAAGGAGTATGAGTCCGTATGGCGCACCGTAATCAGCACCTTGCTCTTCAGAATGAAGGTGATTTCAGAAATGATAGGCTCATCGGTCTCCACGCGGGAAAGCACGGTCGTGGTCATAAAACGCCCGCCATCCTCACAGTACAATCGGGAGGTAGCCTCAATTTCCCGCATTTCATCCTTCGTGGGCATCTCGATGCGGCAAAGGGATTCCGCATATCTTAGTTCTTCCGCATCCGGGGTAAGGAGGTCAATCCAGAACACATCCCCGCGGCGGCTCTCCTGGTCCTCCAGGCCCACCGTTCGGGATATCCCATTCTCCGTCTGCGTGTATATGCGAATCATGGCTCCTCTGAGGGGTTGCGATTTCGTTGATGCTACGGCACCCACGCGTGCCGTGGCAACATTATGCCGCATCCGGAGCCCAAAGACAAGCCTAAAGGGCTATTGAGCCGCATTTTTCAGTGCATCGGGGCACCTGCCCATCCGCTCGCACTTATTTACCACCTATCGTGAAGTCTCGCCACGCCTTGAGTGTCTCCTGAGCCTGTCCTCCGCCTACTCCGTTCTTCAACATTTTCCCTTCTTTAGAGACAATGGCAACGGACGGCGGAATCGGCATACCGACGCTGGGCAGACCCTGGAATTTTGTTGCCTGAAGGTCCTTGAACATGATGCAGGGAGCCTTGAGCTTGGACTTCTTAAGATATTTCTTGGCTTCGTCTTCAGTATTATCCGCGCAAACAACAAGCAACTCCACCTTGCGGCTGGCTTTCATTTTTTTATACTGCTCCACGGCTATGGGCATGCATTGCACACAATGGACGCAGGTACTGGAGGTGAAAAAATAAATGTAATAATCAGCCTTAAGATTAGGTTTAGAGTTGAAAATCTTAAACTTACCCAGAGCTTCCACCACCTTGGGAGTAGAGGGCTTGGCCTTTGCTTCCGGCTCTGAATCATCAGAATTCTCAGCAGACTCTTCAGTCATCTCATCCTCGTCAGCCTCCTTAGAAGTCCTGGACTTGGATTTTCTGGATTTCTTCTTAGCCTTCTTGCCTTTCTTTTTCTTTTTTCCCTGCCCCTCGGATTCCTCCATCTCCTCCGGCTCATCCTGAGCCAGAACGGGCGTTACATTCGAGGCAAAGAATGCTAAAAGCAAGGCAATTAAATAAACACGAAGCTTCATGGACGGCATCTTAACAAAGTTCCTCCAACCTGTCAACGCGAATTCATACTGTCTGTTTCGCTCCGTAGATAAAGCGAGGCGCAGCCTTTATCAGCGGTTTGAATACCAGATGCAAAGCCCTATCAGCAAACAAAAGCACAAAACGACAAGCCATGCCCACCAAGGAAGGCGATTGAGCAAGTGGGTCATGCCATCTACAATGAGCTCTATGATAAAATCAAGCATTTGCCTAGAACGGTCTGCCGCCCTGGAATGCTGGAGCCAGCACCATCACGGTACGCGGCAGCAGATAAAGGGAAAGGTGCTGAGTTTTATCAGTAAAGTGGTGTACGGTGTGGTCCTGGCGGGCAAATCCGCCAAAGCGGGCATCATCCGAATCCAGCACAACTTTCCACTCACCAGCCTTGGGTGCGGGCAGCCTGTAATCCGGAATGGCGCGAGTGCCGCTCCAGTTGAACACGAAAAGCAAACCGCCGCGTTCAAATGCCATGACCTGGTTCTCCTCATCCATGTTGAGTGGACGAGCGGGCGGCGCTGCCAGCAGGTCGCGACGTTTGGCCAGCTCGACCATGGCGCGGTCAAACTCATTCAGGAAACGGTAGCGCAGCAACTTATTATCCACCAGGCTCCACTGACGGCGGCAATACTGGTAGGAATTACCATTGCCCTCGCGCGGAAAATCAATCCACTCCGGATGCCCGAACTCATTACCCATGAAATTGAGCCACCCTTCACCACCGGCAGCCAGAGTAGCCAGTCGAATCATCTTGTGCAGCGCCATGCCGCGGTCGATGATGACACTCGGCAAATCGCAGCTCATGTGGGTATACATCTCAGCATCCATCAGGCGGAAAGCAATCGTCTTATCCCCCACAAGAGCCTGGTCGTGGCTCTCGGCATACGCTATGTTGGCTTCGCCGTAGCGGCGGTTAATGAGAGTATACCAGATATCCCCTACGCTCCACTCTTCGTCCTTCTTCTCCTTGATGAGCTTAATCCAGTAATCCGGAAGCCCCATGGCCAGGCGGTGAGTAAAGCCGAAACCGCCTTCATCCACCGGGCGGCAGAGCCCCGGCATGCCGCTCATATCCTCAGCAATGGCAAAGGCGCCCGGAAGCACCTGCTGCACAAGAGTCGCCGCCAGCTGCAGGTAAGTCACCGCGCTCAGATTCACCTGCGTATTGAAGTAGCAGCCCAGGTCAGTAAATGCCTCATGTCCATGGTGCAGATAAAGCATGCTGGTTACACCATCGAAACGGAAGCCGTCAAAGTGAAATTCCTCCAGCCACCAGCGCAGATTGCTCAGCAGGAACTGCAGCACCTCCTCACGTCCGTAATCAAAAAGACAGCTATCCCAGTCAGGGTGCATGCTGTCGCGCTCGCCCGCGCAGAAGTACTGCCCACCGGAGCCATCAAAATTATTCAGTCCCTCGGCCATATTCTTCACGGCGTGGGAATGCACCACATCAAGCAGCACAGCAATACCCAGACCATGCGCGGTATCAATGAGATACTTCAAATCCTCCGGCGTGCCGAAGCGGTTACAGGGGGCAAAGAAGGAAGACACATGGTACCCGAACGAGCCATAGTACGGATGCTCCTGAATCGCCATGATCTGCACCACATTGTAGCCCAGCGTTGCCACGCGCGGCAGCACATTGTCAGCAAACTCCCGATAGCTGTGAATTCTGCCTTCCTCACCAGCCATGCCAACATGAGTCTCGTAGATGAAGGGAGTCTTGACATTGGCAGGATTCCAGCGTGTATTTTTCCACACGTACCGCTCAGCTGCCTCCCAGATGACACCGCTGTAATCGAATGTAGCAGCATCCTGTTCTGTGTAGCGAATCCAGGCTGGCATGCGGTCGTGGTGGACATTATCTGCTCCCACCACATGAACCTTCACATGCTGACCATGCTTCAGCGCGTCCGGAGCCAGGCGTATTTCCCAAACTCCGGTGGCATCGCGCTGCATCGGGTTGGCCTCGCGGTTCCAGAAATTGAAATCACCAATGAGGTACAATGCCCGGGCACCCGGCGCCCACTCACGGTATACCCACTCACCCGTTTCAGCATCGCGATTGAACCCCATGCGGGTGTAGGCGTGGGCAAAATCCATCAGCGATCCATGCCTGCGGCATATACGCTCTAACTGAGCATCAAACAGCCTCATACGCCCCTTGATTTCACGTTCAAAGGGAGCCAGCCAGCCATCTGCCAGCACTAATCCGGGTATAGGAGAACGGCGCATACCCCCATACTACACCATCGTTGACCAAATAGCAATTTTGAAATTGAATGAATAGCCGGGAAATCAGGCGTTCACCTCAATCCAGGGGAGCCGGTTAGCCATCTGGGCGCAATGAAGCTGCGTTGAAAGCTGCAAGTCTGCGAGAGTGGCACGCATGGCGGCAGAAGCCTTTGCAGGGGTATTGCATTCCGGGCTGATATGCGCAAGCACCAGATGCTGCAAACCGGGGTGTGCAATGGTTCGGACAAAATCGCAGGCCTGCTCATTGGAAAGATGCCCCCAGCGCCCGGATATTCGCCGAATAAGGTCCGGTGTGCGACCACTGTTTTCGAGCATGTAAGGGTCATAATTGGATTCAAGGTAAAGCCCCTGCACACCTGCCAGGATTTCCGGCATTCCGCGCATGATGATGCCCGTATCGGTCACATACCCAAGGCGGGCGCCATCGCACTCAAACACGTAACCCAGTGGGTCAACAGCATCATGACTTACGCAGAATGGCGTTACCTGAATCGCCCCTACCTGCACACTCTGCCCGGGCTCCAGATAGGTGAATACGGCATTTGGTGCCATTCCCCGCAAATCCTTGGAAAGATAGCGGCTGCAGTACAAATTCAGCGGGCGTTTCTTTGAAAGCACGCCAAGGCCACAGACGTGGTCCTGGTGTTCATGCGTGAAAAAGACACCGGAAATATCTGCATCATTCAATTCACACTCACCCAGCCCTTTGCGTATGCGCAGAGCTGAAATACCTGTATCCACCAGCAGATGAGTGCCACCGCCTGATATGACGGTGGCATTTCCTCTGCTGCTGCTGGCCAGAACAGAGAATCGTATCATCGGAGTTCAAGCTCAGGTTTCAGCTGCACATCTGCAGGGGTAAGCGCATTTGCGGGCTTGCCGTAAAGCTGACCAGTCTGGGCTTCAAGGAAACGCGTTATATTTTGTATCGTCTCTTCACCCACAGAAGCACCATTCTGAGTCTGTATCATAATGCGGACTGCTTCCTGGAGACTGTTCACTGAACCGGTGTGGAAATATGGAGCAGTAAGAGCGACGTTGCGCAGGTTGGGCACGCGGAACATGTCCTTGTGTTCACCCTGCCTGGTGAAATCATTCAGGCCGTACGCACCCTCATTATACCCCTCAGTGGTTGCAAGCTTGCGGAAATCGGCGTGCGTGTTGATATATTCAAAGCTGATACCGCCCAGGGATGGCCCGCTGTGGCAGGTGGCACAACCTAAATCAACAAACGACTTCATACCAGCCTTCTGCTTCTCTGAAATGGCTTGTTCATCGCCCTTCAGATAGAGGTCAAAGGGAGAATCCGGCGTGACCAGCGTCTGCTCATAAGCGGCAATCGCGGTCGTGATGGTATCCCCGCTGATACCACGGTCGCCAAACACATAGGCAAACAAGGCGACAATCTGTGGATCCTGGGCCAGCTTGGCGGAAATCTTCTCCCAGTCAGCCTCACAAGAATACCCCATTTCCACAGGATTCAGAGGAGGACCACCGGCTTGTTCCTTCAAATCGGCAGCACGACCATCCCAGAACTGGCGGATATTACCCGCAGCATTGAGTGTTGAAGGAGCATTGACACCACCCAGCTGGGGACGCCCGTCTGCCCCCGGTACACCTTCAGACTTGCACAGGTTATCGGTACCGCCCTTGGTCAGATCGTGGCACGATGCACACGAGACTTGGTTAGTCGTGGACAGGCGACCATCATGATACAACAGATAACCAAGGTAGATACGGGCAGCTTCCAAATCTGTACCAGGCTCTGCCACGGGCATGATCGGAGCAAACGTGCGGGCTGCGGCGCCGCTTTCCTTGTATCGCTGGCGGAGTACGGCCACATCCACCGGGGTCAGGCGGCTGCCGAAATGAACAGCACTGTAGGATGCCGGGGGCATACGGCGCGTCCGCAGGACATAATCCATCTTCAGGTAATCCACGTTTCCTGAACGGTAGCTGTAATCAGGAGTGAGAGAAAATGCCCGCTTGGCGCCCTCCACATGGTCCTGCATCAGACCAAATGAGAGAAAATTAAGGAACTTACTGTATGTGGCATCCTGAGCGTGGCAGGCGGCGCACTTAAGCTTCAGAACCTGATTCGCCACGGCATCTGCCTGCGCCGGGGGCATGGGTTGGATTTCTGTAGCTTTGTGCATGGAATCCACAATAGTCTGAGAAATCTTACCGCCCACTGCAGCCACGGCGCCAGTGGCGGCGAGAATCATCACATATTTCCAAATTGAATGTTTTTTCTCCATGTTCTGTTCAGGAAAAGGGTTCAGCGCTGTCATTCTAACACAGACATCTCAAGTGGCAAGCAGAAAACGATACTCACGGCTTGTTTTACCCGATTTTTTATGTTAGTATGCATGCCATGAAATACATGCTTGCCCTCACCGCCAGCCTGTTCACGCTGTGCCAATGCAGCCAGATTCCACCTGCACCCGCTGTTGCAGAGGCTGTCTACATGCCGGAAACACTCTGTTACCTGGACGAAGTAGTGCCTACGGTCAAGGTTGATTTGAAATACTGCGGCAGCGATAATTTTGTCGGGCGACCGGTTGCCGGTTACACAACTGGCAAACGCGCCATTCTGCGGCAAGACGCGGCTGCGGTGGTCAAGAAAGCCCAGGAAGAACTGGCAGAAAAAGGATTGGGGATTCTCGTCTGGGATGCTTACCGTCCCCACCGCGCCATGGAGGATTTCTACGCATGGTCCCAGACAAAGGAGGATTCCACCCGGGCTGAATTCTACCCGAATATCACCAAGCAGGGAATTTACGAAAACCGCTATATTAACCGGACCTCTGAACACAGCTGGGGTGTTGCGGTCGATATTACACTCATTGACCTCCAGACAGGGAAAGAGTTGGACATGGGCGGACGCCATGATTTGTTAGACGTGCGCTCCGCTACCATATACAAAGGACTGACCAGGGAGCAGCAGCGCAATCGTCTGTTGCTTCGCGATACCATGGCTCGCGCCGGCATGCGCAATTACAGAAAGGAATGGTGGCACTACTTTCTCCCAAATCCGGGAACCTGCCGGAGATACGATTTCCCTCTTAACGATAACATGCTGAAACACCAGTAATTCTGCTACTCTTTCCTGTTATTTATTCTTTTTACTTGAATCTTCTGATTTTTAGAGTTAGAGTACAGAGTAATGAAAATTCATTTTTGCGGAGCAGCTGAAACGACAACAGGTTCCCAGCATTTGCTGGAAGTAAATGGCAAAAAGATCCTCCTGGATTGTGGTATGTACCAGGGTCACCGCGAGGATCAGCTGCGTATTAACCGCGAATTTCCCTATTTCTCACCCGCTGAGATAGATTGCGTGATTCTCTCACATGCGCATATCGACCACTCAGGCAACCTGCCAAATCTGGTAAAAAAGGGATATAAGGGCTTTATTTACAGCACACACGCCACGCGTGACTTATGTCAGGTCATGCTGGCGGACTCTGCCCGTATTCAGGAAAGCGACTGCAAATTCATGAACAAGATGAGCGCCCGCAAGGGCGGCAGTGGCAAAGTGGCAGAGGTCATATACACCGAGCAGGATGCTGAACTCTGTCTGCGCCGCTTCATCAATATCGGGTATGAAATTCCCTTCCCGATTCTGCCGGGCATTTCGCTCACGTTCTATGACGCCGGTCACATCCTTGGCGCGGCGCAGATTGTACTGGATATTGATGATGAGGAAGATGGCACCCACAAGCGCCTTTTGTTCTCAGGTGACGTAGGCAGAGGCAACAATGAACTGCTCAGAGACCCGGTTCCTGTTCCGGATGTGGATATCATGCTCATGGAATGCACATACGGCGGGCGGTTCCACGATGCGCCAAGCCGGGACGACGAAACATTCTGCCGCACAATACGGGAAGCTCTGAAGCGTGGAGGCAATGTATACATTCCTTCCTTTGCGGTGGAGAGAACCCAGCAATTGCTTTACATATTGAACCGCGCGTACAAAGAAGGGCGGATGCCTAACTACCAGGTATACGTCGACAGCCCAATGGCCGTGAGTGCAACGGAGATTTTCCGGATTCATCCTGAGTGTTTTAACAAAGAGGTTTATAACTTCCTCTTCGAGGAACGGGACCCCTTCCAGTTCGAGCAGCTGCACATGGTGCGCAGTATCTCCGAATCACAAAGACTGAACAACCTCAGGGAAAATGCCATTATCATCTCAGCTTCCGGCATGTGCGAAGCGGGGCGCATTCTGCACCACCTCAAGAATGGTATCGGTCGCCCGAATAATACAGTTCTCTTTGTCGGTTACTGCGCAGCCAATACGCTTGGTCGCCGCATCCTGAACGGTGCGCTCGAAGTGAGGATTCTCGGTGATTTATATCCGGTCCGGGCCCGCATTGAATCGCTGGATTCGTTCTCTGGCCATGCCGACCACAATGAATTGCTGGATTATTTCCGGCGCACCGGTGGACGAAAATCCAAGGTTTACCTGGTTCATGGCGAAAAGGAATGCAGTGCGGCCATGCTCAAATCCCTTCAACAAATTCACCAAGGTAACATTGAGGTTGCGCGTCTGAACGCCGTTGTCACCTGCTGATGCCATTATGTTCTCTCCTCCATTTTCAGTTTCAGAAGAAGCCCTCGGACTGGTGTCCGAAATATGCAGGCTGCTTCCACCTGAAGACGGCAGGATGACAGCTTTCCCGCTCACCCTGACAACAGCGCAGATTTGCGCTGCGCACGCGGCGCTCGGAGGAAGCGGCGCATACAGAACCACGGGGCAAGCTCCGCACTGGGTTCCTGTGCTGATGCAAGCCCTGGTTGACTGGTTTAACGCCTCGCAGGCACACCCGCTCATCCGCTGCGCTGTATTTCACCATGAAATGCTGAGGATCACCCCCTTCTCTGCAGGAAACGCGAGGCTGGCATCGCAACTTCACACAGCCATGCTGCAGAACGTGCATTCCAATCTCTCTGGCGTGCAACTGGATATGGAAACATTTGCAGCCGAGCAATCACTTGCTGCGCATGATGCAACGGAGTTCATTACCCTGTCGCTCAGCAACATTCTGCAGGAGCTGAAACGCCGGGCAGCAGCACCGCAGCCTTTACATCAACAAAATTCTCCTGTTGAGTCACTTGTTTCTTTCCTTCAACAACATCCGGGAAGCAAGCGCCAGGATATTCTTGCGGCCATACCAACGCTTTCCCCTCGCATGCTGGACCGCCACCTCCAGAGTCTTCGTGAAACGGGGCGCATCGAATACCGGGGTTCCCGCAAAACCGGCGCTTATTATGCCCTGTAAAGCATGCCGATTTTCCTTGACACGAGCCCTGGTATCAGGCAGACTATGAGTCAGCAGTAACACTTTTTACTACAACAATGGAACCGTACAGCATGAAGAATCCGTTCCCGGCCACGGTGCTGGGAGTCCGCTCCGTTACTAAGCCCGGTAGCGCCAAAGAAACCATCCATGTCGATTATTCCCTGGAGGGCTCCGGGCTCACCTACACCACCGGTGACGCGCTGGGCGTAATTCCTTGCAACGACCCTGAGCTGGTAGATGCTCTCATCTCTGCGCTGGGGCTGGATGCCAACGCAGAAGTCCCGACCCCGAGCGGTGAATCTGCCACTCTGCGCGAGGCGCTTATTTCCTCCTACGATATCACTTCTCTCAAAAAGGGTATTCTGACCAAGTGGAATGCCATCGCCAATAGCGAAAAACTGGCTGCCATCCTTGCAGACAAGGATGCACTCAAGGATTTCTGCTGGGGTCGTGACCTGCTGGACCTCGCTTCCTGCCCCACATGTAAGGCTGTGTTCCCGGATGCAGCTTCCTTTGTAAGCATTCTCGGTAAGATTTCTCCCCGCCTCTACTCCATCGCCTCCAGCCCGGACGCCGTTCCCGGTCAGGTTTCTCTCTGCGTTGGCGCGGTTCGCTACACCTACAACGAGCGCAAGCGCGGTGGTGTCTGCTCCACGTTCATGGCTGACCGTATCAATGCTGGTGACAAAGTGAAGGTCTTTGTTCACTGCAATAAGAACTTCCGTCTGCCGGAGGATGGCAATACCCCGATTATCATGGTTGGTCCCGGTACCGGTATTGCTCCGTTCCGCGCGTTCTGGCAGCAGCGTGTAGCCGATAATGCCGCTGGTCCCATGTGGCTCTTCTTCGGTAATCCTTATCAGGCTACGGATAATTGCTATGAGGACGAAACAGCCCCGCTTGTCGAGAGCGGCAAATTGAAGCTTTCTGTTGCCTGGAGCCGCGACCAGGAATACAAGATTTACGTCCAGAACCTTATGGAGCAGGCCGGTGAAGAAGTCTGGCAATGGCTCGAAAAGGGCGCCGCTTTCTATATGTGCGGCGATGCTAACCGCATGGCTAAGGATGTTGAAAAGGCGCTCCTCGCCATCATTGCCAAGTATGGTAACCGCTCCGAAGAGGAAGCTGTGGCTTACCTGGCTGACATGAAGGCTGCCAAGCGTTACCAGAAGGACGTTTATTAATCGCCCTGCCCGCTTTTCTTATGCAAAATGCCTGAGCTGTACGCTCAGGCATTTTTTCGTGCAAGACGTTATTGTTCTTTTCTGGTCAGACTTTGCTGAGGTACGCCGCTACGCCTTCGGCTGTGGGCTGCATGGCGGTCTGCCCCAGGTGCCACCCAAGCGGGCATACTTCTCCATACTGCTCATAATGCTGCAAGGCATCTACCATACGGATGGCTTCGTCGATGGAACGACCTAACGGCATATCGTTCACCAGCTGGTGACGCACAATTCCCTTCTTGTCTATCAGGAACAAGCCCCGGTATGCTACCAGCTCTCCTACGACCTGCAATCTTCCGCTTTCATCAAGATAGCGTTCACCTGCCAGTACATCGAAAGCATCTGCGATTGTTTTGTTCGTATCTGCCACCAGCGGGTATGTCACTCCGTTGATGCCGCCCTCGCTCTGCGGTTTCTGGCACCAGGCCCAGTGGCTGTATTCTGTGTCTGTCGAGCAGCCTACCACGACTGTGTTCCGCTTGGCAAATTCCGGTAGCGCGGCCTGAAACCCGAGCAGCTCGGTCGGGCACACGAATGTAAAATCCTTAGGATAGAAGAAGAACAAGACATAACTCTTGTCTACATAGTCCTGAAGCGAAAAATTGCTGACGATTTCGCCATTCACCACTGCGGTTGCCTTGAATACGGGAGCTTGTTTTCCTACTAACATAATATGGTTTTATTGGTTGTTGCGGGTAAGATACACCAATCAGCTCCGATGTTCAAGCATTTTTAGAATTTTTCTAATTTTTATTCTTGGTGTCAGGGAAAGCCTTGAAACATTCACGACCGTGTGCGGATATGATACCAACAGCCTGAAGAAAGGAATACATCACAACAGAACCGGTAAAACGCATGCCTCGTCGCTTCAAATCAGCAGAAAGAGCATCAGAAAGCGGAGACGACGTACGCGATTGCCATGCTTCCTCAATGGGGGCATCACCAGCAAAAGACCGGAGATAAGCGTAGAACGAACCGAATTCCTGCTGAATCTTGAGAAACGCACGGGCATTAGCCACGGCTGCTTCTATTTTACGGCGATGGCGGATAATCCCTGGGTTCAAGAGGAGAGATTCGACCTTTTCAGGAGAAAAGCACGCCACCGCAGCAGGGTCGAAGTCAGCAAAGGCAGCGTGAAAGGCTTGCCGCTTATTCAGAACACATTCCCAGGAAAGCCCCGTCATGAAACTTTCGAGGAGCAGCATCTCGAACAAATACCGATCATCCTGCACAGGAACACCCCATTCCTCATCGTGATAACGGATATAAAGCGGGTTCCGGACGTTTACCCAGGAGCAACGCTGAAGCTGATCATTCACAACGTTTTACAGCACATCACCCCACTCAGGAGCAGGTTGCGGGGCGGCAAGTCCGCAAATGCGGTCAATCATGGCATCCCATTTATCCTGACCTTGCAGAATGTCAATATGAATACGGAGGAAGTAAATGGGAACATCCATTTCCCCAGGGCGAAGGAAACGCACAGCATCCTTCTCCGTTGTGACAATCATATCCATAGCGCGTTCAGCACAGCGCTCCACAAAGGCATCAAGGTCCTCCTGGTCAAACCAGTAATGGTCCGGATAGCTGCGGCGGATTTCCACATTGGCACCGAGAGATTCAACCAGATTCTCAAAGCTCTCCGGGCGTGCAATACCACTCAGGCAGGCAACATATTTACCCTTGAGAGCCTCCAGCGGGAGCTGCTCACCAGTGAAAATATTTTCCAGAAGAACAGGAGCATGGTTGGTTACAATGATATCAGCAACCTTGTTATACTTGCGAATCGTGGCAATGAGTTCATCCTGCGGCTTGCCCTCACTCTTTGTGAGGATGATATAACTGGCACGCTTCAGACTGGCACGCGGCTCGCGCATCGTGCCGCGCGGCAGCAGCGCACCCGTACCAAAGGGGAAACCGCAGTCCACCAGCACAATGTCAATCTCATGCTTAAGTTTGAGGAACTGCATGCCGTCATCGAGAATCAGGGTATTACTCCCTAATTGTTCGATGGCAAAGATACCGGATTTGACGCGGTCCTTATCCACCAGAACGGCAACGCCGTCCAGATTGCGGGCCAACATAAACGGCTCATCGCCGGCATACAGGGGGCTCAGATAGCGGGTAACGCCATCACTGGCAATCTTGGGGATATTCTTAACGCGCTTTCCGTCCTTATCAAGCCAGACCTGGGGCTTCTCCAGGTCATGGCTCTTATAACCACGCGTAAGAATGGCACACTTGCGACCGCGGGTCGCAAGGCTGCGGGAAAGCAATTCCACCACCGGGGTCTTACCTGTGCCGCCAGCTGTGATATTCCCCACGCTGACAACAAACGTGCCCAGGTAATGAACCGTCTTGATGCGACGCCGGAACAGGAACAAGCGGACCTGCACCAGAATCCAGAAGAAAAAGGATGCAAAGCGGAGAACGCAACGCATCATCCACGCGCGGAAGCCGCGGGCCCGACCGAACACAACCTCGGTCCCCCACTCCGCAAACTCCTCCGCGCGCGTTTTCATACGAATATGCAGTATTCTTTAGAATTCACAGTTGCGGGGCGTGCGCGGGAACGGCAACACGTCGCGGATATTCTGAACGCCGGTCACAAACATGATGAGACGCTCAAAGCCGACACCGAAACCAGCATGCGGCACCGTGCCAAAACGGCGCAAATCGTTATACCAGTAGTAGGCATCCATATCCATACCCATGCGCTGTATATTCCCTTCGAGCACATCGAGGCGCTCCTCACGCTGGCTGCCGCCAATGATTTCGCCAATCCCGGGCACCAGGACATCCATGGCGGTCACGGTCTTGCCGTCGTCATTCAAGCGCATGTAGAACGGTTTGATTTCCTTCGGGTAGTTATACACAATGACGGGGCATTTGAAATGCTTTTCCGTCAGGAAGCGTTCATGCTCACTCTGCATATCCATGCCCCAGTAAGCAGAGTACTCAAATTTCTCACCGCTTGCCTGCATGATTTCAATGGCCTCCGTGTAGGAGCAACGCACGAACGGTTTTTCCGCAACTTCTTCCAGACGAGCCCGAAGCCCCTTGTCCACGAACTTGCAGAAGAACTCAAAATCACCACTTTCATCGGCCAGCATGGTGCGGGCGATGTGCTTGATGAAGGATTCCGCAATATCCATATCTCCATAGATATCACAGAAGGCCATTTCAGGTTCAATCATCCAGAACTCAGCAGCGTGACGAGACGTATTACTATTCTCTGCGCGGAAAGTAGGACCGAACGTATAGATATTACTCAATGCGCAGGCAAAGGTCTCACCCTCGAGCTGACCGGACACCGTCAGATTGGCAGGCTTGCCGAAGAAATCATCAGCGTAGTCCTTATTCTCAGCCAGCGGGTCAAGCGTGGTAACATGGAACATCTCACCGGCACCCTCACAATCGCTGGCCGTGATAATGGGGGTATGCACCCACACGAAATCACGCTCCAGGAAGAACTGATGCACTGCAGCCGCCATGCGGGAACGCGTGCGGAAAATGGCGCCGAACAGGTTTGTGCGAGGTCGCAGGTGCGAAATCGTACGCAGGAACTCAGGAGAATGGCCCTTTTTCTGCAGCGGATAATTTTCAGGAGAACCGCCGACAAGCTTCACCTCCGTAGCCTGGATTTCCCATTTCTGCTTACCGGGGCTTTCCACAAGGCGTCCCAGAATGCTGACCGACGCACCTGTACTCATGCGGCTTATGTCCTCATAGCCGGGAATGCCAGCATCAGCCACAACCTGAATGGACGCCAGACTTGTGCCATCATTTATCTCCAGGAAGGAGAAAGTTTTAGAATCACGACGGGTACGCACCCATCCTTCTACCAGAATCTGCTCCATAGGAAGCTCACTGGCCAACGCATGTTTCACCAATGTACGCTGTATCATCATGTCTGGTCTGATTGTATCACTCTCCCCCTGGCAATGCGAGCAAAAAAACGACCATTGACAAAAGGAATAAGCGGGCGTATGCTCCTGCATGTATGAACGCCGCAGAGAAAGCTCTTCACTATTTCCACCAAGGCTATAATTGCGCTCAATCTGTTTTCACGCCTTTCGCGGATAAAGTTGGCCTGACGGAAAGCGCTGCCTTGCGTTTTTCCTCAGCCTTTGGCGCCGGGCTCGGCCGCATGCGCGGCACCTGCGGTGCTTTTTCAGGCTTATGCATGGTAGCCGGATTCTGCAAAGGGAATCTTACTGGTGTCCCGGAGGACAAAGAGCGCATCTTCTCGCTTACGCGCCAGCTCGCAGAATCGTTCAAACAGGAATTTGGAACCCTCACCTGCCGTGAACTCCTTAACCTCAATGTTGAAATGGAAGACTCCGCGCGGCCGAATGCGCGCACTGATGCCTATTACGCGGCACGCCCCTGCGAACGCTGCGTCCGTTTCTGCGCCATGAAAGCCCAGGACCTCATTGATGAAAGCTTGAAATGTTAAAATTGTTAATTAAAAAAGTCTGTTATTTTTTTCTGATTAAGCTTGACGCGATACGTAAAAGCAGATATACTGACGGCGTCTTCGGGACCGGACGTAAAACAAGGTTCCCGGGCTCGAAAGGGTCCGATTCATAGGGTAGTTGGGCACCCAGGGGCTTCGGCCCCTGGGTGACTTCCTTTTTCAGGACACACCTTTCACAACACCCCAGAATTCCCTGTCATTGCAATACCCAGAAAACAGAAATGGCAATAAGTTTGGATACGAGTAACATTTAGCTTGCAAAATCGGAGGCGTGTGTTAAAATCCGCGCGCGGGGCGCATCCACCCCGGGTTGTACAACATGAACAAAACACTTCATATTGTAGCAACTTTAGTTGCTTATGTCATGCTCGCCGCGGCTCCGGCATTGGGTTCGGAAGCCACCGTCCAAGCCACGCAGCAAGCCAGCAATAGCATTGCTTGTTTTGAGGATTTGCGTGGGCGGGTTCTGGCGGTTCCCTCCTCGACCGTGCAGGATATCTATGTGGAGGAACACTATCCTGATATCAAGCTGGACCGCTTTGACACCGAAGCAGACATGATGCTTTCTCTACAGCAGGAGAAATGCGATGGGGCCATTATGGATGATGTCATCTGCTACGCTCTGGTAAGAAAAACCCAGGGTGTAACCATTCTGCCTGACAGCCCCGTGCCGCCGTGCCAGATGGGTGTTGTATTCGGGAAGCACAATGCCGAACTCTGCAATCAATTCAACGCCTTCATTGCTCAGCTGAAAGCCTCCGGCGAACTCCAGAAAATCATGGAGCGCTGGATTAAGCATTTTGACACGGCTGAGATGCCAAATCTTCCCCTGCCGACCACTGGCGAACCGATTCGAGTTGCCATGGAGCCCTGCACTGAACCCATCGTCTTCATCAAGAATGAGAAGATAGCTGGTTTCGATGCCGAACTCGTTCAGCGTTTTTCTGTATATATCAACCGGCCCATAGAGATTGTGGAGATGGAATATGATTCCCTCATTGCCTCCACCACAACCGGCAAGGCTGATATGGCAGCCTCCGGCATCCTCATCACTGATGAACGTGCCGAAAGTGTTCTTTTCTCTGAACCGTACTATGACAGCCACTCCCGTGTGGCTGTGCTGACAAAGAATGCACATCCCTCCATCGTGACCGGAAATGAGGGGGAGCAGAATCTAGGTGTCTGGGGAAACATTAAGCGCAGTTTCTACCGGAACATCATCGAAGAACGCCGCTACATGCTCCTGTGGGATGGTCTCAAGGTGACGCTTCACATCTCCTTCTTCTCAGCCCTGCTGGGCACCATACTCGGCGCATTCATCTGCTACATGCGCATGAGCCGCATCAAGATTTGCAGCACCATTGCAAAGATTTACATTGATGTGATGCGAGGAACGCCAATTCTGGTACTACTCATGATGATGTGCTACGTGGCCTTCACGCAGTTTGATAACACGCCGGTTGCAATCATCACCTTTGCCATGAACTTTGCTGCCTACGTCAGCGAAATGTTCCGCACCTCCATCAGCAGCATTGATAAAGGGCAGACCGAGGCCGGCATTGCCCTGGGCTTCACCCCCGTAAGAACCTTCTGCTACATTGTGCTGCCGCAGGCTGTTCGCCGTGTACTTCCTGTATACAAGGGCGAGCTGATTTCCCTTATCAAGAACACGTCCATTGTGGGTTACGTAGCCGTGGCAGACCTGACACGAGCCTCCTATATCATCCGAGGTCGCACGTTCGATCCCTTCTTCCCGCTTCTTATGGTGGCACTCATGTATTTCCTGATTGCCTGGTTGTTCACCTATATCCTTGACCGCATCGGTAATAAAGTTTGCTGATTCACTGAACGTTCCACTTTTCTCCTGAAACGATGATTCAAATTAAACACCTTCAGAAAAAATTCGGCAATCTTGAAGTATTGCGCGATGTCAATCTGAACATCAAATGCGGTGAGGTTATCTCCATCATCGGGCCATCCGGCACCGGAAAAAGCACTTTCCTGCGTTGTCTCAACCTGCTGGAACACCCCACAGGTGGTAGCATCATCATTGATGGTGAGGAAGTATTGAATGGGCACATCAATGCATCCAAGCTCCGCCAGAAAATGGGCATGGTTTTCCAGTCCTTCAATCTGTTCAACCATCTCTCCGTGCTGGACAACGTGTGCATCGGCCCCGTGAAGCTGCTGGGAAAGAGCCGCAAAGAGGCTGAAGCCAAGGCAAAGGAACTTCTTAAAATGGTCGGCATGGCAGAAAAGGCCAACGCCATGCCGTCTGAACTGAGTGGAGGTCAGAAACAACGAGCAGCCATTGCCCGTTGTCTTTCCATGGATCCGGAAATCATCCTGTTCGATGAACCGACCTCCGCCCTTGACCCGACCATGGTAAGTGAAGTACTTTCCGTTATCCGCGCCCTGGCTCGCCAGGGAATGACCATGGCCATCGTCACGCACGAAATGTCCTTTGCCCGCGATGTGAGTACCCGTGTCGTGTATATGGATGATGGTATCATCTACGAAGTCGGCACACCTGAGGAGATATTCGAGCATCCGAAGCGCGAGCGCACGCGCGTATTCGTGAACCGCATCCGCGACTTCCACTTTGCCTTCCACAGCCCGGATTACGACCGCTTCCTGCTCAAGTCCGAATGGCAGGCATACTGCAATAAGTACTTCCTTACGCGCGAGAGCATGCGCAAGGCTCAACTGATAGGCAACGCCCTGTTCCGCATGATGCCGCTGGATGCCGGCACGCTCGATTTCTACTTCCGGTATTCCGAGCATACGCGCGAAATGAGCATGGAGGTACTCCTGCCCTTTGGCGCCAACCCGATTGATGTGGAGTCAAGTCCGGTCATCCGCGAACTCTGCCGCAGCGTGGAATTCAACCACGAAGCAGACCGCGTAAAGTACCGCATCTGCATGCGCCACAAGAACCGCTGATAAATGGAAGGCTTTTTCACAGCGCACCTGCTTGATATCAAGCAGGTGCGCTTTTCTTCTCCAAGTCATAAATCAGTTGGAAAAAGGCAGCAGAATCGGCTTGCCAATCAGGGATTTCTCATGTATAATGCGCGCGCATCCAAGCGATGATTCAAGCTTATTATGTCCGGCAATCTCACTTACAAGCAGTCCGGCGTCGACACTATTGAGGCGCAGTCTTTCGTTTCTGATATCAGTGCACACGTAAAGCGCACGCAGAAAAACCGCCAGCTTTGCAATGCTTTCGGTCTTTTCGCAGCTGCTTACGACCTGTCTTCCTACAAGGAACCGGTGATTGTAACCGGTACGGACGGTGTTGGCACCAAGACCGAAATCCTTTTTGATATGGACATGCTCGAGACCGCCGGCAAGGACCTGGTGGCCATGAACGTGAACGACCTGCTCACCACCGGTGGCGACCCCCTCCTGTTCCTTGACTATCTTGGCATTTCCAACCTGGAAGTAGAGCGCCCCCGCATCACCCGTCTGGTGGCAGGCATGTGCGACTACCTGGAGAGCTGCAACTGCATTCTTGCTGGTGGTGAAACCGCTGAGATGCCGGGCGTAGTACCCGACGGTCTTGTTGAGCTTGCTGGTTTCAGCATCGGCTGCGTGGAAAAGAGCGAAATGATTGACCCCTCCCAGGTTGCTGTTGGTGACGTACTCATCGGCTATCCCAGCGATGGTTTCCACGCCAACGGCTGGAGTCTGGTACGCCGCGTTCTGGCTCAGAATCCTGACCTGCTGACGGAGGAGGAACTTCGTGAGCTTCTTGCTCCGACCCGTCTGTACCACGACGTTGTTTACGACATGCGCAAGCTCGGTATCACGCCGAAGGCCTATGCACACATCACCGGCGGTGGCCTTCCTGAAAACCTTGAACGCTTCCTCGGTGAAAAGGGAGCCGACCTCGAAATTCCCTACTGGGACAACAAGCCTGCCCAGAAGGTGCTGCAGTTCGTTGATGCCGAAGACCGTTTCCACACCTTCAACATGGGCATTGGCTGGGTAGCCATTGTTTCCCCTGACCAGGTTGAGCAGGCTATGACTGCCGGCCCCGGTGGTGTGGTCATCGGCACCATGCGCGAAGGCAAGGGCATCAAGGTCTCTGTTCGCAAGTAATCACCCAATCGTTCATTTATTATGTCCGCGGCAATTCGACTGCTCAAACCGCTTTCCTATTTCGAAGAGAAATACGGAAACCCGGAATGGGCATTCAACAAGTTGTTTCTCCTCATGGAGAAGCAGCGCAATCGTGGTCAGGATGGCGCCGGTTTTGGCTGTGTGAAACTGAACATGCCGCTGGGTGAGCCCTACATCTTCCGCTCTCGTGCGGTCGGTGGCTCTGCGCTGACTGATATCTTCACAGCCCAGCAGAGGAATCTGCGCCACATGCGTGAAGATGGCATCATCAACGGCACTGATGCTATTTCCTTCAAAAAGCACTTCAACTTCGGTGGTGAGGTTCTCATGGGCCACATGTTGTACGGCACCAGCGGGGTTCAGTACGAAGAAGGCAGCTGCCACCCCTTCCTGCGCCGTTCAAACTGGCCGACCCGCACGCTGATGCTTCAGGGTGATTTTTCCATGACTAACGTGGACGCCCTTCATGAGAAGCTGATGGCACGCGGCCAGCACCCGGTGTTCGATAACAACACCCAGACTATTCTGGAAGAACTGGGCTACTATCTGGATGAAGCTCATACGGATAAATACCGCGAACTCCGCAATAAGAATGTTGATGGGCGTGAGATTCCTCAGCTGATTTCCTCTGAACTCAACCTTTTTGACGTTGTTGAGCATTCCAGCCATGACTGGGATGGCGGTTACGTCATCATGGGGGCTGTGGGTAATGGCGATTTCTTCTGCCTGAGAGACCCGAACGGCATCCGTCATTGCTATTACATTCAGACAGACGAGTTCCTGGCAGTGGCCAGCGAGCGGGTTCCGCTCATGAGTGTGATGGAGGTCGAAGAGAATGAGGTCAAGGAGCTGCCGGCCGCCAATATGATTCTGGTGAAGGCAGATGGCAAAGTGACTATCAAGGAGTACACAACGCCAGGTAAATACACCCCCTGCTGCTTTGAGGATATCTACACCTCACGCGGAAATGATCCGGTCATTTACCGCGAACGCAAGGCTCTTGGTGCAAACCTGACGGAAAAGGTGGTTGCCAGCCTGGATGGCAGCGATTTCTCAAAGGCTGCCATTACATTCATCCCCAACACTGCAGAAGTTTCCTACTACGGTCTGCTGGAAGGGTTGAGAGCCTACCGTCGCAATAAAGTCACCCAGGCCATGCAGGAGGCATTCCGCAATGGAACCATGAGCGAAGAGCTTATCAATGAGCTTATCCTCCGCCGCTGGCCCCGTGCAGAAAAGATTGCCCACAAGGATATCAAGCTGCGCACGTTCATCTCAGAAGCCAGCAGCCGCAAGCAGATGGCCTCCATGGTGTACGACCTGACCTACGGCGCCGTGGGTGAGGATGAGGTTCTCGTTGCCATTGATGACTCCATTGTACGCGGCACAACACTCAAGATGAGCTTGTTGCGTTTGCTTGCCCGTACGAAAGCACGCAAGATTGTCATCGTATCCTCTGCTCCGCAGGTCCGTTACCCTGACTTCTATGGTATTGACATGACGGAAATGGGGCAGTTCGTTGCCTTCCTTGCAGCTATCAATCTCCTGCATCGGAAGGGCTTGTCCAACATCATCACGGATGTTTACAACGAATGCCGCCACCAGCTCACTCTGCAGGCTGAAAAGCGCACTAACCCTGTGCGCCGCATCTATGGCGCCCTGACAGACGATGAAATCACGGATGAGATTTCTCGCATGGTAACGCCGGATGATTCGCCCTGCGAAATCCAGTGCGTATATCAGACGCTGGAAGGTCTGCACAATGCCATAGAAGCCCCGTGTGGTGACTGGTATTTCAGCGGTCACTATCCCACCCCCGGTGGCTACACCCTTATCAACAAAACCTACATCGATTGGTACGAAAAGACACGAGGCCTGGCCCAGGAATTCGTGCTGTAAGTTCCAGAATAACGGAGATGGGCGAGCGAGGGGGGCGCCATTCCCCCCCTCCTCCCCCAGTCCCCGGTAAGCCCAACCCACCCTATGCCCTATCATCATCATGAACGACGCCAGCAGAGATTCCTTCGCGGAAGCAACAGATGAGGAACTCATCGCAAGCACCCTTGCAGGGCAGACGCGAGCGTACGACGAGCTTATCCGGCGCCATAGCCGAAAGCTTAATGCCATGCTGATTCAAATGCTCAACAGTGAGGCAGATGCGTACGACATTGCCCAGGAATCTTTCCTTAAAGCTTTCCACTCTCTTCGCTATTTCAAGGGAAACAGTTCATTCTACACATGGCTCTACTCCATTGCCCTGAATAATGCGCGGAATTACCTTCGCAAGCGCAAGAGAGAGAGAAGCTACAGTCTGGACAATGACGAAAAGGGAAACCCGCTGGAGAAGGATGCAGAACTGGCGGATTCCAACTTGGAAGCAGATCCGATACGCAAAGCGCAGGTCAAGGATCTGCGCACAAAGCTGGCACACGCCATATCCCAGCTATCGCCAGCGCACCAGGAAGTTGTCAACCTCTGCGACATCCAGGGGCTTTCATACCCGCAGATTGCCAAACTCATCAATATCTCAGAAGGCACGCTGCGCTCCCGCCTGCATTATGCGCACCGTCAGCTGCAGGGGCTCCTGGCAGATGAGATATAAGCATCTTTGTGGGGGCGAATGAACCAATCATCTTGACACAGAGAACAAATTGTTATAAAAAATAATAACAATATCCTCTCTGTGCTACATTCATCCATGACAATATCTCCTCCCATTGTTTCCATTGTCGTCCCTATCTACAAAGTGGAACGCTACCTCAGGCAGTGTGTTGATTCGCTGCTGGCGCAAACGCTTCGTGATATCGAAATCATACTGGTAGATGACGGCTCTCCGGATGGATGCCCTGCCATTGTTGATGAATATGCTGCCGCAGATTCCCGAGTAGTAGCCATTCACCAACCGAATGGAGGCTATGGCAGAGCCGTCAACCACGGCATATCCCGCGCCCGCGGTGAATATATCGGTATTATCGAGTCTGATGACTGGGTAGAGCCTACCATGTATGAAAAACTGCTGAACAGGGCCAGAGAAACCGGGGTCGATGTTGTCAAGTGCATGTTCTGGAAATATGATTCCACCGCCGCAGCGGACCAACGGAATATCCTGTGGAATAACCCCAAATTCAACTGGCTCACTGCTCCAGATAAACCGTTTGCCCCCGCTGAGTGGGATATCATCTTTTCACTTCATGCCAGTCTGTGGAGCAATCTGTACCGGGCAGACTTCCTGCGCGGCATCCCGCTCATTGAGTCTGCATCTGCAGCCTATCAGGATTTCCCCTTTGTCATGGAAGTACTGGGGCGGGCCCGCAGCATGAGCATGCTGAAAGAGCCCCTGCTCCACTATCGTATGGAGGCAGACCAGGGGTCTTCCACCATGCGGAATGATGCACGCCTTGTGCAGATGCCCGTCATGTCGATGAAGGGCTGCGAAGTGCTGGAACAGCTCGGAGTTCTCAACAAGGTGAAAGAAGCTTTCTTCTACCACGCCTACTGTGCAAACATCCGCTTTCAGCAGAATATCCAGGAGGAATACGCGCAGGAGTTCTTCAACCACTTCAAAGCGCTCATGTCCAAAATCAAGGACTACCCTGATTTTTCATTCAAGTATTTCAACAGGAAAGAAAAGAAAAGAACCCTGCTGGTCATCGAAGGTGAGAGCCGTGAATGCCTGAAAAAGCGCTGGCGCATCCAGCTCAGGAAGGGGCTGCTTACTCTGATCCTGAATGGCAAAACATTCAGTTGTCGCCTCTGGGGGTAATTTGTAATGACACGCTTCAATTCAGCCACTATGAGCAACAACTCGCCAGCGCCTGCCATTTCCATCGTCATTCCGGCATATAATGCAGCTTCTTATATTCAAGAAGCCGTGAACAGCGTCCTGCGCCAATCCCTTAGAAATATCGAAATCATCGTCATAGATGATGGTTCTACCGATGATACACCCAATCTGATTTCCGCACTGGCAAAAGAAGATTCCCGGGTACGCGCCTTTTCTCACGAGAACAGAGGCGTTGGAACGGTTCGCAATGAAGGGATTGAAGCAGCAACGGGGGAATTCATTGCCTTTCTTGACCCGGATGACAGATTCCCTGCTCTTGACCTGCTGGAATACTTGTACACCAAGGCAACGCAGCATCGGGTTGCTATCTGCGGTGGCGAAATGGAGGAATTTTCTCCCACCTCCCCGACTCCGACCCAGAAATTCGGCAAAGTTGTAGATGGCTTTCTTTTCCCGAAACAGGGTATCATCCAATACCAGGATTATCAGTTCGAATATGGCTTCTACCGATTCATATACAGCAGGAAACTCCTGCAGGACAACGGTATCAAATTCCCGCCGTACGCCCGATTCCAGGACCCGCCTTTCATGGTGAACGCATTCCTGGCAGCTGGGCAGTTTTATGCGGTTTCCCGCCCGGCATATTCCTACCGGGTGGAGCACAAAGTGGTGAACTGGACTCCGGATAAAATCGACGGTCTCTATCGCGGTATCGTAGACGTCTGGAATTCCGCCTGCGCTCATAAATTAGAAAAGCTCAAGCACTACACATGGTTCCGCATCAGAGATCATTATGCCACCACGAAGCACCTGCTTTCTCCCGAACAGGAAGCCTTTGTGCAGGAGGTGGAAAAACAGATGAATCCCAAGCGAGGCTCACTGCTTCATAAAATCTTCTCGAAAGATAAGAACTTTGCAGACCACCGCCAGCGCCGCATCACGATACTGGGTATCCCCTTCACCTATTTTAACAAATAAACAGGCATCACTGGTTTTCTGACCGATGCTCACTGCGGAAATTACGCGGGCGACAGGGTGAAGCTCCAGCCCATATACCCCTGCCCGCTGCGCGCGCGCGGTTTTCAGTTTCCGCCAGCAGGGTGTCATCTGCGGCGTAATGACGGTAATGCCAGGCTAAACCTTCCTTCAGCATAAATCTGTTGATATACCGGGCTCCGACATAAACCTTGGCAACATAACGCCCGTATTTATCAACATCCATCACCTCTGCGCGAAGCGCTTTGTTGTATGTAAGCCTGCCAAGCTTCTTACGCGCAAGCAAGGCAAATTCCTGGTCTTTCTCCGGAGCATCTATACCGTAGAGACGTATACGAACACGCTCCCCGCCCGGTAACTCCAAATGCAACGAGTCGCCATCTGACACACCAACGCAGATGCCTTCCAGCACCTGCCGATTTGCAGAATCTGGACTTGTCTCTTCCATGATGAATCTATCAAAAGTTATCGTATTACATGGCAGGATTGCCTCTGACAGTATGCTGAAATATGAAGCAAAAGTCAAGAACATCTACCTGTTCTGAAGAAACCGTGATGTCATTCATTAGCCACACCACGGGAGATGCAGACACAAATCTTATCTGTACCTGTCCTCCGGGAAATTGCGATAGCCTATCTTGAGCGGGCTCATATCGTCCAGCAGGCGGCGGTCATACCGGCGGGTCGGAGGCTCCAGATTACCGAGCGTTTTGCCCTTGTCCGGCTCAAAGAAGAACTGGAGGTAGTAGGTTCCGTTGTAGCCGAGAGCATGGGTGTCGCGAATCATGCGGAGAATATCGGCTTCATCCAGCAGACCTGGGTGAACCGTCGTGCGCACTTCATGCTCCACGCCATACATGATGAGCGACTTGAGCGTTTCCTGGTAGCGTTCAAAAAGCAAGGCACCACCAGGCAGGCGCCAACTGCGGTTGGAGGGCATCTTGTTGTCAAGAGCCACGTAATCTATCAATTTTTCCTCCAGCAGGTTACGAATAACCTGGGGATTGCTGCCGTTGGTATCTACCTTGATAAGGTAGCCGAGCTTCTTAATCTCACGGCAGACTTCTGCAATATCGGGGTTAAGGGTAGACTCTCCTCCGGAAAGCACAACGGCATCTAAGAAGCCGGCTCGCTCCCGGAGGAAAGCCATCTCATCCTGCCCACCACCATGACTCAGAACCAGTTCCGGGTTATAGCAGTATGGGCAACGCAGATTACACCCAGTGTACCAGAAGATACATGCCGCTTTTTTCGGGTAATCCAAAAAGGTAAGCGGGGTGATATCTGCGGGGTGACGCATAACCTATATTTCGCAACGCGAATTACTTGAGAATGGCGTCGCAGCCGCAGCCGCAGGGCTCATCAAAGTGAGCGCGTTCCTCGAACTCACCCTGCTTACCTGCGTTGAAGGTTTCCACCGGGCGGTGGTAGCCCATGACGCGGGTGTACACGGTGCACTTGGTGCGCTCCTCAGCATGCTCTGCAAGCAACTGTTCGTCAGTCTTGTATACGGGTTTTACATCCTGATTGCTCATTGTCGTGTATTCTATTGGTTTGGGGTTAGGAAATCATCAGAAAAGAGGCAGCTCCGGCTGTTCCTCGGTGCGGGCGCGGTCGATAATCTCCTGGTCGCACAGGGGGCAGAAGTCATGACGGCCGCGGAGATAACCGTGTTTCTCACACACGGAGAAGAGCGGAGTTACCGTGATATAGGGCATCTTGAAGTTGGTCAGCACCTTGCGCACAATATCGCGGCATGCCTCGGGAGAGGAGATTGCCTCGTTCATGTACATGTGGAACACGGTACCACCGGTATAGCAGCACTGCAGCTTGTCCTGCATCTGCAAAGCCTTGAAAAGGTCGTGCGTGTAGCCGGCAGGAAGCTGGGAGCTGTTCGTGTAGTAACGGTGACCAGGCGTGCCGCTCTGGATGATATCCGGGAAGCGCTTCTGGTCTTCGCGGGCAAAGCGGTGAGTTGTGCCCTCGGCAGGTGTTGCTTCCAGGTTATAAAGGTTACCTGTTACCTCCTGGTACCCGCGGATACGTTCACGCATGAAATGCAGCACCTCCTCAGCAAAGGCGATACCCACAGGCTCTGCGGTGTTCATCTTGTCATTGGAGAAGTTGCGCAGCATTTCGTTCATACCATTCAGACCGATGGTAGAGAAGTGATTGCGCAGGTGCGGCAGGTAACGCTTGGTATAGGGATAGAGGCCACGGTCATACAGAGTATTGATGAACACGCGCTTCTTCTCCAGGGTGTCCTTGGCAAGGTCCATAAGCTCACCCAGCTTGCTGTACAGCAGGTTCTTGTTGCCCTTGTAAAGATAACCAAGGCGTGCCATGTTGATGGTTACCACACCGATGGAACCGGTCATTTCTGCAGAACCGAACAGACCGCCGCCGCGCTTGAGTAGTTCGCGGAGATCCAGCTGCAGACGGCAGCACATTGAACGAACGGCATCCGGCTTGTAGGCAGCTTCGTCGACAATCTTATTACCGTTCTCGTCATACGTATACTGGGAACCAATGAAGTTCTGGAAGTATGAAGAACCAATCTTGGCAGCATTCTCAAACAGCAACGGTACGTTCTCATCATCCCAGTCGAAATCTTCCGTGATGTTCACGGTGGGAATCGGGAAAGTGAACGGCTGGCCCGTGCTGTCACCTTCTGTCAGAACTTCATAGAATGCACGCTGAATCACCTTCATTTCCGGCTGGAAATGCTTGTAGGTCAGGTCTGTCAGGCTCTCAGCTCCGCGTTCCTTGGCAATGGCGGTAAGGCGCTCATCTTCCATGCCTTCAAAGATGTGCTGATTACCGGACATCGGGGTCTGTTCACGCAGGTCGCGGGGTACCGTCCAGTCGATGGTCACGTTCGTGAACGGACTCTGCCCCCAGCGGCTGGGAACATTCAGATTATACACAAAGTTTCGCAATGCCTTCTTGACGGCATCATAAGGCAGCTGGTCGCGGAACAGATACGGAGAAAGATACGTATCAAATGAGCTGAATGCCTGTGCGCCTGCCCATTCACTCTGCAGAATCCCGAGGAAGTTTGCCATCTGACCGAGAGCTTCGCGGAAATGGCGGGGAGGACGGCTGTTCACACGGCTGCGCACACCATTGAAGCCTTCATTAAGCAGCGCGCGGAGACTCCAGCCTGCGCAATAGCCGGTAAGGCAGTCAAGGTCATGAATGTGGTAATCGCCATTGCGGTGGGCGGCGCCTTCTTCTGGCGTGTACACCTGATCCAGCCAGTAGTTGGCAATAACCTTACCAGCGGTGTTGTTCACAAGACCTGCGTTGGAATACGTGGTGTTGGAGTTGGCCTTGATTCGCCAGTCTGTGTTACCTACGTACTCCTCAATGGTCTGCTTACAATCAACCCAGGTGTTGCCTTTGTAAAGACCGGCTATCTGCTCACGCTGCAGCTTGTGCAGGAAACGGTATTTAATGAAGTTACGGGCTGTATCATAAGCGCCGGCTCGCATGAGTTCTTTCTCAATACGGTCCTGCACCATTTCCACCGGCAGGTATTCTTCGTGCTTCAGCTTATCCAACACATTGGCATATACCAATGGGTTATATTCCTCTTGCGAGGCATGGAACGCTTTTTCGATGGCCTGCTGGACCTTATAGGCCTCGAAGCGTTCGCGTTTACCGTTTCGTTTGATGATTTCAGGCATGTTGCGTGAGAGTGTGAGACGTTTCTAGAAGTCTTGTAGAACTTGTTTCTGATAGAGAGAAGCAACCAAGCGGGCCTGCTCGTTGCTCGCCGTAGACTCTACCATGCCTAAAACGTGTTGGCAAGCAAAAAAAACTACACGGTCGTACTTTTCTTTCCACAAAATGTTGAGCAATTTAAACAACAACTATACCATATATTGTGCATACGGCTTATTTTAGCTATTTTAGAATCCATCTAATGTTAAAAAGATGGAAAAATCACGCTAATGCTTGATTCATGAGGATTGCAGCCCGAAAGAAAGCATTCTTAAAAAGACCGATATTTGGTAACAGCCCAGGGAAGCTACCACAAAATGTAGCGGGTATGAAGAGGGGTGTTAATTTTCAGCCCAGATGCACTTGAGGTAGTCTTCCCCATCAAAATCAAAAGGCATGGGGACAGAATGCAGGCTGGCGGAGGGAATACCAGCCGCCACCATGCGACGAAATGCCGCCATGGATAATTTCCGGCAATTCGTAGAACAAAGGATACGCCCACCGGGAGCCAGACATGCCGCTGCAAGATTCACCAGATGGTCATAGTCCTTTTCCACTCGCCATACATGTCCCTTTTCATCGCGGGAGAATGTCGGCGGGTCAAGCACAATGATATCAAACCGGCGGCCCTGGCGCGCAAAGCGGTCCATCCAATGCAAGGCATCACCTTTGCAGAAATAATGGTCATCCGGGTCGATATCATTCAGCGCCATGTTCTCCCGGCACCAGCTCAGACAGGGCTGAGCAAGGTCAAGAGTAGTTGTCTGCGCGCCGGCAAGAGCAGCACAGACAGAGAAAGCCCCGGTATAGGCAAAGGTGTTGAGAACCTTCATGCCGGGACGACAGATACTGCGCAAGTGAGCGCGATTATCGCGCTGGTCCAGGAAAATCCCCTGGGAATACCCTGCCCCCATATCCATGAGGTAACTGACCCCGTTTTCCTGAATCAGGAAACGGAGTGGGACCTCTGGGCCACAGAGGAACTGAGGCGGTTCCTTAACATCCTTATCCAGACGCTTCACATACACCGGGCGCCCGGTGGCTTTCAGCATATCCTTCAAGCCAGCCGGTAACGCGGTATCCCTGAGAGAAACAAGCAAACGATCTGCAAGAGCATCAATGAACACACCAGCCCAAGGCGAGCCATCAGAAACGCGATAGGCATCTGTGGCAGCTGGAAGCCTGCTGAGCTTTTGCTCAATGAGTTCTTGCAACTTATTTTTCACAGCAGGAAAGTCTTGGATGCGGTGTCTGCCGCTTTACGAATGGTTGCAGCCATGGAAGTAAGCGCATTTGCCCGGGTTGAAGCAAGATGCTCCTTGAGGCCACAATCATCCAGTTTACTTAAATCGGCAGCCAGAACCTCTGCCGGTGTAAGCCCGGAAAGCAGACGAATGAAAAGCGCAATCAACCCCTTGGTGATGAGCGAATCGCTATCTGCATGAATGATGAGTTTACCATCATCCATTTCCGTTCCCACCCAGACGCGGCTCTGACAGCCCTTAATCAGGTTCGTATTTTTGCGGTACTTCTCAGGCATCGCCGGCAGGCGCCGCCCTTGAGAGATGATGAATTCGTATTTCTCCGTCCAGTCTTCAAAGACGGACATATCATCCAGCAGTTCCTCGATGCGTGTATTATAATCCATCACTTCTGACGACTGGTTGCCAGCGTATAAAGCACAGCCTTCTGGGCATGCAGACGGTTCTCGGCTTCACGGAAAATGACCGGAGCATTTGACTCCAGCACCTCCTCGGTAATTTCATAACCGCGGTAAGCCGGCAGACAATGCAGCACGATGTGGCCTGGAGCAGCCAGCTTCAACAGCTCCGCATTAACCTGATACGGGAAGAAAGCCTTTTCCTTGGTTCCCTTTTCAGCCTCCTGCCCCATGGAAATCCAGGTGTCCGTATTAATCACCATGCAATCGCGCACTGCCTCAGCGGCATCCGTTGTGCAGATGATATTCGGACAATCCAGGGCCGCCAGAGTCTCAGCCTTGGGCAAAGCCTGCTCAGGACCAGCCAGCACCAGCGTGAAGCCAAGGCGCTTGGCAGCCCACATCCAGGAACGGCCCATATTATTATCCACATCCCCGAGGAAGGCTATTTTCATATCCTTCCAGGAGCCCACGCCGTACTGCTCTTCGATGGTAAGCAAATCAGCCAGAATCTGGCAGGGGTGCTCGAGGTCTGTAAGTGCGTTAATGGTCGGTAATTTGGAGTAATCTGCAAAATCCACGACATCCTGCTGGTCGTAGGTGCGGATAATAGCCCCGTGAATCATACGCCCCAGCACGCGGGCAGTATCCTTAATCGGTTCGCCACGCCCCAGCTGAATATCACGGGTGGAAAGGAACATGGGGCGACCGCCCAATTCTGAGATACCCACCTCAAAGGAAACACGCGTACGGGTGGAAGATTTAGAGAAAATCAGAGCCCAGGTCTGCCCGGCCAAGGGCTGTTCAGTGTGGCAACCACGCTCGGCCTTGAGCTTGTGCCCCAGGGCAAGCAATTCGCAAATCTGCTCGCCGCTCAGTTCTTCAATAGAAAGGAGGTTATTCATGGCTATTATATATTCCGGGAAAGCAGCAAAGTATCATGTTTACTCACGGCTGTAAAGTTCAGAGTGAGTCAGCGCACGCATTAAAATTCACACACCGTTCTGAATGGACAAGATAAGAGGAGTAAATGCAGACTCCAGCTTCAGCAAACGCTGTATCTGACACATTTTCTCGGAATCAAACAGAGATTAGACTTGCGTGAGCGATGGGCGGAGAGTATAGTTTCGCCCCGTAATGAAAGCCCTCGTTAAAACAACAGCTGGAAAAGGACTGGAACTGATGGAGGTGCCGATGCCTGAAGTCGGCCCGAATGACGTTCTCATCAAGATTTACAAGACAGCCATCTGCGGCACGGACCTGCACATCTGGAACTGGGACTCATGGGCCCAGCAGACAATCCCTGTTGGCATGCACGTAGGTCATGAATTCTGCGGCATCATCGAGCGCGTAGGCTCAGCAGTAACTCAGTATCAGCCTGGCGATGTTGTTTCCGGCGAGGGTCACATTGTATGCGGTCATTGCCGCAACTGCCGCAAGGGTCTTTTCCATCTCTGCCCGAATACGCAGGGCGTGGGCGTGAATCGTCCCGGCTGCTTTGCTGAGTATCTTTCCATTCCCCAGAGCAATGTTATCCGCATTCATAAGGATATGCCCATGGAGATTGCCTCCATCCTTGACCCTCTGGGTAACGCAACTCATACGGCCCTTTCCTGGGATCTTGTCGGTGAGGATGTTCTCATTACCGGCGCCGGGCTTATCGGTTCCATGGCAGCTGCAGTCTGCAAGAAAGCAGGCGCAAAAAGCGTCACCATTACCGATGTGAGCGACTACAAGCTCAACCTTGCCCGCATCATGGGTGCAGACCGCACAGTCAATGTCATCTCCGGTGACAGCATTGATGCCGCACGTAAGGATCTTGAAATCGCAGAAGGTTACGGCGTATGCCTTGAAATGAGCGGCGCCCCCGCCTGTCTGAAAGACATCATCAACCATTCTGCCTACGGTGCTAATATCTCCCTGCTCGGAATCCAGCCCGGCGGCTCTGGTATCGACTGGAATACCTTTGTATGGAAGGGGCTCAAGATGAAGGGCATCTACGGACGAGAAATGTACGGAACCTGGCAGAAGATGGATGCCATGCTCCGCAGCGGGCTGGATGTCTCTCCCATCATCACACACCGCATGCACTACACTGACTTCAAGCAGGGCTTTGAGGTCATGGCTTCCGGTCAGTCCGGTAAGGTTGTTCTCACCTGGGCTGAGTAATTCCAGCTTATACGTTGTTTACCATTTTCACAACGCACACCGGAGGTTACTTTCCGGTGTGCGTTTTCCTTTTTTTATTCACACCAGCAGATAAAGCCCGTTTTTTGTGTAATTTGACTTCACATCGGGTTAGAAAAATGATAAAATACCGCCATGGCAAATAAACCCGTAGTACTTATCATCCGCGACGGCTGGGGCCGCAACCCGCAGGGCCCGGAAGCCGCCAATCAGACCGGCGATGCTACCGTTCTCGCCAAGACTCCTTTCACCGACAAACTTCTGGCCACCTGCCCGCACATGATGCTGGGGGCCTCTGGTCAGGATGTGGGTCTGCCTGATGGGCAGATGGGCAACTCCGAGGTCGGGCACCTCAATCTTGGTGCTGGTCGCGTTGTGTTCCAGGACCTCTGCCGCATCACCAATGCCATCAATGATGGGTCCCTTGCAAAAAATCCTGTGATTGTAGACGCATACGGCAAGGCCGCTGCATCCCGCCTGCACCTCATGGGCCTCGTGTCCGATGGCGGTGTGCATTCCCACATTGACCACCTCATCGGTCTTGTCAAGATTGCAGCCGAAGCCGGCGTAAAGGATATCTACATCCATGCCATCATGGACGGTCGCGACACTGACCCGAAGAGCGGTGCTGGTTTCCTTCAGCAGCTTCAGGATGCCGTGGCTCCCTACGGTGCAACAATCGCCACTGTGGTGGGTCGATTCTTTGCCATGGACCGCGACAAGCGCTGGGACCGTGTTCAGATTGGATGGGATGCCATCGTGCTGGGCAAGGGCGAAGCCTGCACCTGCACCCCCGCAGAATATGCCCGTAAGAGCTACGAGGACGGCGTGACGGACGAATTCATGAAGCCCGCCGTATTTGTGGATGCTGACCAGCAGCGCGTACGCGATGGCGATGTTGTGTATTTCTTCAATTTCCGTGCAGACCGCGCCCGTGAGCTTTCCCGAGCCTTCATTTATGAGGACTTCGACGGTTTCGACCGCACCGTTCAGCCCAAGGTTCACTATGTAACCATGTCTGAATATGAAGCCTGCTACCCCACTCCGGTTGTGTTTGAGCAGGAGCAGCTCACCAACATTCTTGGTGAAGTGATTTCCAAGGCTGGTCTTAAGCAGCTCCGCATTGCTGAAACCGAAAAGTATGCACACGTAACCTTCTTCTTCAACGGTGGTGTAGAAACCCAGTACGACGGTGAGGACCGCATACTTGTGCCGTCTCCCCGTGAAGTGGCTACCTACGACCAGAAGCCCCAGATGAGCGTTGGCGAAGTGGCTGACAAGTTTGTGGAAGCCATCGGCAACTACGACATCGCCATCATGAATTTCGCCAACCCTGACATGGTGGGTCACACCGGTTACCTTGAAGCAGGTATCACCGCATGTGAAGCTGTTGACGCTGCACTTGAGAAGAGCGTCACCAAGATTCTTGAGCTGGGTGGCTGCTGCCTCATCTGCGCTGACCACGGCAACTGCGAAAACATGCTCAACCCGGATGGTTCCCCCAACACGGCCCATACGACCAACCTTGTAGACCTCATCTACTGCGGTCCGGATCAGGACTCCATCACCCTGAGTGATGGTATTCTGGCTGATATCTCCCCCACGCTGCTGCACCTGCTCGGCATCGAGCAGCCCGCCGAAATGACCGGCCACAGCCTGGTGAAGTAACGCTTCTCTCAGAGAATCAAAAGTCCCTTTCCATGGGGAAAGCGGCTTTTTTCCTTTACTTATCAAGTCAACCGGAAATCTGCTACGCCGGCCTTTGTCCTATC
>JAZRJB010000049.1:0-3183 GCA_045645565.1 Akkermansia sp. | reverse complement strand
GCAGGCACCGGTGTACTTGGCGCGGTTGATGGAGAGCGGCAGGTTGATGCTGTTACCACCTTCCGAGCTGGCATGACCGATGATACCCACGGCAATCAGACCGGATTTACTCTTGCTCTTCTTGAGAACATCAGCAATATGGCCGAAGTTACTGCGGATGCTGGAGTCAAACTCCTGGAATTCGGCCTTGCGGTCGGTCACAACCGGGTTCTTGCTGATGCGCGTGTCATTCTTCGGGAATAGGAAGGTGTCGTACGACAGGATGCGCCCGATAGTGAATCCCTTTTTGAGGAACATCTTGCGGAGGCGCTTCATTTCTGCGGTGTCCTCATCGTATTCATCGCGGGAGACGAAACCGGTGGACTTGACCACCTTCTGCCCATCGGCACTGAGGACGTAGCGCAGGAAGTTGCGTGCTTCCGTGTTGCCGGAGCTGAGCGGGTTGAGTACGGCATTGACGCAGGTGCTGTAAGCGTAGCGATCTGCTGCAATATTGCTGACCGTAGGGGCAAAGTAGATGCTGTTGGCAGAAGGCGTGCGGGCCACCTGCAACTCCTTGCCCTGTGTGCTGGAGCGGCTGAAGGCAACGGCAGCCAGCGTGTTGTTGGCGGCAGTGCCCTGTGCAGCCGGTGCATCAACAGCCTGGGTTGTGATGCCCTTATCCTTCAGCAGGGTGTCGAATAGTTCCTTATCCAGGGATCCGACAGACCCCACATATACCGTGTTGCCGGAAATCTGGGTGTCGATGCCGGAGGTGGTGACACTGTTGAGCGGGTTCTGGTTATTTGCCTTGAACACGAGGGCATTGTAAGCCATGCCGGAAATGATGATGGCGTTCAGGTCATCAGCATTTGCGGCGGCCAGCGCCTCGAACTTGGAGTAATTGGCAGCGGGGAATGCCTCGCGGAAAGCAATGACCACATCAGCCGTTTCGCCCTCCAGTCGCTCCATGGCGGTCGGCATCTGCTCCGGTTCTACCAGGCGGAAGACAACGCCTTCCTTGTTTTCGGAATCGGTTACGCAGTGATTTCCTGTCTGCTCGCTGACATACACCATGGTGTAATGCTTGTAATGCTGCATCAGCGGCATGAGCAGCTTTTCATATACGGCCGGTGTGGTTTCCACGGTAAACAGCACTTTCTCCGGAGCCTCGGGGCCCCCGGGGGGAGGCGGCGGTCCCCCCCCCTTAGCAATGGCATTGTCCCGGTCTGCTAACAGCTGGATGATTTCCGCGTGCATCGCGTTGATTTCATCGCGCTTGGCTTCAAGCTTGTTTGAGAAACCGGTGATGCTGGTGTATATCGAACGCAGCTTCTTGTTGCCCTCTGCCAGGTGGTAGTTGATGGCTTCTCGCTCTTCTTCGTACGAGTCGGTGCCGTGTTCCTCATTGATAATCTCCAGCCGTTCGTTCACTTCAGCCTTCTTTTTCTCAACGTTCTGGCACTTGCGCTTAATCTTGCTGAGCGCAACCATGGTCAAGTTGGCATCTATCAGCTTCAGCATCGCATCCTTCATGGCGTCGTTCTTCGGGGAAAAATCCGGCAATCCGTTGCGCAGGTTGTCGACATCTTCCTGTGTCCGGCATTTGGCGATTCTGGTCAGTATGTCAGTCTTGTGAGTGACCATTTCGTCTCGCAGCTGGGAGTAGGGAGTCAGATCAACCACATTATCCTGCTCCAGCTTGCGTCTCGTGGTGGAGAAGAAGTCTGAATTAGTGGCAGACGCCTCATCTTCAAACTCCTGGGATATAATCAGGGCGTCTTCAATTTCCTGGGGAGGACCGCACGAAATCACGCCCATAGCCGTAGCCATGAGCATGATTGCTGTCCTGAAACTCTTGAATGCGTTTAGATTCATTGTCCTATCGGGGGGGAGAATTATGCTATATCATTATATGCTTCACCGCTGGGGAGGATGCTCTTGGTTGATGGGGAGCAGGAGCTTTTCGATGAATTCGTCAATACCCTTGCGGAATTCCTGGCGGCGATTGCGTTCCTGTGCAGGAATGGCAGCAAGCTCTGCCTGATTTTCATCTTTTGCCTTGAAATACAGCGGCAGATTCCGGGTTGACCGGAGATCTGCCGGTGCGCATGGGGGCTGCTACTCTCCAGACGTGATGGTGAGCGGGCTCATGAGCTTGACTGCTTCGTCATCTATGTTTACCCAGAATAGGCGCTCAGGATCCCCGCTGTTTTCCATGGCTTTGTAATAGTTGGCCAGGCGTGAAATAACGGCCGCTTTGCGGAGGGGTCGTATATTTCTGATTTCCAATACGCTTATCTGGGTCAGGTCTCTCTTCAGGCAGATGAAAACATTATCCGGGCAGGCAACCCGACCAATGATTCTCATGACGCGGTGCATCAGTTGATCGTGAGTCTGGACTACGCCTTCAATGGTGATGCCAGCCGGGAAGTTGACAATCCATGCTTTCAGTTCAGCATTGTGTGGTTCGTTGTATGCTGTCATGCTGGTAGGCGTGTTTTGGGCTTCATCATAACTGAATGACGCGGAATCCAGCAGGCGTCGGAACTTTCTCTCGAAGTCTTCAGCGGTTATGTAAGCCGTTCTATCCAAGATGCCATACCTCATAATACAAGTGTTGTATCGATCATCTGCATCTATCAGCATGGTACCGGCATAATCGAACGATTGATCTACGACTTCTTCCCAGATGCGTTCATCGAAATGGTTGCCTCCGAAGAAAAGAGAGCGAAGGGTGCTATCATCCCGCTTGTAAGTGTTGCGATACGCAATCACGATATCGCGAATTGCCGTTGCATTATCAATGATGGTGCGCCAGGGCTTATCCATGTTGGTGTGAACATGGTGGAGGCTTTGAATGTAGTTGGCAACAACGAAGTCGTATTCGAGTTTCTCGTTGTCAGATGGCGTTGCATCCTCGAAAAGGAAACGGTACAGAGGAACGGCTCTATAATACCCTTCTGTTTCTTCAATGGCACGCTTTAGCGCTTCAACGGGGGATTCCAGGGAACGCCGCAGCTCGCGGAGGCTGCTGGTTAATACGTTCAGCTCTGCGAGGGCCTGCTCAATCAGCTCTCGCTGGGCGCGGATGGTGTACAGTTCCACAAGGTTGTTCAGATGGGCCTGCTTGCGGGATTGATGCACAAAACCATAGAAGAGGGCGGGGAGCTTCTCCCACTTCTTCTGGCGTTGGTTCAGTTG
>JAZRJB010000048.1:0-14589 GCA_045645565.1 Akkermansia sp. | reverse complement strand
GCCACCCCTCCACGTTGGTCGGGGTTCCGGTTATGTTTTATTCCAAACCCAGCGTTCCGCCGCGTGGCGGCTCCACGCTGGGCTATGATTCTGTCGCCCTTGCGGGCTCAAGTTTCCGCTCGCCGTTGGCTCGCCAAAGTCAATTTATTGCGCAGAGGGGGGGCTTCCAAAATGTTGCTGATATTTCTATTCTCTACAAAATCTTTGGGACACGTGTGCTTAATTACCTACCGTGCCGGGGGACGTTGGTACCAGGGTCAGCAGGGTGATTTCCGCTTCCGTGAACAGGCGGAGGGGGAAGCCGGACCAGAGGGCCGTGCCGCTGGAAACATAGACCTGAGTGTTGCCCCTGCGGTATATGCCGCGCACAAGGCCTTCATTAAGAAGACCGACCAGGGACCTCAACCCGGGGAGCTGTCCGCCATGTGTATGCCCTGAAAGCTGCAGAGCAACGCCATGTTGCACGGCTTCGCGTATCAGTTTCGGCTGGTGCGCCAGCAGTATAATGGGGCGCCCGGTGGGGGCTCCGCTCACGGCTTTTCCCGCATCTGGCTGCGCCTGACCGTCCCGGTTTGCGATGGGGTCGGTCACGCCTGCCAGCACCAGGTTATCACCATCCGGCAGCACATGTTCATTATTCAGAAAGCGAATGCCCAGCGAACTTAGATAGCGTTCCCATGCCTTGTGCCCAGAGAAGTAATCGTGGTTACCATGCACGGCATATACACCCCAGCGGGCTTGCAGGTGCCGCAGTGGTGCCAGCGCCGGCGCGAGGCTGTACAGGTGCCCGTCTTCGAAATCTCCGGTTATCAGTACCGCGTCAGCCTGCGTGGCATTGACCCGGTTTACAACTTCATGGAAAAACTCAGCCTGTCTGAAGCGGTCTGCGTGCAGGTCCGAGAGCAAGGCAAAGCGCACCGGGCGGCGCAGGTCCGGTATCTCCAGGGTGATTTCCTTGACCACCGGCAGAGCAAAGGCCTGGTGCATTCCCCAGCCGGCTGCCGTCATGCCGATGAGGAGGGCGGCTGCCAGCTGGCTGCGGCGGAGCTTTGTGCGGGTTGCCGGACGGCGCCGTGTGAAAAGTTTCACGGGCAGCAGCACCAGTTCTGAAACGAACAGCAGCCCCAGCATCATGAGTAGCGTGATGAACAGCCAGGTGGCCAGCAGTTCAATCCAGAATGGGCAGTCTGGGCGGAAAAAATGCCCGCCGAATACCGCATACAGCAAGGGAAACCGGAAGGCACCTGCCGCCAGGGGGATGCAGAGAATGGCTTTCCACCACCAGCGGATGCGCATGGGCAGGATGATGCGACACAGCGTGTAGAGAAATAAAACGCAGCCAATAATCAGAGCGCTGTACAGGAACATACGGAAGGGGTGGTGGGTAAGGTGATGGTGAAACGGGTGCTTTCTCCAGCGCTGCTTTCAGCGCTGATGCTGCCGCCGTGTGCTTCCACGGCATGCTTGACAATCGCAAGCCCGAGCCCCGTTCCCTTGATGCGTCCGGTCTTGTCAGCCCGGTAAAAACGATTGAAGATAAAGGGCAAGGCTTCGGCGTCGATGCCTATCCCGTTGTCCTCGACCTGGATTTTCCGGGTTCCGTCTGCTTCTATCCAGGCATGCACCCACACGCGTAACCCCGGGGCGGGGTTGTTCTTGAGCGCATTTTCCAATAAATTGAACAACACTTGTGACCAGTAAAAGGCATCGCCATTCATGGTAAATGGCTGGGGGGTGATGCTCAGTTCCATGCGGGCTTTCTGCGCAGAGGCTGTGTTTTCCAACCGCAATTTCACGTCCTCCGCCACTTGCGTCAGGTCAAAGGTCTCTTTCTTGAGGTAACTCGTGCCGGGCGCTTCCATGCGGGAAAGCGTGAGCATGTCTGAAACCAGGCGGGCCATGCGGTCTGCATGGCGCTTCATGATGTCTAGGGAGCGTTGCCTCATTTCCTCATCATTCGCAGCTTCAGGTTCATCAATCAGATTTTCCAGATACCCCAGAATCAAGGTGAGAGGCGTGCGCAGTTCATGTGAGGCGTTCGCAACGAAATCCCGGCGCACAATCTGGGCCCGGTGTTCCTCAGTCATATCCAGAAAGACGATGCCGATGTGGCGTTCTCGGGTCGCCAGGGGGGTGGCTTTCACCTGGTACATCCGGTCGCCATCTGAGTTGTGAATCTGAATTCTGGCTCTGACCAGTTCCTGCGCTTTGCTGGCGCATTTGAGCAGGCTGCGCAAATCACCCTCCGGCAGGGTTTTCAGCAGGTTCATGTTAGTGAGCGAGGTCTGGTTAAAGAAATCGCAGGCTTTGCTGTTCGCCATGACTACGCGGCCGGAAGGGCGCATCAGAATGAACGGTACCCCCAGTGCTTCCAGAAACAGTTCCTGGTCATGCCGTACGTGTTCTTCCAGTTCGGTAAGCAGCAGCCGCAGGTTCCTCACCTCGCTGTGTTCGTCCTGGGCTCGCTGCCGCGTGCTTTTCATCAGACTGCTCAGAAAGATGAAAGGCAGGGCAAAGGTCATCACCATTAACCCCAGTACGATATCCCAGCTTACCATGCCTGCCATTTTAGCAGATTAGATGCCGCCTGCCAAGTCCGGGCTTTCGGAAAATGGTGCAAAAAAAGCCGCATCCCGGTGGCGGAATGCGGCTTTTGTTTCAAGTGAATCCTGATAGATTAGAACGTGTAGCTGGCGCCTGCGTTCACGCGGTGTTCCTTGGAATCCTGCAACGCGTTGAAGCCGTAGTTGACGCTGGCGCTCCAGCGTTCGCCGAAGCGGTAGGTGGCACCGGCTTCGATACCTACGCCATGGCGACCGGGATTGTACTCACCCTTGCCGCGCACGTCGTACATCTCCACAGTCGGGTTGCTGCGCACCATGTCGTTCACATAGCGCACTTCGCCGTTCAGGATGAGCTTCTCGCAGCCGCGGGCCAGCACCATACCGCTCTTGCCATCGGTCACAGGGGCGGAGCCGATAGCCACGTAGCGGGCGTTCACGCCGAGTTCGCCACGCAGGTTCTGGATGGAACCGGTCTTGACGCCTTCCACCACATCAGAATCAGTGGAGAAGTATTCCAGACCACCGAACACGCTTACGCACAGGCGGTCGCTTATCTTCTTGTTCCACTTCATGCGGGTATTGAGCTGAACGCTGTCCTGCTCCCATTCGCGGCCCTGAACATCAGAATCAGTCATGCCGTATGCGGCAACCCAGTCCATGCTCAGGCAGCTGGTGGAGCTCAGCTTCTTGAGCCCGTGCTCACCATACATGGCAATGTAGCCGCCTTCCTGGTCCACGCTGCGCAGACCGCTGGGACGCACATCGCCTTCAGTGTAACCAACAGCAATACCAATGGTGCTGTTCTCGCCCACCTTCATATCAGCACCCACTGCGGCACCTGTCAGGGTGACGTCTGCACCTTCGATATCGTGGTTGCCACCCATCTCTGCTACCCATACCGTACCGCGACCGTTGGCGATGCAGCCTGTGTTGTTGCGCTGACCACGAATAGTGTTCACAAAGCTGCGGCTGGCTGTGGCAATGCCCCAGTTGCTGATGGTGTAGGTGTCGGCAAGGTTGTAGTCGAAGAAGGAAACCAGGGTTGCGACGCCGTTGCTTACCACGAGCTTCACATCACCAAAGGTCAGGGTTATATTTTCCTTCTGGTTAATCTCACCGCCGACGCGCATAATCTCATCACCAGGCTTGTAATCACCGTCCAGCACAATGGACGTGTTGGAGCCCAGGTTTACGTCGCCTTCTACAATCAGCATGCCGCCATTGGACAGGGTGATGGTACCGTTATCCGGGATGTTGATGCTTGTTTCCAGCGGTTTCTGGCTGTTGTTGACTGTCAGGTTGTTGGTGGTGACGGAGTAGCCGCTGATGGAGCCATCGTTGGTGATGGTGACGCTACCTGCGCAGGTGTCTTCCGTCAGGATCAGATCACCATTGTCCACCGTCAGGTTACCGGTGTAATGGTTGGCGCCTGCCAGGGTGCAACCGTATACAACAATGTCGCAGGCGGTTTCGATGCCCTTCAGGTCAAGTGTGGCGTGGTTGTTCAGCACGATATCGCTTTCCAGGGTGCCGCCTTCTGCCAGTTCCAGTGTGGCTTCATCAATGGAAATGGTGCCGCCGACTGCCTTTGTGATGGTGTGCTTCACGCCCTCACCCGTCAGCTTGAGCATGACGCCGTCTGCAATGGCGACGCTGGTGCCTTCAGCGGCTGCGGTCAGCCCGGAAAGGTTCACGTTTGCATTGATGGCAATGCTGGTGAAGTCTGCCACCTTGTAGCTCTGGGTGCCGGTGTAGCTGCTGTCCACAGTCAGGCTGCGGTCGCCCTCTACCGTTGCGTCAACACCGCCGCCGTAGATGGTGCCTTCCACCGTGGTGCCGGCGTTGCTGATGATGATGCTGGTTCCGCCCTTCACAATGTCGTTAAGACCTGCGCCATAGACGTTCTTCGCAATGCTGCCGCCGGAAAGTGTTACCTTGGTGGAGCCCTTCACCGTCGGGGCGGGGCCGCCTGCAATCTTGGGGTCGTCGCTGCCGTCGCCACCTGCATAGACGTTGCCGGAAATCGTGCCGCCGTTAATGGTGACATCAGTGGCGCCTGTGAAGGTGTACACATTGGAGGAACCGGTCAGGATATCGCCGTTAATTGTGGCATCCTTATCGATGCTGATGCGTACCGTGCCGTCAACGGAGAAGCCAGTACCGCCTGCACCTTGAATAGCTGCTGTTTCGCCTTTAAGTCCACCAACAGTGCCACCTGTTACGTTGATGTTGACATCACCGCTGACGGCAGCAGGGTTGCTCTTCATGAAGGCTGCCACGGCTTCCTCACCGGCTGCGGTGACTTTCTTGAGGTAGTTTGTGTAAATGTTAGAGTTGGAATGACCGCTGTGACCACCGCGAATCTGACCAACTTCACCACCTGCTACGTTGATGTTGATGTTCTGCTTTGTTGCCTCAGGGTTATCTTCCTGACCATAGTTGGATTTGTACCCGAAAGATGTGTGGCCATACCCAGGGTCGGTACCAAGCGCATTGCGGTCGCGGTTAACGTCGGAGGCAAAGTATGTGCCACCTACGATGCAATCTGTTTGTCCGCCATTCATGTTGACTGTCACGTCGCCATCGAAGGCGTTGCCCGGTACGCCGTACCCGCCGAGGTACTTAAGCCCCGTGCCTCCATTCATTGTAACGGTAGCGCTGGTGAATTTCTCCAACGGTGCGTTATCGGTGGTATCCCCACAGGAGGCTGCACCAATGACGCCTTTTGCGCACGGCTTGTAGTTGTGCGTGCCGTACATGTAGTAGGAGGAAAGCTCTCCGCCGTTGATGGTAACATTGGCAACGCCAGCGACGGAGTTGTCAAAGGTTACGGACTCTGTTGCGATTGCCTGTACAGAGGCAGTAACTGCCAGTACAGATAAGATAAATTTGTTCTTGATCATAGTTGAGTGTTTATCTGGTTAGTAGAGAGGTGTACCGTATAAGTCTGCTGTGGGGCTGATTATACACGTAACACTAACTCTAATATAGACCGTTCGTTCTTTTTTGCAAGGAAAAAAAGTGTAATATCCGGTATTTGGAGTCTGTTTTTACACTTTTTACGCCAAAAGTTTAACAGCACGGAGTATAAAAAGGGCTGGAAAGGTGTGAGAATGTGTGGTAGTGTGGTGTTATGAACATTGTGGTGGTCGAGGACGATGTGGACATAGCTGAGCTTGTGGCGTTCAATTTGGAACGCCAGGGGTGGGGGTGCAGGTTGGTGCATCGTGGAGATGAGGGGTGGAGTGTGATTCAGCGGGAACACCCGGATTTGGTCATTCTTGATGTGATGCTGCCGGGGATGGATGGAATGTCGATATTCCGGGTCATGAAGGAGAATGAGATAACCCGGAGCATTCCCGTTATTTTTCTGACAGCCCGCGGAACGCTGGAAGACCGTCTGGAAGGGCTCAGCCTCGGGGCAGATGATTATGTGACCAAGCCATTCAGTCCCAGGGAACTGGTGCTGCGGGTGCGGAATGTGCTGGCAAGGGCTAATGCCGGCGCCTCGCAGCTGGTGGTGCGGAGCGGAGATCTGGTTCTGGATAAGAATACGCTGGCTGCACGCTTGGCAGGAGAATCGCTGGAGCTGACCCCGGCAGAGTTCAAACTATTGGCATATATGGTGGAGCGCCCGGGCAAGGTGCAGGACCGTTATGAACTGCAGCGGGTGTTGTTTGGATATGCAGATACGACCCAGAGCCGGTCACTGGATACACATGTGAAACGCCTGAGACAGAAATTGGGGGCGTATGCCGCGTGCATCGGAACGGAACGCGGTGTCGGTTACTATTTTAACCCTGAATTGAATAAAGAGATACGATGAACATTTTTCTGAGTAGCATGCTGATGCTGGGTACGCTGTGCGCCAGCGCCGCCGAATATGGCAAACTAAAGGATGCTTTCTGCGATGAGCAGAATAAGGTGATTTACGATGGAGCCGGGCGTTTTGCTGTGCGCTCCGTGGCGGATACAGAGCTTGAACTCACGCTTGATATGGCTGCGCTGGAAAGCTATCTGGGCTCCAACGACTACAAGCAGGGCCCAATGGCAACGTGGGAACTCAGCATGCCTGACGGGCGAAAACTCGTATACGGTCTGGCGGATACGGCCTCGCATATCACATGCTATTGGGATGGGCGTCCGTGGGAAAAAAATGGAGTGGTTCCGTATGCCAGGCTCAAACCACTGGCCGAGGGCGGCAAAGTGAAGCTGAGAATCAAACTGGTGCCATCCCGCGGGCTGCAGATGTATTGCGGGAATGAACTGCTGCTGGATGCCAAGGACCTCAAGACCCGGCTCCCGTTTAATGTGACTCACTCGTATTCGGTTAATACAAATTACATAACCGGGGTGGGTATCAAGGCTGAATCGACCCTGGATACCAGCAATTACAAGGCTCCGGAGGATTATACCAAGGTATTCACGAAAACGAAGAGTGACTCCCTGGGGCGTGTGATGTTCTGTGGCGATTCCATTACCCATGGTGTCAATGACCAGACCTGGCGCTGGCAGTTGTTCAAGATACTGGTGGATAATGGTATAGAAGCCCAGATTGTGGGCCCCCGCAGCGGGTATACCTCCGGTTATACTAACCTGACTACCAGTGATGCCGGTGAATCGTATGCCGGTGTTTCGTTCCCGAATGTCCACCTCGCGCAGTCTTCCGGCCGCACGCATAACATTATCTCCGGCTCCAATTCCGGCATGACCGGCGTGAACTATGGTGGCCACTCCACCAGATCAGCTGCGGCTTCGTTCAACTGCGACACCTGGTGCTGCCTGATGGGTACGAACGACCTGCTTTCCGACCGCGGCTACACTCCGCAGGAGTTTGCCACCAAGATGCAGAACCTGCTCGGCGGCAAGGTGACAGTGAAGGGCAAATCCTACAGCTGGCTTCCCGGTGAGGATTGGGGCAACATGGGTCGCATTGCCGCGGATATCCTGAAGGAGGATACGGATATCCTCTACGTGATGGCGGTTCCCTGCTGGGGAAATCACTCCAATAACAACGAACCGGAGCGTCATCTCACGGTTCAGATGTACAACGGTCTTCTGAAGGACTGGGTGGGCAGGTATGCCAAGGCTCATGGGAAGAATATGGTGTTTGTAGATGTGAACAGAGGTATGGTGGACCGAACCCATCAGGTGCCGTTCAGCTGGCCTGATTCCATGTCTAACAGACCCGGTCGCGATGGCCTGCACCCGAATGAGCAGGGCTCTATGATGATTGCCAGCAATCTGGCTGAGACCATGGGAATCCCCGGGCGCACGGCAGGCTTGAAGCGGGCTGCTTATTCTGCTTCCTGGGCGAAAAAGAAAGTCGCGCTTCCTGTGGGGGCTCCTCATGCAGTGGTCAAAGAGCCGTTTTCCCGGGAAAAGGGATACTCGGTTGAAGTGCCCAGGGTCATGAACGGGAAGACCGAGCTGGAACTCACCCTGGGGGATGATTCCGGCAGCGGCACCCTGCTGGTCACTCCTGAGCTGGTGTGCTGGGCTGGTAGAACGTTGTATTGCTTCCCCGCTGATGCGGAGGGTGGACCTCGCGAGATGCTGCGCGTGTGCTGGCATCCCGGGATGGAGGGGAACCGCCCTCAGGGGTACTATGTGTGGCTGGGTGAGCGCCTGATTGGGCAGGCCTTGCCCGCTGGTCCGCCAGTGGGAAACGGCTTGATTCTGCAATCGCGTAAACGACCGGTCAAGGTGTATACCGTGAAGTATACAGACGGAAGCTACGCGCCTGAAAAGTCTTGAAATGGGCATGTGTCGCAGGTATAATGCAGGCATGAACGCTTCCTTTGCACTTATTTCCCTGGGGTGTGCCAAGAATCAGGTCGATTCTGAACACATGGTGGGCTGCATGGTGGAGTCCGGGTTCCGACAGGTGGAACCAGGGGCTGCGGATGTACTTATCATCAATACATGTGGCTTTATTGACCCCGCTAAGGAGGAGGCTATCAATACGATTTTTGAGGCGGTCCGGGCCCGGGAGGCGGGGGATGCCCCGGCCGGTCAGAAGATAATTGTGGCGGGCTGCTTATCTCAGCGCTACGCCAAGGAACTTGCCAAGGAAATGCCTGAGGTTGCCTGCTTCATGGGGGTGGATGAAATCACCCGCGTGGCAGAGATTGCCGCCGCTTGCCTGAATGGCACCGCTGAGAAGACATACACGTCGAAGGTGTCCACCTATCTGCCGGACTGGGGGGTGCCGCGCAAGCTGATATCACCGCCCCATTATGCGTACGTGAAGATTGCGGAGGGTTGCAACCATGCATGTGCCTATTGCGTGATTCCGCGTATCCGCGGCGGGCACCGCAGCCGTCCGCAGGCGAATATCCTGAAGGAAGTGCGCCACTGGGTGGAGCAGGGGGCTAAGGAAATCAACCTCATTGCCCAGGATACCACCTACTACGGCATGGATAAGTGGGAAAAACGCGGCAGCAAGACTGCCGGTGTGGATTCCAGCCGTGGTGAGTCTCTGGCCACGCTGCTGCGTGAGATTAACGCCATTCCCGGCGATTTCTGGATTCGCGTCCTCTATACCCACCCCGCCCACTGGAGCCGCGAACTCATTGATACCTTTGCCCAGTGTGAGAAGGTGGTGAAGTATGTGGATATCCCCCTTCAGCATATTGCGGATGGTATTCTGGACAGCATGCGCCGCAAGACGGATGGTGACTACATCCGCAACCTGATACGCGATATCCGCGCCGCCGTGCCCGGCATCGGTCTGCGCACCACCTTCATCTCCGGCTTGCCGGGGGAAACGGAGGAAGACCACGCCGAGCTGCGGGACTTCATCAAGGAATTCCGCTTTGAGCGCGCCTGCGTGTTCCCCTATTCCAAGGAGGAGGGGTCCCTGGCTGCAAAAATGAAGAACCAGGTTCACCATGCTACTAAGAAGCGCCGTAGTAATGAGCTTTCCATGCTGCTGGCCGGCATTGCTGATGAGATTGGTCAGGAGAGCATAGGTTCCCGTATGCGGGTGCTGGTGGATGCTCCTGGCATTGCCCGCGGCCCCTGGGATGCACCGGATGTGGATGGCTCTATCCATGTGGACCCCGCTCTTCCTGTTGGGGAGTTTGCTGAGGTGGAGATTGTGGATTCCATTGCGTACGAACTGTTTGCAGACGGGGCAGAAGAACCGGATTTCGGTGAGGAATAAAGGCGGGTTCGTGCCATCTGGTTCCAGTGGCTGTTTATCTGGTGATTCAGTTATTCACCTGAATCATTAAGACAGTACTCAGGCTTGCGCATCAGGCGCAAGCATGGCACACTGGGAGCGTTGTGATATGGCTGCAGCAGAAACGGATTCCCCGGGTGCTATTTTGCATAGTGCTTTCGGTGTTGCTGCATTTGCTGCTGGGGGGAATTCTGCTGCTCCTGCCGCAGCCGCCGCAGGTGAAACGGGAGAAAGCGGGGCGCAAGGCAAAGCCTGTGCGGGTGGTGCGTACGGCTGCCCGCAAGAAGGCGGATGAGGTGAAGAAAACACCACCGCCTGAAACCACGGAGAAGGCGCCCACTGAGCATAAGCCTTTTGTTAAAACCAGTGCAGATACTCCGCAAGCCCGCCCGCTGCAGCCGGAGTATGAAGGCAAGCGCAGCACGCGTGCTGCCAGTGCCGCAGATTCCAGCCACCGGGTCAGCCCTGCCAATGCACCAGCCATGGACGGCGTGGAAAAAGAGGAACTAGTTACCTTTGACCAGGACCGCCAGCAGGGTGATTTGAAATATGAAGGCCTTGATAAACAACAGGCAGCAGAGGCGCCATCCCCAGTTCCGCCTGCGCCCCCTGAACCACCTGCGGAGGCTTCGGCGGATGGCCTGGCACAGGGCGTGCCGGAGCCTGATAACCCCGGGAAGGATGCTGAGTCCCAGCAGGTTGACGCCGCCAATTCCCTTACGTTGAATCCTGATTTGAGCGGGCTGCTCAAAGTTCAGCAGCCTGACATTGCCCCACGGCTGCCGGAGCTGGAACAGCACGCTGCCCGGCTGGGTTCCCCGGGTGCAACCGGAAATGCCCCAACCCGGGGGCGCCAGTCACGTGTTTCTCGGGTCTGCTATGACCCCAGCCTGGCTCACCAGCAGCAGAAACCCGGATTCCGTACAAATGAACGCCGCAGCCGCAGCAGTGGGCGCTTTGTGCTGGGTAAGGGCGCTGCGCTCAATGTGGCGGCCTCCCCGCGCGGTCAGTATGAGGCTATGGTTTACCGCCAGGTTGCGCATTTCTGGTATATTGCCTGTGATGAACACCGGGGCGATATCATTCCAGGAAAAATCACCATCAGTCTCCGCATCACCAGGCGCGGACAGATTGACAGCATGGCGCTCATCCGCCGCAGCGGTGCCAGTGTCAGCCAGCAATCATTCACGTTCAAGGCTATCCGCAAAGCAAACCTGCCACCAATGCCGCCAGAGGTGCAGGCGGATGTGATTGGTAACCTGATGGAGCTTATCTTTGAATTCAACTTCGATTAAAACCTTATCCCCCTACATGAACTATTATGAATAACACCATCCAACAATTCTTTGCCGCCTGTCATCCCTTCGGGCTTCCGCTGCTGGCATGCTCCATTATAATGCTGACTGCCATTTTTTACCACATGCTTTTTGCCCGGAGGCATAAGTGCCTGCCCAGGCTGGAATCACTTGCCCGGGGGGAATGTTCCGAGTCTTCTGTGCTGGAGCAATGCGGGGATGATGAACTGGGCGGCGTGCTGCGCTTTCTTTGCAGTCAGGCGCCTTCTGCTGCACTGGAGCAGCAGGTTGAGGCTCGCCTCCGCTGCATTATTGACCACCAGCGCGCCGGGCTTTCCACCATCAGCATCATCACGACCATAGCCCCTATGCTTGGCATTCTGGGCACGGCATGGGGGCTGGTGGATATCTTCGGTGTATTCGGCGCCCCGGATGCTCAGGATGGCATTGCGCTGGGTATTTCCAAGGCTTTGTATACCACGATATTTGGTCTTGCCATTGCAGTGCCGGGTACGATTGCCCTGAGTTGTTTTGAACGAGCGCTTGAGCGCCGCTCGGCCCGCATTAACCAGTGCTTTACGGATTTGCTTGCCTCCCGCCAGGGCTGACACCAGTTTTATGTTGCCATTATGAAGCTTTACGAACGCAAATTCGGGCAGCAGGGTATTCCCATTGTGCCCATGCTTGATATCCTGACCATTCTGCTCATCTTCTTCATTGTGCATACGGAGTTCAAGCGCCAGGTCAGTGTGTTGAATCTTGATGTGCCCCGGACCCGGCATCTTGCCGGGAATCAGGGGGAGCGCAACAGTATTCTGCTTGAGGTGGCGGATGACGGCTCCATTGCGTTCAACGGTAAGGCGCTGCCTGCTGAGCAGTTGGTAAAGGCTGTGCAGGAACTCATCCGCCAGAATCCCCAGGCCCGTATCCAGGTATCTGCGGCGGGTGGGGCTTCCATGGCTCGCTTTGTGGAGGTGCTGGATGACCTGACGGCCGCTGGCCTGGAGGTGGAGCAGGTTCCGGTGCAGATTGATTACGAGCCTGCCTTGTAAAAAACTGCCAGAAACGGTATAAAGAAAACCGGGAAGGAGGGGGAATCTCCTGTCCCGGTTTCTGGTGTAACCTGTTTCCCTGCTGCTTATACCAGCTGGGCGATGAGGGTTTCGCGGTCGCCCGGGCAGAAATCCATGGGCGGAATTTCCGGCAGGGTATAGCAACCTGCTGCCAGGCGCATGCTGGCGCGTGCTGCGCTTACCATGACCTGTGCGGTGAGTGCCGGGTTGTTGATGCGCATTTCAAACTTGAAAATCTGATTCTGCGTGGTGCCGGATACGCCCTTGCGCTCCATGTATACGCCATGTCCCATATCGCGCAGGGAATCAATGTCGTCCACCTGCTTGACGTGGGTTTCATCGTGGCAGAAATAATCGTCAGCCTTGATGGCGGCTTCCACGTCTGCAAAGTTGGCGCCGTCCTCCAGCTGTACGTATACCATGCGGCGGTGGACTCCGGAACCAGTCGGAATGGTGAGGGAAAGGGCGTCTTTCACGCCGGCTTTTGAGCGAGACACCACGCTGTGCCCCATGCTCATGCCAGGACCGAAGTTGGTGTAGGTGATGCCCTTGGGGGCCATGGCCAGCATCATGGTGCGCATTACGGAGTCGGAACCGGGATCCCAGCCGGCTGAGATGACTGCCACGGCATTGCCTGCCTGTGCCTGCTTGCCCAGCGAACGGCGTAAATCAACAATTCCGCCGTGAATATCATAGCTGTCCACAGTATTGATTCCCTTGGCCAGCAGGGGCAGGGCGGTTTCCTCTACGCTGCGGGTCGGTGTGCACAGCAGCGCTACGTCCACCTGTCCCAGTTCGTCGATATCGGTCACAGTCTTAATCCCATGTACTGGGGCGCTTCCGGCGCGGCGTACGATGCCTACTAACTCCATATCCGGTGCGGCACGCAGTGCATCGACTGAGTACTTACCGATATTCCCGTATCCTACGATGGCTACCTTGATCATCTTGTAGATTCTGTGTGGCTTGCGTTCTTAGTTGCTTACTGCGGAAAACGTTTTCCCCGCTGCGCCGTGCATTTTACATGAATCCTGCTGGCAACGCAAGCTCAGACTTGTGTGTTGTTGTAATTTTTAGAATTATTCCAGTTTATGCTTAATGGCAATGATAAGAAACGCCCGCCCGCATCCCCCAGAAATCGCCAGTTACCGCGCGGAGGGGGATATACACGGAAACGGGCAACAGCGCTTGTTATTTTTCCAGAACATTCAGGATATGTTCTGGCTTATAGGATTTTGACTGTTCCAGCTGAGCAGGATATGCGATAGACCACTGTTTGAGCAACGAGTCAATGGAAGCCTTGCCACTGAGCCAGGCGGGGCGTTTTTCCAAGGTGGCAATGACCAGGGAAGACACATGATTGAGCCCCTCAATTCTAGCGGCGGAAGCACCTGCGCAAAGCCCGCGCAGAGTTTCTCTCAACGCGGCGTAGTCAGTTGAATCCGCCGCATAGCTGTTTTCGCTTGTCTGCACACCTTGTTTAGAAAAACAACGCTTCGTAACATGAAGCAAGCCCGGTTTTGTATATTCTCCGGTATCTGAATTCATGTAATCCCTGACATCGTAGCTAAGCATCGTCACGCCATCCGGGGAGACCACCCATTCATCAGCCCCTGTTATGGCAAAATCATAACGCGTGGGCGTGTTTATGGCAAATGAGCCGCGCGACCCACTACCGTTTTTTGCAGAGAAGATGATTTGAGGCGGAGCGTGGAATAAAAAAATCCCTGATTGAGAATAAACCAGCACATTGTTTAAATAATTGATGGAACCCACGACCGGCGGAATGATTTGCCACACAATCTCTTTCTCTGCATCGCCCACCAAATCAATTTCCGTTTTTACAATCCAGCCGCCACAGGGTTCATTCCCAAGTGTGGAGCAATAGGACAGAGCTCCGTTCTCGCATCTGGCAGCAAATTCAGGAGAAGCCAAGTGCGTAACCGGTTCCCCCAGGCCTTCCCAGTAGGCGGCGTTTTCAGCCATCTTCCTGACTTGTAGCGCTGCGGCTTTGCAGACTTCATCCGGAAAACGCGTCTCGCTGTTTCTGTGCGCAATGCAGCTAGCGTTTAATGCGGCTACCAGCACAGCAAGAGAAAATAAACCAGGAATCTTCATACGGCGGAGTTCTACCATGAAAACCAGATGAAATCAACCACAAATTTCTGAACAGCAAAGGGCTGGTCGGGTCTGTTTCAGATTTGCTGGGTTATTTGCAGAATTATGCATGCATTTGTATACGTTGCCCAGGTGAGCGAAGCGAACGGAATTGAGCGCCCACAGAGTGGGTGCTGAGATGTCAGGCAGGGGGCAGCAATCGCGTCCCGGGAGGGCGCAAGCCCGCCAGCGATTGCGCACCCCCTGCTAATTGTAAAATAAAGGCGGAGCCCGCGAGAGCGGGTGACAGAAGGGGTTGCAACAATTGAGAACCGAGGCTTCTGTCACCCATTTCATGGGCTCCAGTTTAATTT
>JAZRJB010000047.1:0-14642 GCA_045645565.1 Akkermansia sp. | reverse complement strand
TTCCAGGAATTGAACTTTTTGGCGTTTCTGTCGGAATGATACGTTCTGACAATGGAAGAAAATGCGCTATGGCTTATCAAATCGTTGACAAGCTGTGCACATAATGGTAAGTTGCTGCACGGAGATTGGTTCATTTTTTTTAGCACCGTCAGTTTAGTAGCTGGCACCCCAGAACTCAATCTCCATTTTTGTTTTCTTTTTTCTTCTTAGTTTTGCTTCTCTTCCCCCGGCTTTCTTTAGAACGCTTTTTGGACAGCTATGCCCTGCCCCAGGGCGCTGGCGGGGTTTGGGCTTGTTTCTCAGCGCTGTTATGGTAGAATGAAATGCAATTGTCGCATTTCTCCTCCGTTTATGAACAGGGTCTTTCTCCTTTTTCTCATGCAGTTGCTCTGTGCGCCGCTGCTGTTTGCCGCTGCGGAATCTCCGGTTTATCCGCGACCTCAGCGCATGGAAATTTCCTCAACCTACACCAACGTCACAGAAGTCAGTGTGCGTAAACGCGGCAAGAAATCACGCGGTGGCATGTGGGATAATCTGCCTAAGGTGAAAGAGGGCTACGCTATCGCCATCACAGAGGGTAAAGTCACCATCTACGCCAATGACGACGCCGGCGTCTTCTACGCCAAACAAACACTCAGCCAATTGCTGAAAGAGGTAGACAACGCCCGCGATGCGCACAAAGATCCCTTTCTGGATGAATCAGTGGCGGAAGTAGCTAGAAAAGGCAAGTTGCCACTCTGCCGCATTGTTGACTGGCCGGATTTACCCTATCGCGGCGTTGTTGAGGGCTATTACGGCATTCCCTGGAGTACAAAAGCCCGCCTGGCGCAGCTGGAGTTCTACGGCAGAAACAAACTCAACACCTATATCTACGCCCCCAAGGACGACCCTTACCACCACGGCGCCGGCTGCTATGAGCCTTACCCTGATGATAAGGCCGCTGAATTGAAAAAAGTCGTAGAACACGCCCGGAAGAACCATGTACGCTTCTTCTGGGCAATTCACCCCGCCAACACTATCGACTGGTTCAATCAGGACGGCGCTCCGCACATGGATAAGCTCTGCGCTAAATTGCAACAGCTCTATGACCTTGGCGTGCGTGATTTCGGCGTCTTTGTCGATGACTCCAACGGAGAAATCGGTAAGGCCTCGCGCCAGATACAGCTCTGCAATTATATTCAGAAGAACTTCATTCGCCAACACCCGGATGCCAATCAGGAACTCATCATGTGCCCCACCGGTTACAACCGAGGCTGGACAAATGAGGGAGTACTCAGGGAAATGGGCAATGGTTTGCCGGCGGATATTTTCATGATGTGGACGGGAAATACCGTGGTGCATGATATCAAGCTGGATGGTCAGAAATGGGTAAACCAATTCCTCAAATCTCCCACCTTCGTGTGGTGGAACTGGCCGTGCAATGACTTCCGCCGTGATCGCCTCTCCATGGGGCGTACGTATGGGCTGGGCACTGAGGCGGAAATGAAAAAACAGATGAGCGGTTTTGTGGCAAACCCCATGGAACATGCAGAAGCAGGCAAGGTGGGGCTTTTCGGGGTGGCAGATTATACCTGGAATATTACCCGTTTTGATTCCCAAACCAGCTGGAAGGCCGGTATCCGCCGCCTGTTCCCGGAGTATAAGGAGGAAATGCAGATTTTCTGTGACCACAACAGTTATCTGCTGCCCAACGTACACGAATACTACCGGGAAGAATCGGCTGCCCTGGCCCCGAAACTCAAAGCACTACGCCAACAGGCAGAAAAAGGGCGCCTTTCAGAAAACGGCATTCAGGAAATACGCAAGGTATTCAAGGCCATAAACAAGGCCGGCAGAAAACTCCGCAAGGCAGGGGGCTCTGCCGCCGCACTGGCAGAGGAGATTCAGCCCTGGTTCAAACAATTTGAAATGATGGGCTATGTGGGCGATAAACTGCTCGACTCCTGCTCAGAGAAAGAGAAACAACCCCTGCTTGCCTTCTTGAAAGCCACCAATACCATGGCTGAAATGAAGAAGACCACCCGCCGCCAGTGGGATGGCAAAGGCGTCACAGAGGTGCAGGGGGTGATGGTTGGCTCCGAACACCTGATGCCGCTCATCGAAACGGTGATGCGGCAGCGCAGCACGCCTCTTTACAATGCCATTTCCAAGAGCAAGTCAGGCAAAACGGCTTCCGTAGCCCCCTCGGCAAAGTGCGGTATGCGGGGCGTGGCACCCACGGTCCATGTCACTGATAGCGAAATCAGTTTGAACCGCATTATGGAGTTCCATAATCTGCCTGGTGGGGAATCCATTGAACTCCATGTGCCTGCTGGTGTGCCGGCTCGCGAGGTTATCATCGACCTGGAGAACGAGAGCATCAAGGAATGGGCAAAAGTAGAGCTGCACGCCATCAATGGCAGCAGAACCACCCCTGCGCCAGCACAGCACGGCACGGCCCTGCACCTGCGTGGTGATACTCTGGCCGGCGGGGTGAGCAAGATTGTGCTTACCAACACCTCCCGCACAGCTCAGCAGGTGAAGGTTAAGGAATTCAAACTGCTGTTACCACCCCCGGGGGAATGGTTTGATGCCCGATGCCTGACCGATGCAGACCTGACAACATCCGTTGATTGCAGCCACGGTCCCTTGAAATTCACCATGGCGGTGCCCTCCTCAGGCTGCAAGCAGGTCGTTCTGGTGGGTACGGCCAAGGCTGAGATTACCCCCGGCAAGCTTATCAAAAACTCAGGCGGTGTGCTTTACCACAGCATCCCCAAAGGTGCTGATAGTATTGAGATATCAGTAAAACGCGAGAAAGCCGCTCGCCTGAATGAAATCATTTTCCGTTAATGTGCAGACCTGCAAAGAACAGCTGCGGGCAGGGGGGAGGATTTGCCACGGCCCGACTGAAAGATAGAGCTCTGTGCGTATGTTCATGATACTATGATAGCCAGCATCATCAGACAATGTTTGAAACTCATGCCAGTGGCAGCACTGTTGATGCTGCCCGTGGGAGAGGCCCGCGGCAAAACAGCGCAGGAACATGCGCAGCAGGTGTTCCCAACAGCATCGGAATGGAAGAGCTGGTGCCTTTCTGATGAAGTGCAGTTGTTGCGTGGGATGGTGCCAGACCAGAAGACGCACCAGTACTGTGCCTTGCGCAAGGTGAAGGGAGAAAACCGTCTGGTAATGACATATACCGTGGCATCGGCTCATCATCAATTTGCCCGGTTTGCGCTGAAAAACGGAGAGGTGATGGCCTATCACACCAATGGGGCGTTACTGGCACGCATGCCGCTATGGGAGTCGCCTCCTGCGCTTTATGCCCCGGCGGAGCCCATGGTCCAGCTCCGTCTTACCGGCACGGACGATAATTTGATATACTGCGAGGCTGAGAATCTGACCCGCTTTCCTGTACTGCTGCGCCCCGGGAATGTATCCATCATCATTACAAAGGGAGAACGGATAACACTCAGCAATCTGTTCGTTAAACTGCGAGAGACGACCCTGCTGCCGCCGCGCGGAAAAGCCCGGCTCCGGTTAGATCTCATCAGCAAGAGACGAAAAAATCCCGAGGGATTGACCAAGGCAGAGCGCGTGGAGCTGGTGTATCATGCCCAGGAATCCGCAGTCATTACCCAACCCCAGGCTATTGCTCCCGCTGCCATTCTGCAACCCGGCATGCCTGAGCTGGGCGAAACCGGACGCTGTTTCCCCATTCGTCTGCGTGATGACCTGGCGGTGATTCAGCGTTACTCACCGACTGGTCGGGGCGAGGTGAAGCAGTTGGAATTTTATCGCCTGCACAAGGGTGTGTGGCAGCATATCTCCACAGAATTGATCAACAGCTACTACAGCCCCGCTATTTTTCAATGCGAAGAGACGCGCGTGCGCATTTATGCCATAACCGGCAGAACATTAGCTGAAGTACAACTCTCGCAGCCGGTGCAGTGAATGGGATGGCTCTGCTGTGTGGCGGATGTTTGCGGGGCTAAAGTCCCGTGCCTCAACGGATTTGTGTTAGTCTCCACAGCAGATAGCCCATGGCAACAGGGATGCCCAGAAACGGGGTGAGCAGAAGAACGAGCAGCCCCAGCGAGGCCCAGCTGTGAAGGAAAATGAAGTGCAGGGGGTAATGCTCCCAGACGGTTTCGGGCGTCATGCGGGAGGAAAAGAGCCCGCCTTTGTTGAGGCTATAATCAGCCACCAGTATGAGTCCATTGCCGCATTCCACCACATCTACCCAGCCGTGACCATGAAATGCCCTGTCCCGGTAGGGCTGTGGCAGTTTGTATTCAGCCAGCAGCTCATTGAGCAGCTCGGCTCTGTTGTCAGAGCCCGCCGATTCGCGGAAATGCGTCATGTTTGCCGCAGAGGGGCGCGCGATGAAGATGCGGGAGTAGATCTGTTCATCTCCACGCCACGGGTTTTCCTCATGTTTCCGGCTGACGACGATTACATCTGGAGCCCCCCAGTCTTCGTAGTTCCAGTCGCGCTCCGGCAGCAGGTAGTAGTATATGGGTAGACCAGCTACCACCACGAGCCAGATTACACGCAGAATGCGCCAGGGGCGTCTGGCCTGGTGCTGCTGGCATTTCTTCTGTTGCAACCGGTGCGCCGACTCCGCCACATCAGCCCTGGTCAACACTTGTGCAGGAAATTCGGCGGAACCAGGTCTGGAGGCGGACTGAGGCATGAGAACCGGCGTTCTTATTTCTTTTCTCTATTCATCTGGTAAAGGGCGCGCATGGCACCTTCGTGCCCTTGTCCGGCAGCTTTTTCAAACCAGGTGCGGGCAGTTGCCTTGTCCTGCTTCACATGCTCGCCGTTCATGTAGCAGACTGCCAGGTTGAACTGAGCCCCGGCATTGCCGAGTTCAGCGCCCTTGCTCCACATCTGAATGGCCTTGCCCCAGTCTTTAGGAACGCCATCGCCGCGGAAGTAGCACTGCCCCAGGTCGTTGTGCGCCCAGGCATTGCCAGCCGCCGCTGCCTTGTGCCAGTATTCAATGGCTTTCTGCGTATCGGCCTTGATACCCATGCCGTTGTAAGTCATGGTGCCGAGCAGCCGCCATCCTTCGCTGTTGCCGGCTTCTCCAGCCTTGCGGAACCACTCAGCAGCCTCGGCGGAGTCCTTTTCCATGCCGAAACCAAAGATGGCAAAGCGCCCCATTTCAAAAAGGGCTGCGGAATCTCCGCTTTCAGCAGCGAGGCGCAGGCAGCTACATGCCAGTTTCTGGTCATCGGGCAGGCAGTCGCCTGTGGCAATGCGTTTCCCCAGCTCCAGCATGGCTTCCTTATCACTCTTGGCGGCGCGTTTCTCCAGCGCGTCGTTGCTCAGGTCAGTAAGCATTTGGCGCATGATGGTATTGGCTGCCTGCTCCGGGGTGGTATCTTTGTCTACTACCACGGTGTAGGTTCTGGGGGCTGCGCTGGTCTGGTTCAGCAGAACCAGGCAACTGAGCATGGCGGAGATGAATGTGGCTTTCATGATGGCGGGTGGAAAAATGACGGGGATATCTGTCAGATATTATGCCGTAATGCCCTCCATTTGCAAGCTCAATATCGCGGGGCGTGGGCTAATTTGAGACCCGATGCACCCACGCGTCACCAGTAAGCGCCAGGATGATACATAGACACCGGAAAACTGTAACAGTGCTTATCCGTTTATCAACTTGGTGATGCCGTTCCACACTGCTGAGGGCGGTAGAATGACGATGATGAAAGCCAATTCCGTAGCCCGCATGGCAATAGTGGCAGTGGTATCCACCACTTCCAGCGGGGCGGCGGCAAGGCGTTGCATGGTGGATGGTTGGGGGGCAGGCCCAGTTATCGGCATGGAGGCCACAGCGGTGCTGATTTCCCAACAGGGGTTGCCGAAAGAAAACTGTTTTTCACTAATGGGGAGGGGCTCATCTTTCGGGCTGTTGATGCGCACTGCCTTGTCGAACGGAAAATCCATTTCTGCAATAGCGCGGTCAAAACAGAATTTACACGAAGCGCGGTATGGCGATGCCTGGCTTTCATCTCGAGGAATCATGAACGTGCGCACGCTCTCTTGCTGTATCTGGTAGCGGTTGGTGTTATCCTTGAGGCACCAGCCGGCACCATCCCCACGGCGATAGATGCGTTCACCTTTATCAATGGCGTAGGCCAGCATGACGGGGTGCCAATCCTCCCCTTTGTAACGGTATTTGACATCAAGGTTTTCAGGAATCCATACCACCACCTGCTTGTCGCAGTGGCGTACGGCCTCTGCCGTATGCAGAGAGGGCCAGCAGTAACTGCACGAGCTGCCCCCCACCGCTGCAAGACAGATGGCAGAGGCGGCAAGGATTCTGAGGCAAGGTTTCTTCATCTCTTTACGATGGTTCATTCCTGGTAGATGGGTTGTAGTAGAAAAGGGTATCCAGAAAAGCTGAGCTTCCCTCAACAGTGAGTTACCCAATCTTCTTGCTTATACTATCAGATTGAGCAGGCGAATCAACAGTAAAAAATGCATAAATGATGATATTTCTACCATATAGATGCCTGGAAGGGTAATTTTGTTGAGGATTTATTGATTCTGCGCGTTTTCCAGCAAGGGGAGCAGCTCAGTTCGGTTAAGCTTGTGAGCGTATTCCAATGCCGTTTTCCCGTGTTTATCTTTCTGTACGGGGACAATGCCGATAGAGAGGAGGTAACGGAGTTCTTTCTCTCCCTGAGCCGGGGCTGTGACGACTTGTATGATGAGCGGGTCATCAAAACCGGAGTATCCATTCTTTGCTGCAGCGCCGGGTGGGGAATCGGCGTGCTGAGTGGTGACGGACAGCCCTGAGGTGAGCAGGCTGGGTTCGTATGCATCCGCGACCTGGTGCGCAATTTAGATGGGATGGTTGCAATAGTACACATTTTGCGCTTGCTGCCAGGCGGGGGAGCAGGTATGATAGTGGCGAGAAATGATGGAGTACGAGATAGACCCCCAACTGCCCCAGAGAGAGGAACGTACCTGGCCAACCCGTTTGACCGGCTGCTGCCTTGTCGTTTTTTCTGTACTTCTTGCCGCTAGTTTGTTGAGCTATAACCATGCCGAGATGGGATGGGATTTTCTGAACCCGAATGGAGGAACGGCTGCGGAGGAGGCTCCCTGTACCAACTGGCTTGGCCTTATCGGGCTGTACCTGGCCGGGTTGTGTAACTGGTTTTTCGGGGCGGCATCGTTATATGCTCTTTTTCTGCTGACTATTTTTTCTGTCGGGCTGGTCATCTGGCCGCGCCGTGCTTTTGTGTTGCAGCTGGTGGCCATGCTGTGCCTGGTGGTGTTTGCCTGTGCCGTGCTGGCGTTGCAGCCGTGGTTCCTGAGCAGTTGGCAGCGGGCTCATAATCTGTATTCTGTGGGTGGTTTGCTGGGGTATCTGGATGGCACCTGCGTGGTGGAGCCGCTCATTGGCACAAAGTGGTCGCTGGTATCGTTCCTTTTGCTGCATGCCGTGGCGTGGATTTATTTTGCCCGGTTTACGTTTATAGCGTTCTGGCGCGATGTGTGGTATGATTTATCCGGGCTGTGGTGCCGCTGGCGCGACCGCAGGGCAGAGCGCCGGGAACGCAAGCGCGAGGCCCGCGAACAGCTTTTGCGCGAGCGTCTGGAGCAGCAGGAACGCGAACTTGCTGCGGCTCAGGCTGCAGCGGCGGCTGATGCAGAGGTTGCAGCGGCTGAGGCTCGCAGGGCAGGGGAGGGGGACCAGGGGTATCTGCTCGGAGAGGAGAAGACCACTGGAAACCTTCCGGCGCGCAAGCGTTCTGCGCTGGATTCCCGTGGGAATCAGGACTCTGTATATGAGGAGCCTGATTACCCGCCTGTTCAATCGTTTGAACAACAGATGGAGGAGAGCCGCCGCCGCGAGGCTGAGCGCGTGGCCACTCAGCGCCCGCCCACCGGGCGTGGTCGCCAGTATGCGCCTTCCCGGAATCGTGCCAATCTGCTGGATCTGATGGCTCCTGTGGAGGAGAAGATTGCCCTGCAGAATGCACCGGGGCGGGATGAACCGCCGGTTCCGGAGCCGCAGCCGAGACCTGCTGTGGTCAATACTCGCTTGCAATCTCAGGTAGAGCGGCGTATGGCAGCCCGTGCCGGTGCTGCTCCTGTGGCGGCTTCAAAGCCAGCCCCCCAGCCGGCACCTGCTGGCCGAGCCAAGGTGAATAAGCCCAAGAACTCATCTTCGCTTCGTGAAAAGGAGGATACTCGCGTCCAGTATGAGGATTATCCCCTGCCGCCATACGATTTGCTGAAATATGAGGCGGTTTCCCAGGAGCTTTCGCAGGCTGCGCATCGGGAGATGATGGAAGTGCAGCAGCGTATCATCGAAACGATGGATACGTTCAAGATTTCCGTGGAGCCGGGGGATATTACCCGCGGACCGAGTATTACCCGCTATGAGTTCTTCCCGCCCCGTGGGTTGCGCGTGGGGCGTATTGCTGCGCTGGATAAGGAACTGATGCTCGCCACGAGTTCCAAATCTGTCAATATCCTGGCGCCGATTCCCGGTAAGAATACTGTGGGAATTGAGCTGGAGAATGCGCAGAAGTCTCCGGTTTACCTGCGTGAGCTGCTGCAGTCAGATAATTTTACGAATCCGAAATTGCGCATTCCGGTGGCGCTGGGTAAGGATGTGTATGGTAATGCCGTCATTGGTGACCTTGCAGCCATGCCTCATACCCTGGTTGCCGGTACGACCGGTTCCGGTAAGTCGGTCTGTATCAACAGTATGATTCTTTCCATGCTGTATAAGTTCCGCCCGGATGAGCTGAAACTCATTCTTGTTGACCCCAAGGTGGTGGAAATGCAGCCGTACCGCAAGCTGCCGCATCTCATCTGTCCTGTGGTGACTCAGCCCGGGCGCGTGATTGGCGCCTTGCGCTGGGCTGTCAATGAGATGGAGCGCCGCTACAAGCTCTTCAGTCAGGTCGGTGTCCGTAATTTCGAGGACTTCAATAATCGCGAGGATGATGGTCCGGCTGCTGAACCGGAGGAAGTGGTGGAGGAATCCCCCATTGATTATGCCGCAGTCGAAGCATGGGCAAGCGAGATTGAGCGCCAGGCCGAGGAGGAGGTTGAGCTGGGTGAGGAAGAACAGGATGAGTTCGATTTCAATGACCCCGAGCCCATTCCGCTGCGTCTGCCTTATGTTGTCATCATCATTGATGAGCTCGCTGACCTCATGATGGTGGTGAAGGAGGACCTGGAGAACTACATTGCCCGCCTGACTCAGAAGGCCCGCGCCGCTGGTATTCACCTGGTAGCTGCCACTCAGACCCCGCGTTCCAATGTGGTGACTGGTGTCATCAAGGCTAATATCCCGAGCCGCATTGCTTTCCGCGTGGCCAGCCCGCTGGATAGTCGCATTATTCTGGACACTGCCGGTGCAGAGAATCTCCTGGGTAAGGGTGACAGCCTGTTCCTTCCGCCGGATGGTATTACCAAGATGACCCGTGTGCAGGGCGCCTTTGTGAGCGATGGCGAAATCGCGAAGATTATTGCCCATTGTGCAGCCCATGCCAAGCAGAAATTTGAGCAGGGTGTGGCTGCCGAGATGGATAATGCAGAAGGCGGTTCCCAGAATGCAGATAATGGCGGTCGCATTGGTACCAAGAATATGAGTGACGAGGATTCTGAGCTTTACACCCGCTGCGTGCAGTTGGTGGTTACTGAGCGCAAGGCCAGCACGTCTTTGTTGCAGCGTCGCTTCAGCATCGGTTACAGCCGCGCCGCTAAGATTATGGACATGATGGAGGAGAATGGCATTATTTCCCCACCCTCTGGAGCCACCCGCGCCCGCGAGGTGTTGGTTGATGAGCAATGAGCGGTTGATAAGGGGCTGTACTCCCTCTGCGGTTATGAGTTCGGGAATGAAGTCCCGTGCCTCGACTGATTGGTGCCAGCTCCTGCAAATCGCAAGCTGGCAACCGTTGAGGTTAATAGAGTCTTATAAAAACAAGGAGGAGCCCCTGCGGTGGCTCCTCCTTGTTTTTTGACATCTGCTGGAACTTATATTATGGATTAAGATGCTTCAGAACGGCATCCCGCATGGCATCCAGCCCGGTTTTCAGCATTTCCGGGGAGGTTGCAAAGTTCAGGCGCACGCACTGCGGATCCCCGAAGTTTGCACCATCGTCCAGGAATACATCAGCTTTTTCCAGGAAGAAATCATGGGGAGAATCCACCCCCAGGGCAGAGCAATCAATCCACGCCAGATATGTTGCCTGCTGGTGGCGCGTCTTGAGCATGGGCAGCTCCTGTGCAATATAATCGTACACCATCTGCCGGTTCACCCTTAGGGTGTCAAGAAGTCTGGCGTGCCATTCCCAGCCATGGGTATAGGCTGCAAGAGAAGCTGCGTAGGCAAATACATTGAGCGTGGGCAGGGTATGCCCCTGCACCTTGCGGATGCTGGCGAGCAGCTCTGCGTTGGGCACTGCCATGTATGTGAAACAGATGCCGGCAATGTTGAATGTCTTGCTCGGGGCGCTGAGCATGACCACCCGCTGCCTCAGCGGTTCAGGCAGGTTGAGAGCCGTGGCATGCTTTACGTCTGTATCCAGCACGAGATCACAGTGAATTTCATCGGAGCAGAGAATCATGTCGTGCCGCTCACAGAACTGAGCCAGTTTCAGAATGTCCTCCTGGCTCCAGACTCGCCCCAGCGGATTGTGCGGGTTGCAGAGCAGGAACATTCTGGTGTTCGGGGTCACTGCGGCTTCCATGCCTTCCCAGTCAAATTCCCAGACTCCGTTTACGTTGATATACGGCACTTGCAGCAAACTGCATTGCGCGTCCTCATGGCAGTGCAGCATTGGCGGGTATACCGGGGTGCAGACCATAATTTCATGCTCCGGTCGCTTGCAGGCAGCGCGTGCCACCAGCGTGAATGCCGGCACACAACCCGGCAGCGCGTGCAGCCACTCAGGTCGCGCTCGCTGCACACCGTGCTTATCCTCCAGGTATGCGCAGATAGCCTCCCTCAGCTCATCAGTCATGAAGGCATAACCGTAAAAACGGTGGTTAAGTCGTTGTTGCAGAGCATCAATGACGCACGGCGGGGATTCGATGTCCATATCAGCAATGCCGAAAGGAAGGGGCCCCTGGAGGTCCCATTTGATATTACCGGTCTCGCGACGGCTGTCCGTTGAAGCAAAACGAATCATGATGAAAAAATGGAGTGATGAGGTTCACCCGAGTCTAGCAAATCCCCCCGTTATTGGCAAGCGTTTGTATGTATTTTTAATGTTGTTCTTCATTTCCGTTGAACAGGGCTCATTTATTTCAGAGAGCCCGGGAGGTGCAAAAATATTTTGTTCCCAAATGTCGGAGTATCAAAGCGCAAGATGGAGATGCACTCCGGAAGGATGAAAAATATTGCGGAAAAATTAAAAAAAAGCTTGCATTCTGCCGAGAAAATGTATACAATAACGCCGCACCCGGTGGGTGTTACCATAAAAGCGAAGTTAGCTCAGTGGTAGAGCACATCCTTCACACGGATGGGGTCATAAGTTCGAATCTTATACTTCGTATAAAGCCTTGCAGCAGGTTATGTTGCAAGGCTTTTTCGTTGGTACGTCAGGCATGACACGTAACTGGGGTGAAAGTCTGTGAGCTTAGGCAACTTTGAGCAGATGGCGATTCTGTGACAAGCAAAGGTGTCTCGAACTGGTAAGATACACAGAGCCAACTATTTAAGCGCCCTTTTCGCCGGGTGACAACCTAAAATGAAACATTGCTTGCAAGGGAACAAAATAATACGAGCCTTGTTACTCCTCGCCACCCTCGCGCGAATTACAACCACATGTTCTTCAGGTCGTTAAAATCTATGGTGCGCGTTGAAGAAAAATCCAGAGGAACGGACTGGGCAAATACTGATACCTGCTTAGCAAGCTCTGGGGCGGGCATGCGGTTTGGTGAAAAGATACGGACAAGCCGGGTGTAATCCGGGCTGGCGGCAAACACATAAAGGCTTTTGCTTTGGTAGTAGCGTTTGAGTGCTTTCCATTGGCGGAACTTTTTTGCCCGTAATTCTTTATCGAATAGGATGATAAGGCCTGCTTTTATGAGATAATAAAACTCTACGAAAAATTGGAAAGGAGATATCTGCCTGAGAGAAATTTCACCTTTTATGTACTCATACACTGGCCGCAGTTTTTGATAATTCTGGTCAGAGTATGTTGTCGTGAATCCATTCTTTTCCGTGTATATACCATCGTCATTTCCCTTGGGGAAATAATCCTGCATAAAACGATTATAGGCTTCCAGATTGAATAGTATTTTGTACGGCACATAATTGCAGGGAAGCCTGTTGAGAAACATCGCAATGTGGCCTTTTGCGTCCACTAGAAAGCAGGTAACCAATTCGCGCCCCATAGAATCATGTAGAGGGTCTATAAACGGAGAAAACTCCCCCAGACTATCTGGAATATAACAGTTACCGTCAGGAGGGATGACATTGGCATAAAGCCTGAATAGTTTTTCCTTTGTGGCTTTCATAAGATAACGCAAAGATTGATAAATATCACTTTCTCCATGGCATTATATCAATACCCGCCCCTTAGTTCAAGCGTGGAGGGCATTTTGTTGAGCGTTTCCACATGTGTCCCAAAGATTTTGTAAGCAATAGAAACATCAATGACATTTTCGAAGAAGCCTCCGCTCATCTCGATAAATTGGACTTTGCTACGCCCTCGCAGGCCGCTGCTGACGCAGCTCCACCCAGGGCTCTATTGTTGTGTCGCCCTCTCCGAGGGCTCAGAATTCCTCGGGCCTTCAGCCCGGCAAAGTCCAATTTATCGGGCAGCTTTCTCAAACTTTGGGACACGTGTGGAGCGTTTCCTGCTTTGTTGTTGCAGATGGCGCAAAAAACGGGCAGCAAGGGGAGGATGTAGCCCCGGCCTGACAATCGAACAGCCTAGGAGAAATCCTAGACTGCAAGATGGTGTTTTGTGTGATTTTAGTTAATTTCGACCGAAAGAGACGGATAAAGGACTTCAATATCGCCCATTAGTTCCAGCGAGCGGAAGTCATATGTCCTAGTGCGAGTGCCTTCGTATTCGCCGGTCTCGGGATTAAACTGTTCGATGTGAAAGCTCAGCCACTTGTTGTCACACAGCTCCACAAAGACAAACGGCTGCACCATGGGGAGGTTTTGCGCACACGGACGATCAATAAACTCCCACTCTCCGCTGACCTCAATTGTTTTGGTAGCGACACAGCAGCTGCTACCATCAGCCGCCACCCGTTTAATTACTCCGGTGAGTGCATAGGCACCACCACTCCCCTTGCTTTCCCTCGCAGAATACACCACTCGATGCTCGGCATCCCAGCTAAGGGATGGGTGATTCTTTCGATTCTCCGGGAAGCTAAGCCTAAAGAGTTCTTCTTCCTCTTCGTTCAGTGTTTCACGCCTATACCCCAGCTCACGGCGGTTCCAAGACTTGCTCTCGATGCTCTCTATGCGGCGGGTCTGTGGGTTAAACCTCACTCTATCCACATACAGTGTTTCGTCTTGATTCTCGACGATGCGTACCATATTGCAGGCAAACACAAAAGGAACAATGGCGCAATATTTCTGCTCCTTGAAATTAACCCGAGTGGAGGGATTCGACTCAAAGCGTTCGCAGAAAAGTTTGCGCATGGCGCTTCCATCCTCGGCAAGAATCATCAAGCTTTCGTTCAGGATTCGCTTGCCTGCTTTGTTCCTTCTCCAAGAGGATGAGTACTGCACCAGATTTTCCGAATCCCAGCCATCTGCTACAGGTTCGGCAGAGGCGCCGAAGTAGTGCTCGAACAGGGCGGCATCCTCGGACGCAACGTCAGAGCATAGCAGAGTCTCGGTATAGGCGCGTTCCCCGGCGTCGGTTCCATAAACAAATGGGGCAGCCAAAGTCGATAATGCAAAAGTGGCACACAGTAAAGGTCTCAGATTCATAGTATTTGGAAGTTGGTTATTTGTTACGCTTGCATGTTACCAGAATCCGGAAGGCTCGGCAAGTTGTTAGTGTGGAAAATTGTTAAACCGGGTTGCAAAGGGGATTCCCCGGCGGTGGCGTTCCTGGTCTGCTGTGAGCGGTTCATGGGGGCCGTCCGGTTTACCTCTCCTCATTGTTCAGTTGCACACGTGTCCCAAAGTTTGAGAAAGCTGCCCGATAAATTGGCTTTGCCGGGCTGAAAGCCCGAGGAATTCTGAGCCCTCGGAGAGGGCGACACAATAATAGTCAAGGTCAACTGCGTCACAGTAATGTGGGGTGGGGAGGAAGCCGGAGGCGAAACACATACAGGATGAACAAGTACCGAATAAAAGGCCAAAGCGCACGAGGTGAGGGCGCGATTCCCACAGCTGCACCAATGCGGGAGCTGCAAGTGTTTACGGCGTGGAAGGAGGAACTGAACTGGGACGAACGCCGCTGGAGCGCATAGCCGACCCCGGCAATCTCCGCAGGGCATACCGGAAGGTAAAGAGCAATGGAGGGGCAGCTGGAGTCGATGGAATGAGCATCGATGACGTAGCCAAATGGTTCAGAGCACATCCGGGAGAACTGAGACAAAGCCTGTTACAGGGCAGCTACCAACCACAGGACGTAAGGGGAAAGAGTGGTTCAGGAAAATGGGGTTAGTCTCATTGCAGAGCGTCGTCTGTA